>JBHJIZ010000109.1:0-21393 GCA_050043005.1 Paracoccaceae bacterium
CGTCCGAACAACTGATCGAGATGCGCCATGCGGGCGGCATCGGTTGCATCGGGCGCGAGGAACGGCACGTCGTCGACCTCGGGACCGCCTTCCGCCGGTTCTTCGGGGACGAGCGGAGCGATGGGCGGGAGTTGCTCGGGCGCCTGTTGCACCCGCAAGGTGTCGGACTGTGCTGCGGAAGCTGTCCATCCCGACAGGGCTGCCGCGACGACACCCGCAAAAATCATGCGATCCTTCATTGCTCAAACATAGTCCGCTGCGTTACCCGTGCAAAGATAGCGTGTGACACAAATATGGGAGAGAGCCATGAGCGCACTCGTTGACGCGGCGGCCGAGGCACTACGCGAGAAAGTCAGCGGCGGCGGATTTGACGGATCGGTGAAGTTCGAGCTGAACGGCGAAGGTGTGATCCGTATCGCTGACGGCGAGGTGCACACCGACGACGCCGATGCCGACTGCACGATTTCGGCCGACCCGGACGTCTTCAAGGAATTGTTTGAGGGCGAACTCGATCCAACGGCTGCCTACATGACCGGTAAGATCAAAATCGACGGCGACATGAGCGTTGCGATGAAGCTTGGCTCGCTTTTGAGCTGAACGATTGGCGGCGCCGGATCATCTGCCGCTGCCGCCATCCGGGGCGGCACCTGACCGGGTATTTTGGCTCGAGCCAGAGGCCGGGATTCGTCTGCGCGCCGCTCTTTGGCAAGCCGACGAAGCACTCGGCCATGTCATCTTTCTGACAGGTCGGACCGAGTATCTTGAGAAAGCCTCGATCCCGGCGGCGGAGTTTGTGAGGCGCGGCTTCTCTGTTCTCAGTCTGGACTGGCGCGGACAGGGCCTCTCCAGCCGACAGGCCGATCCTGGGCTGAAAGGCCATGTTGGCGATTTCAAAGAGTTTCAGCGGGATCTCGACGCCTTGCTGTCGAGCGATGCGGCCGAAGCTTTGACGGGACCGCGCCTGTTGGTCTGTCACTCCATGGGCGGTTGCATCGGGCTGCACGCGCTGAACCGCCCCGACATCGCGAAGACAGTCAGGGCTGCTATCTTCTGCGCGCCAATGCTTGGAATTCACATGAGTACGCCGATGCGGATCGCGGCCTGCCTGACCATGCGAATTGGTATGGCGCTGGGCAAAGACCAAAGCTGGCCGCCGTTCGGCGACGTCGACACGCCTTACGTTTTGACAGCCGACGCTACGGACAATGTTTTGACCCAGGATGCAGACGTCTTCAACTGGATGGTCGAGACGGCGCGAACGCATCCCGAGTCTGCGATCGCGGTGCCGACGCTCGGCTGGTTTGCAGCCTCGGACCATGCCATCCGTGCCGCGAGATCCTTTGACGCCCCGGATCTTCCGATGATGTTCATGGTCGGCCGGCAAGAGGAAGTCGTCGACGCCGATGCTGTCCGCAATCATGCAGAGCGCACGGGGTCGCGCCTGGCCAACATCGAGGACGGAAAACACGAATTGCTGATCGAGGCGCCGAAGATAAGGCGCCTCGCATGGACCGCGATCGACAACTTCCTGGACGGCAACACCTTACCGCGCCGAACGCCCGCGTAAGACCTGCTTGTCAGGCCTTGGCTGCGACGGGACTCTGCGCGAACGGGGCAAGGATCTCCAAGGCCTGCGCGTGGACTTCGGCTGATGCTGCGGCAACCACCTGCCCGCCCCAACGGCAATCGCCGCCGTCCCAAGCCGTGACGATCCCGCCCGCAGCCGTGATCAGCGGAACGTGGGACGCGATATCATAGGCCTGCAAACCCGTCTCCACGACCAGATCGACCTGTCCCATCGCAAGCAATGCATACCCGTATCAATCGGTGCCGTAGCGGATCAGCCGCACATGCTCCCGCAACGCCTGGAACGCGCTCCACTCATCGTCCGCGAAGAGAAACGGATCAGTCGTGATCATCGTCGCCTCGGACAGTGCTTGGCACGCGCGCACCGACAGCGGTATCCGGCCTTCCGGACGATCGAGATAGGCGGCGTTTTGCGTCCCTGTCACACCCGTCAAGCGCTCACGCAGATACGGCTGCTCGATGACACCGATCCGTCCCTGCGCGCCATCATCCAGCGCGATCAGGGTTCCCCAAAGCGGAACGCCGCTGATGAAGGCGCGCGTGCCATCGATTGGGTCCAGCACCCAAGTCAGGCCGGAGGTGCCGTGCGTGCGCGCTTCCTCTTCTCCGAAGACGCCGTCATCCGGGCGTTCCTCGGCCAGGATCGCGCGCATTGCTGCCTCGGCACCGCGATCTGCCTCGGTCACGGGGTCGAAGCCGGGACCCATCTGCTTGTTATCTGTGGTCAGACCGTGAGCACGGAAGTGCGCCAGTGTCTGGTTCGATGCCGCGTCAGCGAGCCTGTGCGCAATCGCGACGAATTTTTCGATGTCTGACTGAAGTAGGTTCGTCATGAAGAAGAAGTCCCGGCGCACAACAAGCATCGCCTGTGTGCGCCGGGACCGCCCCTCAGTCAATCGGACCTAATTGGTCCGGCAAGCATTCTATTCAGGCAGCGTCACTCAGGACACGTGCCAGATCGAAGAGCCGGCGGCGCTGCGTCTCGGGGATCGAGTAGTACGCGCGCACCAAGTCCAGCGCTTCCTTGTCGGTCAGGATATCGCCATGCGACATCGCAAGCTCTGCGCCTTCAGCGCCAAGGCCTTCGAAGAAAAACGACACCGGCACGTCCAATGCTGCCGCGATGTCCCAAAGGCGCGATGCCGAAATGCGGTTCGTGCCAGTTTCATACTTCTGGATCTGTTGGAATTTGATGCCAACCTTATTGCCGAGCTGCTGCTGGGTCATACCCACCATCCAGCGCCGCTGCCGCACGCGTTGGCCCACATGTACGTCTACAGGATGTTTCATAATCTGCTCTCCGATGCACTCGCCCGATTGGCTTGTACAGATATCTAAGCAAGGTCCGGGCCAGAACTGCACGAATCCTGCAAAAAAATCAGTAAGAGACAAATCTACTACAAAAACCCATTGTTTTTCAGGCAACTAGAGGTTGTCTCAAATTAGATCAAATTGAGAAGCTGTTGAAACGCAAAGGTTTTTGCACAAGCGAGTGCAAAATGCGACAAACAACCCACAGATGTTGTTTGCATAATGCGACGATTTTTGCAAATTGCAAGCGATTATTCTCCTGAAACGCGGGCCTGTCTCTTGCGTTCGTGCGGATCAAGATAGCGTTTGCGGAGGCGAACGGACCGGGGCGTGACCTCGACCAGTTCGTCGTCATTGATGTATGCGATCGCTTCCTCGAGGCTTAGCCGAACGGGTGTCGTCAGGACGACCGCATCGTCTTTGCCGGACGCCCGCACGTTGGTCAGCTTCTTGCCTTTGAGCGGGTTGACCTCGAGGTCGTTGTTCCGGCTGTGCTCGCCGACCACCATGCCTTGATAGACTTTTTCGCCCGCCCCGATGAACATCTTCCCACGGTCTTCCAGGTTGAACAGCGCATAGGCAACTGAATCGCCGTCTTCCATCGAGATCAGGACCCCGCGGCGGCGGCCTGGAATGGCGCCTTTGTACGGAGCCCAGCCGTGGAACACCCGGTTCAGCACACCCGTCCCGCGCGTATCGGTCAGGAACTCTCCGTGATAGCCGATGAGACCGCGCGACGGGACATGCGCGACGATCCGGGTCTTTCCGGCACCAGCCGGGCGCATCTCGGCCAACTCACCCTTCCGAAGCGCGAGCTTTTCGACGACGACACCAGAGTATTCCTCGTCCACATCGATCGTTGCTTCTTCGATAGGCTCAAGCCGTTTGCCCTCCTCCTCGCGGAACAGAACACGCGGACGCGAGATCGAAAGCTCGAACCCTTCCCGGCGCATGTTCTCGATGAGGACACCCATCTGCAACTCGCCACGCCCGGCAACTTCGAATGCCTCGCCGCCCGACGTATCCGTGATACGGATTGCGACGTTCGACTCGGCTTCGCGCATGAGACGGGTACGGATCACCCGGCTCTGGACCTTGTCGCCGTCCCGGCCAGCCAACGGGCTGTCATTGATCCCGAAGGTCACTGAGATGGTGGGAGGATCGATCGGTTGTGCCGGCAGGGCCTCGTCGACCGAGAGATCACAGAGCGTGTCGGCGACCGTCGGCTTCGACATGCCTGCAATCGCGACGATATCGCCCGCTTCGACCTGATCGACCGGCTGCCGGGACAATCCACGAAAGGCCAGAAGTTTCGAGACGCGGAACCGCTCGATCTCTCCTCCGTCACGCGACAACGCCTTGATGGTCGCGCCCGCCGAAAGCCGTCCGTCTTCCACCCGCCCGGTCAGGATACGGCCCAGGAACGGATCCGCCTCGAGCGTCGTCGCCAGCATCCTGAACGGGCGCTCCTTATTGTTTGTCTGAAGTGGAGCCGGAACATGTTCGACGATCAGGTCGAACATCGGCCCGAGGTTCTCACGCGGCCCTTCAAGCTCGGCATCCGCCCAGCCATCGCGGCCCGCCGCATAGAGCGATGGAAAATCGAGCTGTTCGTCGTCTGCCCCAAGCGCCGCAAAAAGATCGAAGACCTCGTCCAAGGCACGGTCAGGTTCGGCATCGGCCTTGTCGACCTTGATCAGACAGACGATCGGGCGCAGACCCAGGGCCAGTGCTTTTGACGTCACGAACTTGGTCTGCGGCAGCGGGCCTTCGGCGGCATCGACCAGCAGCACGACACCGTCGACCATCGAGAGAATACGCTCGACCTCGCCCCCGAAATCCGCGTGGCCCGGCGTGTCGACAATATTGACCCGCACATCCTTCCAGGTGACCGATGTGCACTTGGCGAGAATCGTGATCCCGCGCTCGCGTTCCAGGTCATTCGAATCCATCGCGCGTTCGGAGACCGCCTGCCCCTCCCGAAACGCGCCGGATTGCTTCAGCAACTCGTCCACCAGGGTCGTCTTGCCGTGATCGACGTGCGCGATGATCGCGATGTTTCTGAGTTCCATCAGCCGTGCTCCAAAGCCCGGCGCGGCCATACCATGCGATGCGTCAAAATCGATTGGCGGCAGTGCCGCAGGTCGACGGGCGTGGCTCCATGCGCTTTCGAATGCAGAAACCCGATGGCGACCGAAACGTGCTAGGCGGCCTTGACCGATAGCGTGACGCGGTTGCGCCCGCCATTCTTCGAGTCGTAGAGCGCGTCATCCGCGCGTTTCAGCAAATCGGTGGGGAATTCATTCTCGCGCAGCACGGCATATCCAATCGAAACCGTGACATCGATGGATGTGCCAGCGTCATCTATCACAAATGTTGGATCGGCGGTTTGCGCACGAATTCTTTCGGCGATCTCGATCCCGAGATCCTGTGTCACGTCAGGCATCACGACCATGAACTCTTCGCCACCCATGCGGGCGACGAGATCCATTGACCGGACGTTGACCTGCAGCCTGCGCGCAAACTCCTTGAGCACCGCATCGCCCGCAGCGTGTCCATAGGTATCGTTGATCCGCTTGAACCGGTCGAGGTCTAGCATCATGACGGCCAGACCAGTGTCTTTCTCGCGGCACTTTTCGATCAGCGACGTCAGATGAGAGTTCGCATAGCGCCGGTTGTACGTCCCGGTCAGGGAGTCCGTGACGGCCTGCACCATGGTGGTGCGCATGTTCTCGCGCAATTGATCCGAGTAGTGCTTGCGCCGCAACTGCGAGCGCAGGCGGGCTGTCAGCTCGACCAGATCCACCGGCCCTGCAATATAGTCGTTGAAGCCAAGCTCAAGCGCCTTGGTCGCGAGTTCGAGATCGTTGCCTGCGATCACAAGAAGCGTTGCTGACTGCCGCGTTTCGGGCCGGGCGCGGATGGTTGCACCCAGGCGCAACGGATCGGCGCCTTGCATTGATTCGCCCAGAATGATGGCATCGATACTCAGGAAATCGATTGCCGCGCGAGCATCGTCCTCGCTCTCCGCTACTTCGACACGGCACCGGATGTCGCGCTCGATCACGCGTCTCATGTCGCGCGCACCGTCGTTGTCGTCGTTGACGACCAGGACCGAGCTGTCCGGAAATGTCGTCGCCCTGGAAATCTCGAGCATGTCCGCCGGGCTCACACCGCTGCCCGCCTCGCCCCGAAGCGCGATCTCGTCGACCATCATCTTCATCCGGGTGAGTGAGGCGACCCGGCTCATCAGGGCCACTTCCTCGAACGGCTTGGACAGGAAGTCGTCGGCGCCCGCTTCCAGCCCCATGACCTTGTCCGATTGTTTGTCGAGAGCGGTCAGCATCACCACCGGGATATGCAAGGTCGTCGAGTCTGCCTTGAGCAGCCGACAAGTTTGAAACCCATCGATGCCCGGCATCATGACATCCAGCAAAATCAGATCGGGGTTGCCAGACTTGGCAAGGTCGAGCGCTTGTTCGCCGTTCTCAGCTTCGATCACGTCATAATACGACTGAGCCAGCCGCGTCTTCAGGATCAAACGGTTTGTCGCACTGTCTTCGACAATCAGAATACGTCCAGGCATCAGCACATGCCCGAAAGAGCTGTTCGAAATTCAGGGTCAGTCAAAGATCCCACGACTCTTGTCACCAATCCAACTCGTCAAAACCATGCGAACGTTGCCGACGCTGCAATATCATGGATAGTCTGGCGAGGTTGAAGAAAGCGTGAATCTGCTCGCATTCACAAGCCAGATGAGCAATCGGTCCAAACACGAAGGGTCCGCCATCCAAGAGGGGTCTAACAGTCGAGATGCACTCTGAACAGGTACAAGCATTGCCCCGCGAGATTGCCGAGACGCTAGCCTTGCAAGCGCTTGGATGGTTGGCGAATGACGCAGAGCGGGCCGAAGCGTTTCTGGGCTCGGCCGGTCTGTCGCCTGGCGATCTTCGAGAGCGGGCATCCGATCCAGAGTTCCTGGGCTTTGTCCTTGACCATCTTCTGCAAGACGAGGCGGCGCTGATCGCGTTCTGCGAAGAAGCCGGGCTGGCCCCCGACCGGCCTCTGCGCGCCCGCGCGGCTCTGCCTGGCGGAGACCTGCCGCATTGGACATGATCAACATAGCCGACGTCGAAGACGGACTCGCTCCGCAAACGTTGGAACAATTGCGTGCCGTGCCGATCATCCCCGGCAGGCCGCTCCTTGCTGTGGATGTCGATGAGGTCCTCGTCGTCTTCGTCGACCACCTGTCCCGCTGGATGGAGACGATCGGCTTCGAGATGCGGCTCGTCACCTATCAGCTCGAAGGTTCGATGTTTCCCAAGGGGTCGGGCGATCCGCTGCCGTTCGAGGACTGCATCGGTCTGATCCGCAGGTTTTTCGCCGAACAAACACTTGAGCAACGCGCCATTCCCGGCGGGGCGAGAGCGCTTGAGCGGCTGTCGACGCATGCTCAGATTGTGATCCTGACCAACGTGCCGCGCCCGGCGACCGATCTGCGTCGGCAGAACCTCGACGCGCTTGGCATCCCCTATCCGATGGTGGTCAATCAGGGCGGCAAGGGGCGGGCGCTCGCCTGGCTCCAGCACGCGGCACAAGCGCCGATGGGGTTCATTGATGACTCTGTCACGCAGATCGAAAGTGCCGCAAAGTGGTTGCCCCAGGCGACCCGGGTCCACTTCGCATGGGCGGATTTTATCGATCGGATCTTTCCGAACTGTCCTGATGCGACTTCGCGGGCGCGCGATTGGGAGGTCGCAGAGGCGGCTTTGCGCCGTCAGATGGACCTTGGCGAAACAACGCCCTGATCATCGCAACAAACGGTGCCCACGCACCGCGACGAGACCGTATTGCCCAGGCCGGACGCCAGCCGAGACGGGTGACCTTGTCCCAATCCAGCTTGCCATCCGTGTCCGCTGGCGTCGCGAAGGGGCGCTGCCGCTCAGGCGGATCCGGGTGCAGCCACGTGGTGGATTGCAACGGTGCGTCGGTCATCGCAATGGCTTACGCCGACTCCGTGAAATCACCTAGCCTGCGCCGATCACGAATGCTCGCGACGTGCTCGCAATTTTTTTGAATTCGATCTGAACCTTTTTCCGTGTCGCCGCGACCAACCCTCCGAGACGCCAAGAGGCCGGATCTCGACCCGGCGCTCGGCAAGAAGAAGAACCCATCCGCATCGGATGCCCTGGTTGGAGAGAGACAATGCCGCCATTTGGAAAATCCAAAGACCGCAGCAACATGCTGAAGATTGGTCCGTTCTACTACGCAAAGGACTTTTACACACTGGCAGACAGCAACCTGACCGGTCCTGCCCTGAAGAAGCATTTCGAGTTCAACAAGTCGATGGAAAACTATGAATTCCTGATGGCGATGCGGACCGTCTCAAAGCGCAACGCGGTCGCTCTGTGCCAACGCTTCATCAAGGCTGGCACGTCGAAATCGGTGAACATCGCGTACGCAACCCGTGAGACGGTCACCAAGAATGTCGGCGAATTGTTCCCGCATGAAGGCCAACGGGAACGGATGGGGGTCCGCCAGATGGCGCACGCCCTGGCACCGCGCGCTGGCAACGTTGGTGCGCCGCCCCTGGTACATCAGCCTAGCGTGTCGAAGGATGCGGTCACGGATGCGTTTCTGCCCGCTACAAGAGAAGTGTATCTTATGGTGACAGGGGACACGATCGGAGTCAGCAGCACAGGAAAGTTCTGGCAGTCCGAGATGTTCAAGTCGCTCCACGCCTGGCGCAAGTACATGCCGAACAGCCAGGTTCCCGTCACCCGGCTCTCGGACGAGGCGTTCGCAAAGGCGGTCGCAGCCGATAGCAATCAGGCGACGCTGGAGGATCTTGGCATCACGCAGGCGGATATGGATGCGTTTCTGGACTTCTCGAATGTAGCCACGGCGGCCACGCCACCGCCGCCGGCCAATAACGCCTGAGCACGATTAGGGACCTGGGGGTGGGGTTATCCCCACCCTGAGGATCACGGGAATAACCATATGTTGTGCTTGTTCCTCAACGGGTGAGCAGGCATAGTATCGGGATGGCCCTGCCCCCCGGATTCCTCGATGACCTGCGCAACCGCCTGTCCATTTCGGACATTGCGGCGCGCAAGGTGATCTGGGATCAGCGCAAGTCGAACCCTGCGAAGGGCGATTTCTGGGCGCCCTGCCCGTTCCATCAGGAAAAGACCGCCAGCTTTCATGTCGATGATCGCAAGGGGTTTTACTACTGCTTCGGCTGCCACGCGAAGGGCGACATGATCAACTTCGTGAAGGAGACCGACAACGTCTCGTTCATCGAAGCTGTCGAGATCCTGTGCCGCGAGGCCGGTGTCGAGATGCCTCAACAGACGCGCGACCCGCATGCGGCGGAGAAGCGCGACCGCGCTCAGCGGCTGGCCGATGTCATGGAACAGGCGGTCCAGGCCTTCGGATTGGCGTTCCGCGCCGCCGCCGGGCAAGGCGTCCGCGACTATGCGGCGGCGCGCGGACTAACGGCCGAGACACTGAAGCGGTTCGAGATCGGCTTTGCGCCAGAGAGCCGGTCGCACCTGACTGCCATGTACCGTGAAAAGGGCATCTTGGAAGAGGCCATCGCCGCGGGAATGGTGATTCAGCCTGACGATGGCGGGCAACCCTATGATCGTTTCCGCAATCGATTGATGTTCCCGATCCGGGATCCGCGCGGACGCTGCATCGGGTTCGGTGGCCGGGCAATGGATCCGAATGCGCGGGCGAAATACCTGAACTCTCCGGCGACGGAGTTGTTCGACAAGTCACGCGTTCTCTTCAATTACGGCCCGGCACGCGAGGCAGCGGGCAAGACCGGGCGCCTGATCGTCGCCGAAGGCTACATGGACGTGATCGCCCTTGCGCAAGGTGGCTTCGACCATGCCGTCGCCCCGAACGGCACGGCGATCACCGAACACCAGCTTGCGATGATGTGGAAGCTTGCGGACGAACCGGTCATCGCGCTGGATGGCGACACGGCTGGCCTTCGCGCCGCCGAACGGCTCGCTGATCTTGCCTTGCCGTTGCTCACACCAGGGAAATCGCTGCGCTTCTGCCTGATGCCTCAGGGGCAGGACCCGGATGATCTGATCAAGGCGCAGGGCTCTTCCGCGATGCAGGCGGTGCTGGACAGCGCGCGCCCATTGATCGACATGATCTGGGACCGCGAGGTGGCCGAAGCTCCGCTTGATACGCCGGAACGCAAAGCGGCACTCGACCAACGCCTGCGCGCACTCCTGAATCGGATCCAGGATTCTGGCATCCGCAACCACTATGGTGCTGATTTCAAGGCCCGGCGTGCCCAACTCTTCGCGCCGGCCTCGGGTGCCACGGCACAGCAAAGCGTGGGCAGGACGAGCAACAACGCGCAGTTTCCGGGTGGGCGGCAACGCACACGCGGCGCGCGCGGCCCAGCCAAGCCGGTCCGCGAAACCGTCAACTCAGGACTGGCCCGCAGCAATGGCGGCGGGATGGACGATACCCGAATCCGGGAAGCGACGATCCTGCTGATCCTGCTCCGTAATCCGGATGTGTTGGAGCAGGTCGAAGATCAGCTCGAGAACACACCGTTCCTGGTTCCGGATACCGCCGCGATCCGCGACGGTATCCTCAGCGCGGGTGTGGATGGGGCAGAGCTTGATGCCAATGTGATGCATCGGCTCGGTGAGCCCGCCCGCACTGTTCTTGAGCGGATCCCGCAGGCCAGGGCGCATCCGCTGGCACGAGCCGGGTGTGACCCCGCGACGGTCGCCGTGGTCCTTTCCGAAGCCCTGGTTCGGCACCAGGCGATGATCTGTCTCGACACCGAGATACGCGAGGCACGCCGCGATGCCTCCGCATCCGAGGACAGAAGTGCTGTTCCCGGAATACGCGCGGCGCACAAAGATCTGGTCGCGGCCAATGCCAGGGCAACAGCGGATTCAGCCTCGACCGCGGATGGTCCGCCAAGCAGTGATTTGCAACGGATGCTTGATGACGGCACGTGGCGTCGCGACAAGCGCGGCGTGCTGCCTCACTCTGCAGAAAACAAGCAATGATGCCGTCGCCAATGGTGATCGTTGGGGCCGAATCAGCTATCTAACTGCGAATCGGCGGATCCGGGCGAGGGACTGTGATTCGAAATGCCTGCTTGCAACGGCCAGTATTGCCCCCATATGTGCCCCCAACGCAGGACTCGGTCGGGTCCGGCGCCTGACATGCTTGTCGGCGATTGAAAGGTTCTCAAATGGCTCCCAAAGACGACCAGCAGACTCAGGAAACCGAAAACGCCGAGGCATCGGGTCCCATGCTCGACATGAGCCAGGCCGATGTCAAAAAGATGGTCGCGCAGGCGAAAGCCAAGGGCTACATCACCTACGACGAACTGAACCGCGTCCTTCCGCAGGACCAGTATGCGTCCGAACAAATCGAAGACGTCATGTCGATGCTCTCGGAGATGGGCGTAAACGTCGTCGAGAATGACGGCGACAGCGAGGGCGAGGACACCGAGAAGAAGGAAGAGTCGACCGAGGTCACCAAGACCGAAGAAAAGAAGACCGAAGTCGATCGCACGGACGACCCCGTCCGCATGTACCTGCGCGAGATGGGCACGGTCGAACTGCTGAGCCGCGAGGGCGAGATCGCCATCGCCAAACGGATCGAGGCTGGCCGCGCCACGATGATCGGCGGCCTATGCGAGAGCCCCTTGACGTTCCAGGCCATCACGATCTGGCGCGACGAGTTGCTCGAAGAGAAAATCCTGCTGCGCGACGTCATCGATCTCGAGACGACCTTCGGGCAAGCCTCGGAGAACGACGAGCTGACCCCGGTGACACCGGGTGAGCCGCTTGGTGAGGACCCGGCGGGTGCCACAGCCGCACCGGCGGCGGCGGCTCCGACTGATGCGGCCCCGGCGCAAGCCGCCGAGGCAGCAGCGGTAGACCCCGATGCGGAAGAGGGCGACGAGGCCGAGCCCGGGTCAGAAGAAGCGATCACCGAGGAAGCCGACGCCGAGGAAGAGCAGGCCAACCTGTCGCTCGCCGCGATGGAGGCTGCGCTCAAGCCGCACGTGCTCGAAAACCTTGCCGACATTGCTGCCTGCTATGACGAGTTGCGCCAGATGCAGGACGCGCGCCTCGACGCCGCGCTCAACACCGACTCCAAGTTTACCTCGACGCAGGAACGCAGCTATCAGAAGCTGCGCAACAAGCTCGTCGACATGGTCAACGCGCTGCATCTGCACAACAACCGCATCGAAACGCTCATCGACCAGCTCTACGGCATCAACCGCCGCCTGATGACGCTGGAAGGCCAGCTCGTGAAGCTCGCCGACAAGCACAAGGTCGACCGCCGCCAGTTCATCGCCGAATATCGCGGCTCGGAACTGGACCCGGAATGGATCGAGCGTGTCGGAAAGCTAAAGGGCAAGGGCTGGACCAAGATGGTCGAGCGCGAGGGCGAGCGCATCTTTGCCGTCCGCAACGAGATCGGCGAGGTCGGCCAGTTGATCGGCGTCGATATCCCGGAATTCCGCCGCATCGTCCACACCGTTCAGAAGGGCGAGAAGGAAGCGCGCATCGCCAAGACCGAAATGGTCGAGGCCAACCTGCGCCTCGTGATCTCGATCGCGAAGAAGTACACCAACCGCGGGCTGCAGTTCCTGGATCTTATTCAGGAGGGCAATATCGGCCTGATGAAGGCGGTCGACAAGTTTGAGTACCGCCGCGGCTACAAGTTCTCAACCTATGCGACGTGGTGGATCCGCCAGGCGATCACCCGCTCGATCGCCGACCAGGCGCGCACAATCCGCATCCCGGTCCACATGATCGAGACCATCAACAAGCTGGTCCGCACCGGCCGCCAGATGCTGCACGAGATCGGCCGCGAGCCGACGCCGGAAGAACTGGCCGCCAAGCTGCAGATGCCGCTGGAGAAGGTCCGCAAGGTGATGAAGATCGCCAAGGAGCCGATCAGCCTGGAGACGCCAATCGGCGACGAGGAAGACAGCCAGCTTGGCGATTTCATCGAGGACAAGAACGCGATCCTGCCGCTGGACTCGGCCATTCAGTCGAACCTGAAGGACACCACAACCCGCGTGCTTGCCTCGCTGACCGCCCGCGAGGAGCGCGTCCTGCGCATGCGCTTCGGGATCGGCATGAACACCGACCACACGCTGGAAGAGGTTGGCCAGCAGTTCTCGGTCACCCGCGAGCGTATCCGCCAGATCGAGGCGAAGGCGTTGCGCAAGCTGAAGCACCCAAGCCGGTCGCGTAAGCTGCGGAGTTTCCTGGACAACTGATCTCTTGGGTGCGCGGTGCGCACCCTGCCGAAGCGCGCGCGGCACTGCCGCAAGTTGCAGAGTTTTCTCGACACCTGGTTCGTAGGGTGCGCACTGCGCACCTGGGTTATTATGCGGGTCGGATCGCGCGGGCCATTCTCAGGACATTGCCCACGATCAGACCGTCAGTGCGACCGTCGAAGTAGAGCCGCCGGATTTTCGGTGGGTCGAAGTGTTCAACCTCGATAAATCCGGCATCGGTCAGCACCGCTTCGATCTGCTCCCACGTATAGAAGCTGACGAAAGGCTCGCCCCGCTCCGCGCTTTTCTTGGCGATTGTTCGGACCGCTTCGGCGCTGGCGTCGGGCAATGTGTCGACGGGGGGTATGAAATTCAGGATCAACTCACAATGCCCGCTCACCAACGGTGTGGTGCGCGCTGCGAGATCGCGAAAGGCAGCCGTGGTGATGTATTGCGAGACGCCGAGGAGAGAGAAAACTGTCGGCAGGTCGGCATCGAAGCCCGCGCTGCCGAGCTTGTCCTCGAAGGCCTCGGTCTCAAAATCGACTTCAATGAGCTTGGTGTTTTCGGGAACGGCCACACCGATTTCGGCGAGTTTCTGCCGCTTCCAGACCTGTGTCGACGCGTAGTCGACCTCGAAGACCGCAACCTGTTGCAGCGCCAAGGACCTCCGGTAAGCAAAGGTATCAAGGCCCGCTCCAAAGATCACGTACTGCAAGGGCCGTTTGGCGGCGTTCTCGGCGACGACATCCTCCACGATGCGGCTGCGCACCGTCATCGTGGCCCGTGTACTCGGCGACTGAAACTGGTCGAGTTGTTCGACTGAACCGGTCGCAAGTTCATCAGGCGTGAAACCCGATAATGCATCCGCCAGCGCATCTTCGAGAACGTATGGCGCCCGATCCAGGCGCAGATGCGCACCGCGGGCAGCAGCGCACAGGCGGGCCGTCATGCTTGGTTCACCGGATTTCATGGGCGGCCAGTTCTTTCCGCAATTGGCGCACGCAGAGCGTAGAATACGCCGTTCGACTGATCAAGCAACGCGCCGGATCAACCTGGCAAGCGGCAGCATCCGGGATTGCCTCAGTTCAAACTGCCTTAACTGACGCATATCCACATGCCATGTGGGTATCTACGTGGGTAAACTTTGTTCAGGCTGATGTTCACGTGGATAAACCGATGGAGGGCAAGCAGACGGCCACTTGAGGAAATTCGAAGAGATTCCTCCGAGACCCGATGTCCCAGAATGCCGATACCACTGTTGCGCAGGATCGGCCTTAGGCCGGTGCGGCACGATGGTTCGGGATTGACACGAATTTCTCTGCAACGTTCCGAGATCGGCCGAAAGGCGTCCGAAAACATTGCGGAAGGTTTATTGAGCGTGCGGTAGGTCGGTTCCACCGCAACACACGAGCTTGGCCCGGTTGGGTTTACCGGTCGCGGAACGACCCGGCGCTCCGCAGATCCACCCGCCGCGCTGCGCGCCGACCGAGCGGGGTCTGCTCCAGGCGTCCGCACGAGACCTCTGCCAGTCCCAGTTTTATCAGCTTGGACGCGTGGCTGGTCGGCACGCGGTCTCGGATAGGACCGGTGCCGATATACGCCAGCGACTCAACCTCAGACTGTCTCAACTTGCCAACTGCATCCGAAACTTTGCACATTGCAAAAGGACCCTCGCTAAACATCCACACCCCAAATCATACGCAGACCCCATGCATGGTCTGTGCCATTTGATACAGTTTTGAGGGATTTTGCTGTTTTTTGCGATTATTCGGACCGTGCGGGCCTGATCGGCGGTTTTGGACGGGCCACTCAGGCAGCCCGGCGTGCCGCCCTGCGATCCGCCCGGCCCTGCGCTCTCGGATCGTTGTCGAACAATGCGGCGAGTTGTTCCGTTATGGCACCAGCCAGTTGCTCGGCATCGGTGATCGTGACGGCCCGCGAGTAGTAGCGTGTCACGTCATGGCCGATGCCAATGGCCACCAGTTCCACCGCGCGGCGTTTCTCGATCATCTGGATCACGTCGCGCAGGTGGCGTTCCAGATAGTTCGATGGGTTGACGCTGAGGGTTGAATCATCGACCGGCGCGCCGTCGGAGATGACGACCAGAATCTTGCGCGCCTCGTGCCGGGACGCGACCCGGCGATAGGCCCATTCCAGCGCCTCGCCGTCGATGTTCTCTTTCAGCAGACCCTCGCGCATCATCAGGCCCAGATTGTTCCTGGCCCGGCGCATCGGCGCGTCGGCCTCCTTGTAGACGATGTGGCGCAGATCGTTGAGGCGGCCGGGGTTCTGCGGGCGCCCGTTGCTCAGCCAGTCCTCGCGGCTTTCGCCGCCCTTCCAGGCCTTGGTGGTGAAGCCGAGGATCTCGACCTTGACCTGGCAACGTTCCAGCGTGCGCGCGAGCACATCGGCCGAGATTGCCGCGATCGAGATCGGACGTCCGCGCATGGATCCGGAATTGTCGATCAAGAGGCTGACGACCGTATCGCGGAACTCGGTGTCCTTCTCCATCTTGAAGCTGAGCGGCGTCGTCGGGTTGACCACCACGCGGGCGAGGCGGCCGCAGTCGAGCATCCCCTCTTCGAGGTCGAACTCCCAGGTTCGATTCTGCTGGGCCTGCAGGCGGCGCTGAAGCTTGTTGGCCAACCGCGAGACCGCGCCTTTCAGCGGCTCCAACTGCTTGTCGAGATAGTCACGCAGGCGTTCCAGTTCCTCGGGTTCAGACAGTTCCTCGGCCAGGACCTGTTCGTCGAACTTCTGGGTGTAGACCTTGTAGTTCGGATCGGCGTCCGAGATCGGTCCCTGTTCGGGCCGGTCAGGCGGAGGCATGGAGTCGTCGGCCTCCATCGCCTCCATCTCGTCCATGTCGACATCCGAGTCGTCCATGGAGACTTCCATCTGCTGGCTGTCGTCCTGCTCGCCGCGCATGTCGTCGGGCAGGTATTCATCCTGCTCGCCTTCATCGTCACCGCCGTCTTCGCCGTCGGTCTGCTGGTCGTCCTCGTCCTGATCGGGATCGCCGTCCATATCCTCGGGCTCGTCCTGGTCCGGATCGTCGCCAAGCTGGTCGCCATAGCCGAGATCGTCGATGATCTGCCAGGCCGTCTTCGCAAAGGCGGCCTGATCGTCGAGGGTGTCGCCGACCTGTGCCAGACCGTCCTCACCCAGATGGGAGTCGAAGAAGCCCTGCCAGATGTCCAGCAGATGCTCGCAACCCTCGGGCAGTTCGCGCCCGGTCGCGGCCTTGCGCAGCAGCAGTTGAGCCGCCTCGTGCAGCGGCGCGTCCGTGGTCGAGGTCATCCCGGCCCAGTTCTGCTTTTCGGCATTGTTGGCGAGACGTGCGTCCAGATTGTCGGCAACGCCAGGCATCGCGCGGGCACCCACCGCTTCGCACCGTGCTGTCTCGAGCGCATCGAAGATCTGTCGGGCGACCTCGCCCCGCGGCATGTACTTTGCGTTGGTCTCCGGGTTGTGGAAGCGTTCACGCAGCGCGTAGGCGTCCGCCGTGCCGCGTGCCAGCAGAACCTCGGACTTGGTCATCCGACGCGAGACCTGCGGCAGCCGGAAGCCCGTCGCGGTCTTGCCGGACGGGTCGGCGGAATAGGTGATCTCGAGCTCAGCCTCGTTCGACAGGGCGCGCGTCGCCTCGGCGAGGGCCTTCTTGAACGGTTCGGCTGGGTTGTCGGTCTTCTGCGCCATGCGGACGGGTCCCGGTGAACTTGAGATACTGTCTGCAAATTGCACCGTCGCGGGCGCGGATCAACCGTGAACTTGCATCGGACCGGTTTGATCGCCGTTCTGCGAGAGCCGTGTAGGCACTGGCGTAGCGATCTATCCCGGCGTTCGCGGCTACGATGAAGTCTCTGCCCTGGCGCTCTGGCCAAAGGTGGTTTGTAAGGACTGTCCGTTCCGCCCGTGCTCTGACACAGGCGCGGCCGGAGGGATCCTTGCAGGTGTAGCGGACCTCGGCCTCTGCCAGACCGATGCAGCGTATGGCTCCGTCAAGCCGGGCCGGCAGGCGGGCCATGACCCAGTCCGTTGCTTCACGAGGGGGATGAACCAGCAGCGGTGCGATGGCCTCGGTTCTTTCTGAACCGCCGTGGACGAAAGCGACACCCGGCTCGTTGGCCGGTATCAGAATCCGCATCGACAGCACCAGCAATGCGCCGACAGTCAACGAGTCCAAGATCGTCCATGTCCGTGATGTAAACACGCCCGCCCCCACACAATGCCGGATCTCAACACGCCGGCGCCACAGGGACAGCTTTTCAGAGTATGGCTTAGATCCGATTAACCGTCAGAGACGTTGATCGAAGGCTTGGCCCCGGATGTAATCCCAAGCATTGAACGCCTGAGCGCGCAGTCCCGGGTCTGCGGGTCAGCATTTCATGCTGCATCGCGCACGGTACAACGCGGTGCGTGGAGACGAGTTCTGCGCCGGACAGCAGCTTGCTGTTCGACGGATGCGCCGTTAGCCGGACGCCTCGGCCAGCGAAATCTGCCCGGTTGCCAGCCGCGCCAAAACGTCGACATGGACATCGAGCGCATCAATGACACGGTCGTGCGTTGGCCGCCCATCGAAAGCGAGATTGAGGTCGGTGCCGCCGAGGACAACCGCATCAGCGCCGGCGTCCGTCAAGCGCTGGGCGGCACCAAAGAAGAAGGCGCGCTGATCTTCGGTGCAATGCCCGGCGATCGCCATGTCCGTATAGGTTTGACCGAGCTCGGCGATCTCGTCGTCCAACGTGACCGCTCGGGTCTGCTGCAGCTGACCATAGAAGCCGGTGCGCTGGACCACGCGGGTGCCGAGAATACCGACGGATGCGAGGCCTTCCGAGGCGAAGTAATCGTCCAGTGGCGCCACCGCCGAGACCAGCGGCAACGAGGACAACGACTTGGCCTCCTCGAAGCAGAAGTGCCCGCCCAGCGAGGTGATCGCCGCGCAATCCGCGCCAGCCGCCTTCAGCCGGTCGATCAGAGGCGCGTAGATCTCGGCCTGTTCCTGCCGCAGGTCGTAGGTGTTAGTCCGAACAAGGTCATCGACCTGAGCGTGGACGATGGTGCATTCAAGTTGCTTGCCCATCTTGGCAACTGCCGCAGTGAGGCGCTGATAGTAGACCAGCGTCGCCGCGCCCCCGATCCCGCCGCTCAACCCGATGTGCATCTGTTTCGCTCCTTTGCAGTCACGGCACGACCGACCCTGGGAGGACGTTCGCAGCGTTCGCTAAAAGACCTGCACTTCAAAGCACCCAAATTGTCCGAAGTTCAAGTGGTATCGCCTTGCTTCCTAACGGTGCGACGGTATTCGAGCCATTGATCCGATTGGATGCCTAAAGGCTAGGTGCGTCCGCTACGCTGGGACAGGGGGCGAAATGCCCGGCGAACCTGCGAGAGCTTTGCCCAGCCGATCCTAACGATCTTCGCATCGGTACGTATTCACCAGGATGCCCAGGTTGCCTGTCGTCGAACTGTCGAGCACCGCATCGCGCTCGAACCTGTCACAGTGTTGTTGAGCAGTTTGCAGCATTCTTGGAACACTGACGACGGCAGGATCATACTCGATGACGATCGATCTGCTGTTGGCGAGCGCGACATTGAACGAGTCGCCTCACGCGGCAACGCACCCGGACACCATAGCAACCGCACCAATAACGGCCAAGCCGCGCGACCGGCGCACCGGTGTCACCCAAGGCTGCCGCTGGCAGCACTCTCCGGCAGTTCCTCGCCAAAGCACTTCTGGTAGATCTCGGCCACCAGTTCACGCTCAAGCTCGTCGCACTTGTTCAGGAACGTCAGACGGAAGGCGAACCCGTAGTTCTGCGCGAAGATCTCGGCGTTCTGGGCCCAGGTGATCACGGCACGCGGCGACATCACGGTCGAGAGGTCCCCGTTCATGAACGCATTCCGCGTAAGCTCGGCGACGGTGACCATCTGGCCGATGATCTTCTCGCGCTCACCGCGATAATCCGGACACTTCGACAGCACGATCTCGCACTCGTCGGCGTGCGGCAGATAGTTCAGCGTCGTCACCACCGACCAGCGATCCATCTGGCCCTGGTTGATCTGCTGGGTCCCATGGTAAAGACCCGTCGTATCGCCCAGCCCGACCGTGTTCGCCGTCGCGAAGATCCGGAACGACGGGTGCGGGTGGATCACCTTGTTCTGATCCAGGAGCGTCAGCTTGCCGTCGACTTCCAGCACGCGCTGGATCACGAACATCACGTCCGGGCGGCCCGCGTCGTATTCGTCGAACACGATCGCCGTCGGCGTGCGCAGCGCCCAGGGCAGGATGCCCTCCTGAAACTCGGTGACCTGCACCCCGTCCTTCAACTTGATCGCGTCCTTGCCGATCAGATCGATCCGGCTGATGTGGCTGTCGAGGTTGACGCGCACGCACTGCCAGTTCAGCCGCGCCGCGACCTGTTCGATATGCGTCGACTTGCCGGTGCCGTGATAGCCCTGGATCATGACGCGGCGGTTGTGGGCAAAGCCCGCCAGGATCGCCAGCGTCGTGTCGTGGTCGAACTTGTAACCTTCGTCGAGGGTCGGCACACGCTCGGATTGCTCGGCAAATCCCTGAATCACCATGTCGGTGGCGAGACCGAATGCGTCCCGGACCGAGATATCAACCGTCGGGCGCTCTGCCGTCATCTGAGTACCATCTGCCATCTGTCTTCCTCACATCGCCGGACCGTCTGGACCATAAGGCGGCGCAATGCAAGGGCAAGCGCGGCGTGGTGTCCAACACCTCTCTCGCGATCACATGGGAGGGAGGAATTTCGCGGGTGGCATTGGCCGATATCGCGGATGACACCGTGCATGAGATCGCGCGTGACGATCTTGACGCAATTTGTCGTTAACCGGATATCGGCCCGCTTTTCGACTACCGCACGGCCGAGCACACGCCCTGCGCCAGAGTGATCGCGATCACCGTTCCTTGAGCACAAACTGGAGCGCCCCAGATCATCATCGCGCCAAGGGTCGCCGCCATGGCGAGATGGAGCAAACACACCACTGTCTTCATCGTTTCGTCCTTTCGTCAAAGGACTGGGCCCAGTCGGTTGAGGTTTGCCGTTCGACACGGTTAATGTGCCCACCGGACGAGCGCGCTTCGATCCGGGTTTGTGCGGATCGGGTACGGGTCGTTCCGGGTCGGATACGGATTGGTTACGGAATGCTTGATTTCGGCGTGAGGTTCGGAGCACTGGTACGCCAGAAGCGCGGGGTCGAGGGACTGACGCAGGAGCAGCTTGCGCTCAAGGCGTTTGGCCCGAACGGGCGCAAGGCGCAGATCTCGGACCTCGAGCGGGGCAAGATCGCGAATCCGCAGGCCAGCACGGTCGATCCGCTGGTGGTCGCTTTGAACATCTCGGACGAGGAACTCCGCGCCTGCCGCGAACCGGTGGTGCTACCGGCGGAGGGTGACCGCCCCGACCTGCCGCCACTTCTGCTGCAGAATCTGGCAATGCGGTTTGGGATCGCCAGCCCGGATGCCCCGGCGGCGAAGCTAGAGGCGTATCTGCGCGACGCGGCCAAGGACTATGCCGAGATGAAGGCCCGGCTCGACGCGCTGGCCGAGGCCGACGGGCGAATCGCCAACCTCGTCGGCGCCGCAAAGGGTGCGCTGGATGCGGGCGAGTTTGACGAGGCCGATGCCCGCCTGGCCGATGCCGAGGAGATCCAGCAGACCGAACACACGCTCGTCCAGGTCCGCAAACAGTCGAAGATCCGCGCCGAGCGCGGCAAGGCGGCCCTGATGAACTTCGAGGTTGATGCAGCCTATGGGCACTTCTGCGAAGCCGCGGCGTTCTTCGAGCCGTTTGATAAGGTGGAAAGTGCCAGGGAACTCTATGCACACGGCCTCGAAATGCGTGAACATGCCTTGCGGTTTCCCGGCGATGCGCCAGCCCGTGTCGTTAATCTTTGGCAGAGGCGGCTCTTGATGCTGGATCGCGATAACGACATCGAGGACTGGGGCGCAGCGCAAAACGATCTCGCAATTGCGCTGCAAGAAAAGGGTATCCGCGCCGAGGGCGAGGCGGGCCTGACCCTGCTGGCCGAGGCCGTCACCGCCTATCGCGCAGCACTGGAGGTCCGCACGCGCGACGCGATGCCGGTGGACTGGGCCAAGCCCCACAACAATCTCGCCAAAGCGATTACGGAGCAGGCAGACCGGGCAGCGGGCAAGGCGGGCCAGCCAC
>JBHJIZ010000110.1:0-12230 GCA_050043005.1 Paracoccaceae bacterium
TGCGGTCGCGATGACCGGCGGGCAGAAGCACGACAACGAGATTGATGCCGAGCGCGTCGCAAAAGAACTCGTGGGCATTGGCGTCAAGAAGGTCGTTGCTGTCGTCGACGAGAAAGAGATGGGCTGGGTCAACTACCCGCCCGAGGTTGCCGTGTTCCCGCGCAGCGACCTGATGAAGGTTCAAAAGGAATTGCAGGAGATCGAAGGCGTCACCGCCATCATCTACCAGCAGACCTGTGCCGCTGAAAAACGCCGTCGCCGCAAGCGCGACAAGTTCCCCACGCCACCGGAGCGCGCGTTCATCAACCCGAACGTATGTGAAGGCTGTGGCGATTGTGGCGTCCAGTCGAACTGCATCGCGATCCTGCCCAAGGAAACGCCGCTGGGCCGCAAGCGCGAGATCGATCAGTCCGCCTGCAACCGCGATTTCTCATGTCTGAAGGGGTTCTGCCCGTCCTTCGTGACAGTCGAGGGAGCGACGCCAAAGAAGAAAGCGACCAAGGAATTCTCTCTGCCTGATCTGCCGGAGCCGACCGTTCCAACGATTGGGGATCAACCCTACAACGTGCTTGTCACGGGCGTAGGCGGCACGGGCGTTGTCACCGTCGGCGCGCTGATTTCGATGGCTGCGCACCTGGAAGGCAAGGGTGCCGCGGAAATGCAGATGGCCGGGTTGGCGCAGAAGGGCGGCGCTGTCGCGATCCATTGCCGCGTCGCGCAAAAGCCCGAAGACATCAGTGCTGTGCGGATCTCCGTCGGCGAAGCGGATGCGGTGATCGGCGGCGATCTGGTCGTATCGTCGGGGCAGAAGGTGATGGCGCTGATGCAGCGCGGTCGCACCGGCATGATCTGCAACGGGCACGAGATCATCACTGGCGAGTTCACGCGCGATACCGAATTCACTCTGCCGTCGGATGCGATGCGCCTGAGCGTTGAGCGCAAGCTGGGCGAAGAGCGCGTGAACATGATCGAGGCGAACACGCTGGCCGAGGAACTGCTGGGCGACTCGATCTATTCCAACGTGCTGCTGCTGGGTGCGGCGTGGCAAGCCGGGCTGGTCCCGCTATCGGCCGAGGCGTTGCGGCAGGCCATTCGGCTGAATGGTGCCGGTGTCGATGGCAACCTTCAAGCGTTCGATCTGGGGCGCTGGGCAATCGCCGACGGCGAGAGCCTTGGCAAGCTTCTAAGTCCGCCCGCCGAGGTGATCGAGACGCTCCCCGCCAAGATCGCCCGGCGCGAAGCACACCTGGCCGGACATACGGGAAAGGGTTGGGCAAAGCGCTACCGCAGGCTGGTCGACCGGGCGCTGGAGGCGGAAAAGGGACTGAGCCAGCAAGGCCTTGGTGAAGCGGTTGCCGAGGGCCTGTTCAAGCTGATGTCCTATAAGGACGAATACGAGGTCGCCCGCCTGCATGTTGAAACGCTGGAAGACGCGGTCAACGATGCGTTCGACAATGTCGGAGCCATCAGCTTCCACATGGCGCCGCCGATCTTCGGGCGCAAGGACAGCGACGGCAAGCCGATGAAGACGAAGTTCGGCCCTTGGATGTTCCGGGCGTTGAAGGTGCTGGCGAAACTCAAGGGCCTGCGCGGCACTCCGCTGGATATCTTCGGCTATAGCGCAGAGCGACGCGGCGAGCGTAAGGCCATCAAGGACTATGAGAAACTGGTAGCCGAGCTTCTCGAAGGCCTCACGCCCGAGAACCTGCCACTGGCGGCCGAGATCGCGCGCCTGCCGCTGAAGGTTCGCGGGTTCGGTCATGTGAAAGAAGCCAATGCGGTCGCCGTCTCCCGCGAGCAGGACGGCTTGATGACCATGTTCCGCACGCCAAACACGCCTACGTTGCAAGCGGCGGAATAGCCCCACAACGCCCTCTGGTAGATCGGTGTTGCACCGATCCGCCGCTGCAAGTAAATCACTAAGTAATTGGTGCTAAAAGGCGCACAGTTGAGGTGTGCGAGGCGGCGAAGTCGCCTGGCCGAGGAACGAGGCAGGGGATCGATGACGGCATTCTGGAAATTTTCGGCGATCGCATTGATGCTTCTGGTTGCGGCCTGTGGCACCGGGAAGGGTCCTGTCGGCTCGGCGCCAGGCGGGTGGAACCTGCAAGATATCTCGGTCAAGTTTGGTCCCGAAATCTCGCGCACGGCGTCGGGGGACGAGTTCACGTCGAACTTCGTGTGGAACGGCTTCAATGAAGGGAACCGGAAGCGCCAGGTGATCGGTATCTTCAAGCGCGCCATGCGCGAAGTCGGTCGGGAGACGATGCAGGGTACTCGCCCGGTGAACATGAATGTTCAGGTCAACTACTTCCACGCACTGACGGAATTCTCACGACTGTGGTGCTGCGGCCAGCACAAGATTCTCGCTGATGTGGCCGTGGTGGATGCGGCATCGGGTGATGTTCTTGCTTCCGTTGAAAATCTGTCGATGGGCCGCATAGCCTTGGGCGGTATTCCGGGCCTTGTCGCAGTTGCAGCCGGCCGGGATCAGGAAGTCCGCGTCCATGAGTCGATGGTAAACTCGA
Source organism: Paracoccaceae bacterium (assembly GCA_050043005.1). Taxonomy (GTDB): domain Bacteria; phylum Pseudomonadota; class Alphaproteobacteria; order Rhodobacterales; family Rhodobacteraceae; genus Thermohalobaculum. The sequence goes on from JBHJIZ010000110.1 coordinate 2,529, forward strand.
CACGGGAATGGCTGTCTAAGTACTGAGACACGTACCAAAAGTTATTCTTGCAGCAGAACGGCGAAGGCGCCAACCTGTAGCTCTTTGAAGAGCACGGGGTTGGTTATGCGTTCGCGGTTATGGTCGTTTTTCGCGGTGTTGCTTGTTGGTGTGTTGAGCGCCTGTTCGGCTACCAAGTTGGCGCCGCCCGCTTCGGTCGATACGAGCTACGCGCGGAACGGGTTCCGGCTGGGCGATGGGACCACAGCCATATACTATGTCAAAGCGTTCCCGGCGAATGGCGTAGTGCGGGTTTGTGGCGCATGGTCGGTGCAAAGCCAATCCCCCTATGGAGCGCGCGTCGTAGAGGATCTCCTCTTCAAGGGGCGGCTCTATCTTGGTGGAACCGAGGTGTTGAAACGACTGTTGTTCTTCGAGGAGTTCGACCCGGACCAAAACCCACTGGGCCAGCCCACAGCATGTCGCGATACCGCAACTGCCTGGATAACGGCGTTCGATAACAAAGTCCCCCGGGCTGTCTTCCCCCGAGTTGGCTTCTCGCGATGACTCCTGGTTGATCTTTCAGGGGCGCATCCAGAACTGGCTGGGACCAGTCCGGCGCAGTTTCGCAGTCAGGTTGGCGAACGCGCACAGCTTGGCCCTGGTCTCGCGCGGGTCGATGATGTCCTCGATCCCGTATGCCTCGGCTGACCGGAAGGGCGAACGCACGCGGTTCAGGCGTTGCTCGATCTCGCCCCGCAGTGCTTCCGGGTCGTCGGAGGCGGCGAGGTCGGCTTTGTAGGCAGCCTCGATCCCGCCTTCCACAGGCAGCGACCCCCAGTCGCCAGATGGCCAAGCATACCGATATCGATATCCATCGTGTCGGATCTGCGCACCGCCGGCCACCCCGAACGCTTTGCGAATGATGATCGAACACCAAGGGACCGTGGCCTGATGAACGGCACTCAGCGCGCGAACCCCGTGGCGGATCACGCCGGACTTTTCTGCATCCAGACCGACCAGAAAGCCTGGAATATCGGCCAGGAACACAACGGGCAGATGGAATGTCTGCGCCATGTCCGCGAAACGCATCAGTTTTTGTGACGAGTCCGCGGTGAAGGCACCGCCGTAGTGGTACGGGTCCGAGGCAGCGACTGCGACTGGCCAGCCGTCCAGCCGGGCAAGACCGGTGATCAGCGAACGGCCCCAGCGTTTCCCGATCTCGAAGAAACTGCCTTTGTCGACGAGCGCCTCGATGATCGGACGCATCCGGTAAACCTTGCGGCGGTCTTTCGGGATGGCGCGGATCAGCCAATCCTCGGCGCGATCTGTCGGGTCATCGCAGGGTACGCGCGGCGGCAACTCGTCAATCGACGATGGCAAATAGCTTAGGAACTGCCGCGCCATGGCAAAGGCCTCATCTTCCGATGCCGCCAGATCGTCCACAGCACCGTTCTTGGCATGGATTTTCGCGCCGCCGAGTTCCTCTTTGGTCAGGTCCTGGCCGATGTGTTTCACGACTGGGGGACCGGCGACGAACATCTGGCTGACGCCGTCGACCAGCACCGAATAGTGGCTGGCCGCCATGCGCGCCGCGCCCAGCCCCGCAACCGGGCCGAGCCCGAGCGAGACAACAGGCACCAGCCCCATGTTGGCGGCAACCTGCGCCCAGGCCGGGTTTGACGGGACATAGGTCCGTCCGATCATCTCGATCGTCTTGACGCTACCACCGCCGCCAGTACCCTCGATCAGTCGCACGATCGGGAGGCGCAGATCGCCCGCCATCGCCTCGGCCTGCTCGTTCTTCTCGCGGATCGATGCGTCCATGGCACCACCGCGCACCGTGAAATCGTCGCCGCCAACGACAACCGGACGCCCGTCGATCCGACCTCGGCCAAACACGTAATTGGCGGGCAGGAAGCTCTCCATCTCTCCATCCAGGCCGTATTCCCCGCGTCCCGCCAGAACGCCAACCTCGTCAAAGCTGCCGGGATCAAGCAACCGGTCGATCCGTTCGCGGATGTTCAGCCGGGAATTGCTGCGCTGGCGTTCCAGTTTCTCGGGACCGCCCATTGCGCGGCCCAGTTCCTGCCGCTTGCGCAGCTCTTCGAGTTCACTTTCCCAGCTTTCCGGATCGGGTTCCATGCGTTCCTCTCCTTCGGACGCGGCAATGCACAGCCTTTCCAAGCACCCCTTGGCCTGTCAAAACCTTCCACCGGTGGAATCGGCATTATCCCTCATGTGGCGAGATGCGGATGCGCGGCAGGAACGGAGAGCGCGATGTTTGCTTTGGTGACAGCACTGATCGTCGGCGGCGGGACAGGTTTCGTGGCGGAACGATTTGGCTTCGTGTCAAACGGCTACATTGTGTCCATCGGTTTGGGAATCGGCGGCGCCGTGACGTTGAGGTTTCTGCAGGGAGCATTGGGGATCGGCCTGGGCTTTGGCCGTGCGCTGACATCGGTTATCGGCGCGGTCGCGCTGCTGCTTCTGGCCAAGTTGCGCAAGTAGCCACCCGGACGACCGGGATCAGTGCCGGAAGTTTCGCATCCCGGTGAAGACCATCGCTAACCCTGCGTCGTTCGCGGCGGCGATCACTGCGTTATCCCGCACTGAACCGCCGGGTTGGATGACAGCGGTGGCACCTGCCTCGGCTGCCGTCAACAGACCATCCGGGAACGGGAAGAACGCATCCGAGGCCACAACGGAACCTTTGACAGTCGGCTCGGTCAGACCCAGCGCTTCCGTCATGTCGGCGGACTTGCGTGCGGCGATCCGGCTGGAGTCCACGCGGCTCATCTGCCCAGCACCGATCCCGACCGTGGCTAGGTCCTTTGCGTAGACGATGGCATTCGACTTGACGTGTTTTGCGACTTTCCAAGCAAAGAGCAGATCCTTAAGTTCAAGCTCACTCGGCGCGCGATCGGTGACAACATTCAAATCATCCGCTGCGATCACGCCGGTATCCTGGTCCTGAACGAGGAAACCCCCAGACACTTGCCGCCAGGACAAGCGCGCCGCGCGTTGCGGCAGGCCGCCCGTCACCAAGAGCCGAAGGTTTTTCTTGCTGGCGAAGACCGCCTTGGCATCATCCGTTGCATCGGGTGCGATCACGACCTCTGTCAGGATCTGAGTGATCTCTTCGGCGGTTGGTCCGTCCAGGGTTCCATTCAGCGCGATGATTCCGCCGAACGCAGACACGCGGTCACAATCAAAGGCGCGTCGATAGGCTTCCAGAAAGCTGTCTCCGGCGGCAACGCCGCAAGGGTTGGCGTGCTTGATGATCGCCACGGTGGGGCGGTTCTGATCGAACTCCGAGACCAGCTCGAACGCCGCATCCGTGTCGTTGATATTGTTGTAGCTGAGTTCCTTGCCTTGCAGTTGTTCCGCTGTCGCGACACCCGGACGACCGGTCCCGTCGGTATAGAACGCTGCGGCCTGGTGTGGGTTTTCTCCATAGCGCAACGTCTGCTGAAGCGTTCCCGCGAAGCTGCGGCGTCGGGGTGCGGTGTCGCCCAGATGCTTTGCGAACCAGGTCGAGACTGCGGCATCGTACGCGGCAGTACGCGCATAGGCGGTGGCGGCGAGCCGCTGTCGTTGCTGAAGCGTTGTTCCGCCCTCTTCCAGCGCGGACAGGACGTCCTCGTAGTCATCGGGATCGGTGACGACGGCGACATGTGCATGGTTCTTGGCGGCGGCGCGGATCATCGCCGGTCCGCCGATGTCGATGTTTTCGATGCAGGTATCCGCATCCGCATCCGACGCAACCGTATTTTCAAACGGATAGAGGTTCACGATCAACACGTCGATCGGTGCTATTCCGTGCGTGTCCATGGCGCCGACGTGATCCGGCTTGGCGCGATCGGCTAGCAGTCCGCCGTGCACGCCCGGGTGCAGGGTCTTGACCCGGCCTTCCATCATCTCGGGGAAACCGGTCAGATCGGCGACATCGCGCACAACAAGTCCGTTTTCGCGCAGTAGAGCGGCGGTTCCACCGGTCGAGACGAGTTCAACACCTAACGTGGCTAAACGTTGCCCGATCGAGGCAATGCCAGTCTTGTCCGAAACCGAAATCAGGGCCCGGCGGGCGGGCGTTCTCTCGCTCATATGACGTCTCCTGTCGCGGCGCGCTAACGTTCAGTAGCAACGCACCAAACCCGTGGTGCTCATGCGCACTGATGCGGTCACTGAGCCGCGTCGGTCAGTTGCTCGAACGACCACACGATGCGGCCCCAGTACTCCAGGATCGATGTCATCGCCACGATTTCTGTTGTCGCACGCGGCTGTGGGCGCGTTTCATCGAAATACACGGCGGGGATCAGGTCGAGCGTCTTCGTATCCGCCCGCATGACCCAGACCTGTCCGTCTGGCAGCGTGAGCCCGATCCCGCGTCCTGACAAGGTGTGTGCTGCACGAACGTCCGGGTGCAGGATGAAGCGCGACCGCATTTTGCAGGGTGACTTGTTCTTCGGAAACAGTCCGGAGATCTTCGATCGCGATCGGGCATCCGGTGCCAAAGCGGTATCCTCGCCGGACAGTTTCAGCCCCGATGCGGATAAGTGCAATCGTCTCTCGGTCCGCAGGCCAAGGCGCGTCATGTAGTGCGCGCACTCTCCGATCACCCAGGCCCCATCATCATCCGCATCGATGCGCGTCGTGACCGGCCCACCTATCGTCAGGATCGCGCTGGCAGCGTCCACGCCTTTCGAGGACGTGAGCTGTCCAGCACCCCGTCCATCGAGTTCGATGGTCGAGTGCGCCTCGGCTCTGCGTGAAGCGACGGCATGGGCAGGGCCGAAACTCTGCCCCGAGCCCGTGCTTCCGAACAGCGGCTGACCACCATGACGAAACTCCAGCGCCAACGCGCTTGAGTGTGCGGTGTTCTTCCATTGCCCATCGGGTGCGTTTGCGCCGTCCATGACAAGATCGGCTGCACCGGCCGTCACACGCACGAACCCCATGGCGAGGCGCGGTGTCGATCCGGGCATTGCGGGCCGATTGTCTGTGATCATCGGATGCGGTGCCGCCGCGCGGCCGCCATGGTAGCGCGGCAGGTCCCCGTTGAGATAGCTCAGCGCCTTGATGGTGTCCCGGCCAGCACGAATAGCGCGGACATGACCCGGTGCGGCGTCAATGCCGGCGCTTAGGATCAGATCCCGGCTCCAGATCAAAAGACTGATGATACGGACAAGCTCTTCGGGGTTGCGGCTGAGGATCGTCCCGTCCGAATGGACGATCTGCGATGCCAGCGTACCCAGATTCTGAACCAGCGTTTTGGATTGACCATCGGCGCCGCGCAAACTCAGTTGCGCGTAGATCAGGCCGGTCAACGCTTCGATCCGAGGTAATCCGTGCGCTGTTTCCTGCCACTGAAGCTCAAGAAACCGATGCTGCCTGCCAAGCGCCTTGAAGAACGCTTGGGAGTACGCAGCGTCGCGAGACTTCAGCAGACGCGTCGAGTAAGCGATCCAGCGCACCGTGCGGCGCGCGACCGTGTCGGGCGCCCATCCTGGTCCCGATCCTCTACCGAAACGATCAAGCCAGTCACGCACGTGATCGGATGCCAGCCCCCAGATCTTCGGCGTGTCGGCGGCGTGCACATCGTCGAGCCAAGCTTGACCGTGCAGTGCTGCTGCCCAAACGGTATCAGGTGCGGGGATGTCCCAAGGATTTGCGCCGTTCGCCTCTGCCAACCGGCCTTCCAACAGCCAAACCCCGCCAGCCAGGCGCCGCGCCGCTGCCGCATCGCCGCGCTCGGGCGGTTCCGGTCGCCATTCCAGCACATTCGGACTGCGCCCGAGTCCTGCGACCCGGACCGCCAATTGGTGTGGAATGCGCATCAGACGCAATTCGCTGATCTCCCGTTCCAAAATCTGGACGTAGTCGCGTCCCTGCACCGAGCCGTTTACAACCCCGTCGCGGCGCTACGCAATGTCAGACGCTTCTCGGGACAGCCAGCATGGTAGATCTTCGGTATCGGCTCATCCTCGACGGACTCGTGCCGCGAAGAACCCGTCGATCGATCCGATATCGCGCCACATGTCGGGCCGACATCTGAGGTAACCCTCGGTGCTGATGAACTCGGCAGGTATTCCGTCTTGCGGATCAATCGGATCGAGTTGCGCATTCGGCTCGTTCGCAAGAAAAGCTTCGATTCTGTCTTCACCTTCGCGGCGGAACAGCGAACATGTGCTGAAGACAAGGCGCCCGCCCGGCTTGAGCCACGCGAAGGCTGAGCGGATCAGGCGGTCTTGCAGATCGCACAATGTGTCGAGTTCGTTCGGATCCAGGCGATACGGCAGTTCCGGATGACGCCTTAAGGTGCCGGTGGCCGTGCATGGTGCGTCGATCAGGATTGCATCGAACGGCGCGTCGGGTGCCCAAGCGAATGCATCCGCGGTGACCAAGTCCGCGTTCAGGCCGGTTCTGTCGAGATTACGGCGCAGTTGCTCCATGCGCCGCTGCGAGATGTCGAGCGCGGTCACCGTCGCTCCCGTTGCTGCAAGCTGCAGAGTTTTTCCGCCCGGTGCGGCACAGACATCAAGCACGCGTTCCGATGCTTCGGCGTTTATCATGATCGCGGGCAGGCTTGCCGCTGCATCCTGCACCCACCATGCGCCCTCTGCATAGCCCGGCAATGCCGAGATCTGCGGCCGCGTCCGCAGGCGCACCGAACCGTTTGGCAGGACATCGCCCTCGATCTCGGCCGCAAACGCTTCTGCGTCGTCCGGAACCTTCATTGTGACGTCATGGGGCGCCGGTGACATGCAGGCCTGGGCAATCTCGTCGGTGGCCGCACCGCCCCAATCATCTGAAAGACGCGACTTGATCCAATCCGCCATCCAGAGTCTTGAGTGTTCGGTCCTCTCGAAGATCTCCGTACCTTGGTCCGACATCCGCCGTCCGACAGCGTTGACCAAGCCAGCAAACCGTCCCGAGCGCCGATCCGCCTTTACCAGTGCGACCGCGCTGTCGACGGCGGCGTGCGGTGGCGTTCTGCGTATCAGCAGATCCGCCGCCATCAATCGCAAGATATGGGAAACAGGGCTCTTGGGCATCCGTTCGACGAACCCGGCAATCACGGTGTCCAAGCGCGGTACTTGCCGCAAAACCGCATCGGCCAGCGCGCGCGCCTCTGCTGCTTCCGGTCCCGGGCCACCGGGTTCTGACATCATCCGCCCGTGATCGAACACATCGCTCAGCAAGCGCAGCGCAGATTGGCGCGCGCCCAGTCCAGTCTTCTCGGGGTCGTTTCGGGTCTGATGACGGTTAGACTTGCGCGGCCGGGCGGTCACTTCCAGGGGCCGCCGCGTTGCGGACGCCCGGTCGAGGGCGGCCCCCATTGGCGCGGATCCTGAGCGACACCTGCGGTCCGCCCCATCTCGGCCGCTTGTTGTTTCAACGCGGCGATCCGGTTCTCGGCCGACGGGTGCGTCGAAAACAGGCTGTCCATGCGACGGCCTGACAGCGGGTTGACGATGAACAGATGTGCCGTGCCGGGGTTACGCTCGACGCTCTCCATCTCGAACCGCGTCGACTGGCCCGAGATCTTTGCCAGCGCCGAGGCCAGCGCCAGCGGATTGCGACAGATCTCGCCGCCCAGGCGATCGGCCGAGTATTCGCGCGTCCGGCTGATCATCATCTGCACCAGGCCCGCCGCCATCGGTGCCAGAAACATCGCCAGCAGCATTCCGACGATCCCGAACGCGTTGTTGCGGTTCCCGCCCATACTGCGGAAGATCCAGCCGAAATTCGCCAGCATCGTGATCGCACTGACCACGGTCGCCGAGACCGTCATGATCAGCGTGTCGCGGTTCTGTATGTGCGCAAGCTCGTGCGCCATCACACCTTCCAGTTCCTCGTAACTCAGCATCTGCATGATGCCGGTGGTTGCAGCCACTGCTGCCTTGTCCGGACTGCGCCCGGTGGCAAATGCGTTCGGCTGAGGGCTGTCGATCACATAGACCGCAGGCACGGGCATGTTGGCATTGCGCGCCAGCGTCTCGACCATCTCGACCAGTTGCGGCGCCGAGGCCCGCGTGACCGGACGAGCACCATGGGCCGAAAGCGCCAGCTTGTCCGAGTTCCAGTAGGCATATGCGTTCGTCCCGACCGCGAAGACCAGCGCGATCAGAATGCCGACCTCGCCGCCCAGCAGGAAGCCAACCACCAGAAACAATGCCGTCATCGCTGCCAGCAGCATGGCGGTCTTGACCATGTTCATCGCACGTCCCCCATTGCCAGTTCCGAAGTGGCTCGCATATCTCTGTCAGGATCGGAGGATGATATATGAGCGATCATACCGAACAGAAAGCCCCAAGCGACCTGCCACCTGCGGCGCAGCGCGCATTGGCCGAAGCCGAAGAGCGTCGGCGTGCCGAGGCCGAAAAGCCGATGCCAAAGGAATATGGCGGACGCGGCGGTGCGGAACCGTCGCGCTTCGGAGATTGTGAAAAGGACGGTAGCGCACACGATTTCTGAGCCCGCGATCACTTCCGCAGCGGCACGCCCCCTATCTGATCCGGGCGCAGGTCGCGCGCGGGCGCCCAGGTTTCCGGGTCGGTGATCAGCGCTGCCAGCGCCTCGGCAGATGCCTCCAACAACGCCTCACCCTTCGCCACCGACGCCTTTGACGGATCACCCGCGACACCGTTCGCGGTCATGTGGCTGAATGGCCGCCACCGGTACGAATCGCGCCCCGCCGCCAGGAATCCGGCCCCGCGCTGCGTCGCCAGACTGCTCAGGTCGGACGTGTCCACCAGATCCGGCTCCACCGCCATCATCATCGAGGTTTCGGCCTCGCAGGCATGGCCAAGGTTTTCCTGATCTTCCAGGATTTCCTTGATCGCCGGTGCGGCTTCGCCTGGATAGGTCGTCGCCACGATCGTCGCGTCCAGCTGTCCCGACAACTCGTCGGCGATCTGCTTCATTGGAATGACGTTCCCGCCATGCGAGTTCGAGATCAGCACGTCATGGAACCCATGCCGCGTCAGCGACACGATCAAATCGCGCAGAACCATTCGGAACGTCTCGTGGCTCAGGATCAATGTGCCGCCATAGGGCATGTGATGCTCGGACAGGCCCGACCAGACCACCGGCGTCACCACGGTCGGGCGCTTGGCATAGGCCTTCTGCGCCGATCGCATCGCGATTTCCCAGCCCAGCCGCGTGTCGGTCATCACCGGTAAGTGCGGTCCGTGCTGCTCGATCGAGGCAATCGGCAGGATGACGCAGGCATCGTCATCGGCCAGCGCGCGCAATTCATGCGCCTTCAGGCGCGACCAATCGGTCTCGGGCATCGAGATCTCCGCTCGTGATCTGGATCAAGGAATGTTTGAACAAAACTGTATCAGCTTTCACAGCCCGGAACAGGGTTTCGGTAGCAGGATTAGGGGAATGGTGCGGGGATTCGTCCATTTGCGATTCCATTGTGCCGTCATAGACTTTGATCACCTCGCGAGGGAGAGCCCAGCCATGGATTACGAACGCTATTTCGAAAGCCGTCTTTCCGCCCTGAAATCGGAAGGCAATTACCGGGTGTTTGCGGATCTCGAACGCCAGGTCGGGTCTTTCCCGAAGGCCAAGCGCCATGTCGGCGAGGGCGCCAACGCAGGCACCCACGATGTCACCGTCTGGTGCTCGAACGACTATCTCGGCATGGGCCAGCACCAGGCCGTGCGCGAGGCGATGAAGGACGCCATCGACAGCTGCGGCGCGGGTGCG
>JBHJIZ010000111.1:0-25797 GCA_050043005.1 Paracoccaceae bacterium
TCCAGATACTCGGTGATGGCCGTGCACTCCGCGATGACGGTGCCGTCGTCCAGTTCCAATGCCGGGACGGTACCGGTCGGGTTCTTCGCCAGGAACGCGGCCGTGCGGTGTTCACCGTTCGGCACGTCGACCGGCACGAACACGATCGTGTCTGTCAGGCCCATCTCGGCCACTGCAATCCGGATCCGGGCTGGGTTTGGAAACCCGGGTGCTTCGTAGACTCTCATCGCGCATCTCCATTATATATCTATCAGTAGATAGGTGATTAAATAGATTTGCATCCTGATTCTGTCAAGCCTATCTATCGATAGGTGAGGCGGGACTCAGTGCAGCGTGTGGAGGCAAGGAATGAGCGATACGAAGACAGCCCTGATGGATGCGGCCGAGCAGCGCATGCGCGCGGGCGGTTATCACGCATTCAGCTTTCGGGATCTCGCGGACGATCTCGGCATCAAGAGCGCGAGCGTGCACTATCACTTCCGTCAGAAAGAGGATCTAGGCGTCGCTGTCGTTGAACGGTACAGCGAGACCTTCTTCAAATCGGTTGCGGCCTTGGTCGAAACCGGTCTCACGCCGGTCGAAGCCTATGCCCAGGCTTACCGCGACGCCTTTCAGGAATCAGAGACGGGATGCCTGTGCGGTATGCTCGGGGCCGAGACCCGAGGTCTACCGGAACGCGTCGCCCTGGCGGTTTCGGCGTTCATGGACCAGAACATTGACTGGGTCGGCGGTGCGTTGCCGAATGACCTGCCGGATGAGGCCCGGCGCCAGGGGGCGGTTCAGGTGGTCGCGAGCCTGCAGGGTGCCTTGATGCTCGCCGTCAGTCTCAACGACGCCTGGATGCTCGATGCGATTGTTGAAGGTTTGCGCGCGGAATAGACGCTAATCTGTAGGGGCATCTTTGGAGAACCGGTGGATGCCTTGGGCATAGTTTCGACCGTTCGCGATGTAGAATTCGGCATTGGCGATATTGGCGGCGCGATTGTCCCGTGTCGCGACGACCTTGCCCGGAACACCGGCGACCACGGCGTTTTCTGGTACGATCATACCTTCGCGAACGATGGAATGCCCGGCAATGATCGCATTATCGCCGATGACGGCGCCGTCCATCACGGTCGCGTTGATCCCGACCAAAACGTTATCGCCAAGCGTCGCTCCGTGGATCGTGGCGTGATGGGTTATCGAGCACATTTCGCCGATGATCGTCGGATGCTCGTACCCGACGTGGATCATCACGTGGTCCTGTACATTCGATCCGCGCCCGATCCGAACCTCGTGAAGCTCCGAGCGAATGACGGCGAAGGGCCAGACCGAGCAATCGGGTCCAATCTCTACCTGCCCATAGATAAGGGCCGTTTCGTGCACGAATGCAGCGGGGTCGATCATGACCCGGTCGCCAAAGCGGTGATCAGTCTTCACGATCATCCAGATAGTCCTGGGTGGTCCGTATCTTTGGCCGGTCGCCCATCTGGAACGGATTGTCTGAAGCCTTGAACTGTGCGTTCACCCGGCAGTCGTCACACATCTGGATCAGCCGCGCGTTGTCCGAGTTCGTGAACATCGAATGCACGCCCTCCAGTTTCGTGACGATCTTCTCGATCGTGGACTTCACGCCAAATGGTTTCCCGCACTCGACGCAGCAGAAGGGCTCCTCGCCATGGAGCTCCCGCGTGGCCAGCGCCGAAGGACGCAGATCAAGTTGCGGGACAAGCTCGATCGCAGTCTCTGGGCAAACGGTCGCGCAAATCCCGCATTGCAGGCACGCTTCCTCGCGAAAGTTGACCTCCGGCTTGTCCGGATTGTCGCCGAGTGCACCGGGCGGGCAGAGCGACACGCAAGCGAGGCAAAGCGTGCACTTCTGCGTATCGATCTTGATCGTTCCGTAAGGTGCGCCCGCTGGCAGGGGAAGTGGCACCTCCGGAGCGCCACCCAGGATCGCAGTCGCCGCGAGGCGCGTGACTTCCCGGCGTCCTCCCAACGGCAAGATTGTACCGTGGTCCATCGGCGGTGCTTCGGTGCTGTAAAGCTGCTGCGAAAGTGCATCCGGGTCGTCAACATCAACCCAGCCGATCCGGTTAGGAGCGCCCGCTGCCGCGATTGCGCGCGCGATCCCTATCTGCGCATCGATAGGTTGACGTTCGGTCCGAGGTCCCGGCAGGATGTGGACATGCGCAAACCCGACCGCGAGAGCGGCAAGCATCTCGGCATGCCCAAACGCACCGAGTGAAGCGAGTTCGAACGGAATGACGTCCGCAGGCACGCCACGTCCGAAGCGCGCTGCAAGGCTGATCATCTCAGCGCCGTGATCGTCATGCACCAGCAGGCGCGGTGCGGCACCGCCTGCCTTGCGATAGGTCTCGGCCAGAGTGCGCAGCCGGGTGAAGGTATGCTGGACTGGCGGATCGTCGGCCGAGGCAGCGCCGGAGGGGCATACGGCGGCACAGGCACCGCAGCCCGCGCAGACGTTCGGATCGATCGAAACGCTCTCGCCCGCCGGCAAAATCGCCGAGGTCGGGCAGAGATCCAGGCATCGGGTGCATCCGGTCTGTTCGGCCCGGGAGTGTGCGCAGAGGTTCGCGTCGAACCGGATGTAGAGCGGCTTCTCGAACGTTCCGACAAGATGGCTCGCTTCGAACAACACACGCTCGACGGCCAGTGGGTCCGCCGGGTCGGCGCGCAGGTAGCCGTCGCGCTTTTGGTGTGCCGGGAACATCGGCGCGTCGCCTGTCAGATCGACGATCACGTCGCAATCCGATTTCGCGCCATTGACAGGCGATGTGAAGGTGCGCGCGCCGCGCCCTGCGGGTGACCATTCGCAAAAGCCATCGACGGTCACGCTGAATTGGCCGAGTGCGCCCGCAGCGTTTGAAACGCGGCCTGCGACGACGTCTATCTGCGCGCCGGTAGGTGGATGCAAATCTCCCGCTTCCGGGATCATGCACGTGACCGCCAGGGTCGTCGATAGACGCGCAGCGGCTGGCAGGGCGACATCCGGCTTGCCTATCACCAGGCAGACACCGCCGGAGACGACATCCATCGCGGGAACCTCGGGCGCGGGCAGTCTGGCCTCGGCAATCAGCGCTGCCATTTTCGGGCTCGCGTCGCGGTCGTCCGACCATCCGGCGCGGTCGCGAATGTCGATGCAGGTCAATCGATCCGTTGCTCCGAGATCCTCGGCGAGATCGCGGAAGCTTTCGGCCTCCTGTCCGCACGCGATGATCACGTCGCCGGTTTGCAGAGCTTGCGCGGCCCGGGCGGCCTCATCACGGCAGAGATAGGTACCTACCTTCTGGCAGGTCAGTCCGCAGCCTTGTGCGATCGCTTCGGCATCGACACGCATCGACCCGGTGCAGTCGCACAGCAGCAGCGTTGGCTCGGACATGGCTCCCTCCCGTGATGGCCGCTGTCGCCGCGACCTGCCGGGCATTCCTAAAGCAAGTCGGGCGCCAGGCAAGCGTGCTGTGCTTGACGGCGGGTGCCCCTGCGGCTCTAGTGCGCGCCATGACGGACACAAAGGACGAAAGCGCATCAGCGAACCTTTCGAACAGGGAGGCTTCGATCCCGGTCGGTGTGGTGATCCGCAAACAACCCGGTGTCACGCGCTGGGCGAAGTGGATATGGCGCGCAGTGGCGGTTCTGCCGGGGGCAAAGCCCGCCGAGTGGTACGAGATGCGCCGCGATGGAGACGCTGTCGAGTATCACGCCGCGACGGTGGATCTGGAGGTGCACCGAAAGGAAACCGAAGGATACCGCGTTTCCCTGTCGACCGATCCGCCGAGTGTCTATGTCGTTCTGCGTCCAACCGAGGACCCCGAGGCAGAGCATGAGGTCGAGGTTTTCCGCGTGACGGCCTCGGCGTTCGAGGCGCAGGATTACCTCGACAGTGGCGAGGAGATTGTCGAACCGGTTCCGATGCCCCCGCAGCTTCTGGCGTGGCTGACCTCGTTCGTTGAAGTGCATCATGTCGATGAGGAATTCCACAAACGCAAACGCAAGCGGTGGAAAGAAGACCTGGTCGAGGATGGCAAGGGTGACGCGCGGGTTCGGCAGGAAGCGGACGTCTATCGATCGCCTGCGTCCAAGAGGACTGTACATTGAGCCGCGAGACGGACGGCTTCCTGGGCCGGTGGTCCGCACGCAAGCAGGCGGCGCGGCAACCGGAACCGGAGGAGGAGGGCCAAAGCGATGTGGCCGCCCCGGAGGTCCCAGAGGAAGACAAGCGCACCGAGGCGGAAATCCTGGACGAGTTGGGCCTGCGCGATCCGGATGAGATGGAGCCGGGTGACGATTTCTCGGGGTTCATGGCGTCAGGCGTGCCGGAGCGGCTGCGGAACCGGGCGCTGCGCAAGCTGTGGCTGACAAATCCGGTGCTGGCCAATCTGGATGAGTTGGTGGATTACGGCGAAGATTTCACCGACGCGGCGACGGTCGTCGAGAACCTGGCGACGGCTTACCGGGTCGGCAAAGGGTTCCTGCGCGACCCTGATCCTGATGATGTTCAGCCTGAAAATCCGACTGAGACCGATGCAACGGAGGATGGATCAACCGCGCCTGACCAGGCTGTGGAGGTTCCGTCAGGTGAAATCGCTACCGCAAACGATACCGACGAACAGGTTGATCTACCATCAGACGCCACTCTGAATGCGTCGGCGCATGCTCAACCGCACTCTGATCCATCGACCCCGATCGCGCACGAAAGCCCAGTGATTCCGGTGCGGCGGATGGCATTTCGGGTCGACTGACGCTTGTTGCCAACGTTGCTTCCGCACAGTCCGAAACGTCACGTCCGCACGGCAAAAGCGAAGTCGCACGCATTTTCAAGGCCGGTGCGACAAGCTTGACCAAGAAATTGGTCGTCTCTACGGTTGATTGAACACGACCGGAAAACCGGCGTTGCGGGAGGGTCCATGACTTTGGCAGAAAAGACTGCCGAATTCGAGATTGCTGCGGAGGAACTCCTCCGCGCCGATCTCTACGATATGCTCGGTGCGCTTCTCGCCCGACCGCCTACGCCCGAACTTCTTGCGATGGTCAAAGGCCTCTCCGGCGATGCGTCGTCTTTGGGGCAAGGGATCAGCGCGATGGCGCGCCTGGCCAGCCAGCTCAAGCCCGTGGCAATCGAGGCCGAGTTCAACACGCTTTTCATCGGGCTGACGCGGGGCGAGTTGTTGCCCTATGCGTCCTATTACATGACCGGTTTCCTGCACGAGAAACCCCTTGCGGTGTTGCGCACCGAGATGGCGCGGCTGCAGATCGAGCGCGCACCCAATGTCTTCGAACCCGAGGATAACGTCGCCAGCCTGTGCGAGATGATGGCCGGTCTGATCCGCGGGCGTTTTGGGCGCATCGCGGATCTGAGCACGCAGAGGGACTTCTTCTCTGCCCATGTCGCACCCTGGGCAGGGCATTTTTTCAGCGATCTGGAAGCGGCGAAGGCGAGCGTCTTCTTCGCGCCGGTCGGAACAATCGGCAAAGCGTTCATGGAGATCGAGCGCGAAGCCTTTCGGATGGGCGTCTGAGGCGTCTGAAATCGTAGGGTGCGCATTGCGCACCCTGCCAAAACTTGGAAGGAAACGACCATGAGTGAACAGGAGCGGGCAAACCGCCGGGATTTCCTGAAGCTCGCAGCGGCGGGTGCGCCAGTGGCCGCGGTTGCCGCGGTGACAGTCACCACCGAAGCCGAGGCGGCTGCCGACCAGAGCCGCGAAGGCCTGCGCGACACCGAGATGACCCGGAATTTCTACGAGACGGCCCGTTTCTGACGCTGTGACCACATACGGGTGACGGTTGCGATAGGCCCTGATCCCCAAAGGTACCACGCCAGGACGAAGGTCCAAGCAAGGGAGTTTAAGATGCTCAGGAAGAAGACAAACGGGGTTGCGGGACGCCCCCGGAGTGAGTCGATCCTGTCTCAAGTTGCTGCCAAGTCGGTCGACCGCCGCGCATTTCTGCGCGGATCGGGGCTGGCGATTGGCGGATTGGCCGCTGCCGCTGCGACCGGTGGCACCGTGCAGCAGGCGAGTGCCGCCTCGGCTGCCGATGGTGCGGTCGATATCGTCAAGTCGGTCTGCACGCACTGCTCGGTCGGTTGTACGGTTCTGGCCGAAGTGCAGAACGGCGTCTGGACGGGTCAGGAGCCCGGCTGGGACAGCCCGTTCAACCTGGGTGCTCACTGCGCGAAGGGTGCCGCTGTGCGCGAGCACGCCCACGGCGAGCGCCGTCTGAAATACCCGATGAAGCTGGTGGACGGAAAATACGTCCGCATGAGCTGGGAAGACGCGATCAACGAGATCGGCGACAAGATGCTGCAGATCCGCCAGGAAAGCGGACCGGACAGCGTCTACTGGCTGGGCTCGGCCAAGCACAACAATGAGCAGGCGTATCTGTTCCGCAAGTTCGCCGCCTACTGGGGCACGAACAACGTGGATCACCAGGCACGGATCTGTCACTCGACCACGGTCGCGGGTGTTGCGAACACCTGGGGCTACGGGGCGATGACGAACTCGTACAACGATATCCACAAATCGAAGGCGATCTTCCTGATCGGCGGCACCCCGGCCGAGGCACACCCGGTCAGCCTGCTGCACATTCTGAAATCGAAGGAAGAGAACAACGCGCCGCTGATCGTCTGCGATCCACGCTTCACGCGGACAGCGGCCCATGCCGATGAATACGTGCGGTTCCGTCCGGGGACCGACGTCGCGCTGATCTGGGGTATCCTCTGGCACATCTTCGAGAACGGCTGGGAGGACAAGGAGTTCATCCGCACCCGCGTCTGGGGGATGGACCAGATCAAGACCGAGGTTGCGAAGTGGACTCCGGAAGAGGTCGAGCGCGTCACCGGCACGCCGGGATCTCAGCTGAAGCGTGTCGCACGCACCATGGCGAACAACCGCCCGGGCACCGTGATCTGGTGCATGGGCGGCACCCAGCACACCAACGGCAACAACAACACCCGCGCTTACTGCGTGCTACAGCTCGCGCTGGGCAACATGGGCACCTCGGGTGGTGGCACCAACATCTTCCGGGGCCACGACAACGTGCAGGGCGCAACGGACCTTGGTGTTCTTTCCCACACGCTGCCGGGCTACTACGGTCTGAAGACCGGTTCTTGGAAGCACTGGGCGCGTGTATGGGCCGGTGAGAAGACTGCATCGGACAAGGCAAACGCAGAATACGACTACATTCTCAGCCAGTTCGAGAACAAGGATCTGATGGAAGGCAAGGGCATCCCTGTCAGCCGCTGGATCGACGGTGTGCTCGAAGACGTCGAGAACATGGACCAGCCGAGCAAGGTTCGCGGCATGGTCTTCTGGGGCCACGCGCCGAACTCTCAGACCCGTCAGGTCGAGATGAAGGATGCGATGGAGAAGCTGGATATCATGGTCATCATCGACCCGTATCCGACGGTCTCCGCCGTGCTTCCGGACCGCCAGGACGGTGTTTATCTGCTGCCCGCGGCAACGCAGTTCGAAACCTACGGCTCGGTTACGGCGTCGAACCGCTCGATCCAGTGGCGTGACAAGGTCGTCGAGCCGTTGTTCGAGTCGCTGCCGGATCACACGATCGCGGTGAAGCTGGCGAAGAAACTCGGTTTTGCTGACAACTTCCTGCAGAACATCGAGGTCGATGAGAACGACGAGCCGAAGATCGAGGACATCACGGCCGAGATCAACGCGGGCATGTGGACCGTCGGCTACACCGGGCAGACGCCCGAGCGTATCCGCAAGCACATGGCGAACCAGCACACGTTCGACAGGACCACTCTGCAGGCGCTGGGCGGACCGTGCGATGGCGACTACTATGGGATGCCATGGCCGGCATGGGGCACGGGGGACATGAACCACCCGGGCACGCCGAACCTTTACGACATGTCGAAGCCTGTCTCGGAAGGTGGTCTGACGTTCCGGGCACGCTTCGGTGTCGAGCGGGACGGTGACAACCTGCTGGCGGAAGGCGTCTACTCGGAAGGCTCCGAGATCCAGGACGGCTACCCTGAGTTCACCATGCAGATGCTGATGGACCTGGGCTGGGACAGCGACCTGACCGACGAAGAGCGGGCCGTCATCGACGGTATTGCCGGACCGAAGACGAACTGGAAGACTGACCTCTCCGGCGGTATCCAGCGCGTCGCGATCAAGCACGAGTGTGCTCCGTTCGGCAACGCCAAGGCGCGTGCGGTGGTTTGGACCTTCCCGGATCCGATCCCGCTGCACCGCGAGCCGCTCTATACCAACCGGCGTGATCTGGTCGCTGACTACCCGACCTATGACGACCGCAGGGCCTATCGTCTGCCGACGCTCTATGCGTCGATCCAGAAGAAGGACTTCTCGAAGGACTATCCGATCATCCTGACTTCGGGCCGTCTGGTCGAGTACGAGGGCGGCGGGGACGAGACCCGGTCGAACCCGTGGCTCGCCGAACTGCAGCAGGAAATGTTCGTCGAGATGAACACCCGCGATGCCAACAATCTGGGCATCAAGGATGGCGAGCAGGTCTGGGTCGAAGGTCCGGAAGGCGGCAAGGTAAAGGTTTCAGCCATGGTCACAGAGCGAGTCGGCGAGGGTGTTGCCTTCATGCCGTTCCACTTCGGCGGGCACTTCCAGGGCAAGGATCTTCGGGAGAAATACCCCGACGGTGCCGATCCTTACGTGCTTGGCGAGGCATCCAACACCGCGCAGACATATGGCTATGACTCCGTCACTCAGATGCAGGAGACCAAGGCCACACTCTGCAAAATTGAAAAAGCATAAGGGGAGGAGAGGACATGGCACGCGCTAAATTCCTCTGCGACGCGGAACGTTGCATCGAATGCAACGCCTGCGTCACGGCCTGCAAGAACGAGCACGAGATCCCGTGGGGCATCAACCGCCGCCGCGTGGTCACGCTGAACGACGGCAAGCCCGGCGAACGCTCGATCTCGGTGGCCTGCATGCACTGCTCGGCCGCGCCTTGCATGGCGGTCTGCCCGGTGGACTGCTTCTACCAGAACGAGGACGGTGTGGTCCTGCACTCGAAGGACCTGTGCATCGGGTGTGGATACTGCTTCTATGCGTGCCCGTTCGGCGCGCCGCAGTACCCGCAGGCGGGCAACTTCGGCTCACGCGGCAAGATGGACAAGTGCACCTTCTGCAACGGTGGCCCGGAAGAGACCCATTCGAACGCCGAGTTTTCGAAGTACGGGCGCAACCGGATCGCCGAGGGCAAGTTGCCGATCTGCGCCGAGATGTGCTCGACCAAGGCGCTTCTGGCCGGTGACGGAGACGAGGTGTCTAACATCTACCGCGAGCGCGTCGTCGCCCGCGGATTTGGGTCCGGCGCCTGGGGCTGGGGCACGGCCTATAACCAAAAGGGCAGCTGATCCCTGAGGGAGGGTGGGCCAAGGCCGATCCTACGAGAATGTGAAGCGCCTCGGTTCGATGCCGGGGCGTTTTCCTTGTTGCAGGCTCGTTTCGGCCCTAGGTTCCCGCAAAATCACACTAGACAGAACTGGATCCGCCAATGACCTCCCTTCTCAAGACCGGCTTTGTGGCCGCATCCGTAGCACTCGCGGTTCCAGCGGCTGCTCAGGAGGTCGCGCCATTGGAGACGCCGCAACAGAAGGCAAGTTACGGTATCGGCTACAATATGGGGCAGTCGATTTCGCAGCAGGGCCTGACATTGGACGAGATCGATCCCGCGGCACTCGCGCAGGCGGTTCGGGACTTTCTGGCAGGTGATGACCCGCGCGTACCGGAGGCTGAACTGATCGATGCCTTCACGGCCATTCAGGTGGCGGTACAGGCTCGCGAAGAGGCAAAGGCGGAAAAGGCCGTTGCGGCTGGCGCGGCGTTTCTCGAGGAAAACAAGGCTGCCGAAGGCGTTGTCACCACCGAGAGCGGGCTGCAATACCGCATCGAGACCGAGGGCGACGGCGCAAGCCCGCAAGCAACCGACACGGTCTCGGTCCACTACGAGGGGCGGCTGTTGGATGGAACCGTCTTCGACAGTTCTTATGCGCGCGGCGAACCGGCGAGCTTCGGCGTCACGCAGGTGATTCCCGGATGGACAGAATCACTGCTTCTGATGAAGCCAGGTGGCAAGTTCGAGGTCTGGATCCCGTCCGAGCTTGCCTATGGATCGCGTGGCGCCGGGGCCGATATCGGGCCGAACGAAACGCTGAACTTTACCATTGAGCTTCTTGAAATCGCGGAGAAATAATATTTCTCTACAACTTGTGGTTCGCGGATGCAGCATTCGGTTCGCGACCGCAACATCATGAAGTTCTTGCACATTTTGCGTTTTCAAGTTTGACTCTTGGATCTATCGAGGCCCATGATCTGGAACTCAACCCAAGGGAGAAGAAAAATGCAGAAACTTGCACGACTCCTCACGGCCAAGATGTTTGGCACCGGATTGACGGTTGTGGTGATCATGTTCCTGGGAGGGATCGTGATTTCCTCGTCCTAAGGTGACGAGGACGAAATCAACCATACCTCTGTGAACGTTCGAATGATGTGCTAGTTTCTGTCGCGCGGCCCGCTAAACGAGGCCGCACGCGAACGGTTGGAGGAAGAAAGCCCATGCATAGACGGCTTGCACTGTCAGTCGCAATTCTGTCTTTGGTTCTCGCTGTCCTGGCACTGACGGGGTCGCTGGTTCAAACCGGCCTTGTCATCAACGAGGCGATGGCCCAGTCATCGGTTCGGCCACCGGAGAACGCGGTGACGAACGCACCGGCCCAGCCAGGTGTGACGCGAGAGCGCGACGCGGTGGAGGGTGGAAACATCCTGCCTGCGGGGACCGAGGGCGCCAACTCGCTGTCGACTATCTGGGGCGAAATGCGTCACGGTGTCGAGGGAACTGTCTCTATCCCGGACCCGATGGCTGCAAGGCTTGTCCAGGATGGCGGCATGGGTTGGCTGGAATTGCGCGCAAAAGGCGGCCCGTTGCAGGTTTACGGCGGGTATGCGCTCGTCGGGATACTGGCGCTCCTGGCTCTGTTCTATCTCGTTCGCGGCCGGGTGCGGATCTCGCATGGTCCGACGGATCAGCGGATCGAACGCTTCAAGTCCGTCGAGCGGTTTGCGCACTGGCTGCTCGCTGTCTCGTTCATTCTGCTCGCGCTGACAGGCCTAAACCTTCTCTACGGGAAGGACTGGATTCTGCCGCTCATTGGTAAGGAGAGCTTTGCGCTGGTCACCAACGCCGGAAAATGGGTGCACAACAACGTGGCCTGGGCGTTCATGCTCGCCATCGTGATGGTGTTCTTCATGTGGGTTCGCCACAATCTGCCGAGCCTGTTGGATCTGCGGTGGTTCGCCCAGGGCGGAGGGCTCGTTGGCCTGGGGCATCCGCCGGCGCGCAAGTTCAACGCCGGGCAGAAGCTGATCTTCTGGTCCGTGATCCTGCTGGGTGGATCGATCTCGGCGAGCGGCATTTCGCTGTTGTTCCCCTACGAAGCGCCAATGTTTGCGAAGACCTTCGTGATCCTGAACGATGTCGGGATCTCACAGCTTGTCATGGGTGCGCCTTTGGCGACCGAACTGACGCCGATCGAAGAGATGCAGTACGCGCAGATCTGGCACACGGTGGTCGCTTTCGCGATGATCTTCATCATTTTGGCTCACATCTATATCGGCTCGGTCGGTATGGAGGGTGCGTTCGATGCGATGGGCAGCGGTCAGGTTGATCTGAACTGGGCCCGCGAACACCACGGTCTCTGGGTCGACGAGGAACAGGAGAAGGCGCAGGGTTCCAAGGGACTTGCGGCGACGCCTGCCGAGTAACTCCGTGCGTCTTTTAGTACTGATCTTTGCGCTCACTTTCGTACTTGGCACGACGCCGAGTTGGGCGAATGGAGGCTTCCTGCGTCTCCAGGGTCACGGCGGTCCGGTAAAAGGGGTCGCCGTGTCAGCGGATGGCAAACGCGCATTGTCGGCAAGCTTCGATTACTCTGTCGGTCTTTGGCGCCTTGATGGCACGGAGCCGGTCTTTCTCCAGGCGCATGAGGCCGGCGTCAACGCCGTTGCCTTCGCGCCAGACGGTCGAGCCCTTTCGGCAGGCGATGATTTCCGCATGATCTTGTGGGACGTCGATCAGGCGAAACCGCTGAAGCGCTTTGAAGGTCATCGCGGCAAGATCCTGCACATCGCGCTCAGCCCGGACGGCCGGTTTGCGGCGACCAGCGGCTGGGACGGTGTCGTGGGCCTGTGGGATCTGGACGCTCAGACGCATGTGGCCTGGCTGAAAGGGCATCGAGGCAACGTTAACGCATCGGTTTTTTCCCGCGACGGGGCGCAGCTGTTTTCGGCCAGTTCGGACGGGACGGTACGGATCTGGGATGTCGAGGCTCGCGCGCTTCAGCGCACAATGATCAAGCACGGTTTCGGCGTTAACCAACTGATCTTGAATGAAGCGGCCGGATGGCTTGCTTACGGCGCTGTCGATGGTGCGGTGCGAGCCATCGATCTGGTCACGGATGAAGAAATCGCTGACCTGTCGGCGGACCGGAAGCCCATCCTCGCGCTGAGTCTCAGCGCGGATGGCACGAAGATCGCGGTCGGGGACGGCGAAGGCTACGTCATGATCATCGACGCTGAACGCTGGAAGATCGAGCGCGACTTCCATGCGGCGGTGCGTGGCCCGATCTGGACGCTCGCTTGGACGCCGGACGGTAAACGATTGCTATCAGGCGGGTTGAGCGATGCGGCGACGCTCTGGCCGGTCTCGGCTTCCGAAGACGAGGTTGCGGGCCTGCTCAGCGTCGGCGAACGTTCGTTTCTGCGGTCACCCGACGAGATGTCGAACGGCGAGCGCCAGTTCGCGCGCAAATGCTCGATCTGCCATACGCTGACAGAGGATGGTGCAAATCGAGCCGGTCCCAGTCTTTGGGGGCTCTTCGGACGTCGCGCTGGCACACATCCAGGTTATTCCTATTCGGATGCGTTGGATGGGTCCGAGATCATCTGGTCGTCGGAGACCATTGATCGGCTGTTCCTGGACGGACCCGATCACTACACGCCCGGATCCAAGATGCCGATGCAGCAGATCGCCAAATCGTCCGATCGGCGAGACCTGATCGAATTTCTGGCAGACAACACTGGTCCGCCGGCCCGTAAAACGCAAGGAGAGCAGCCATGAAGGCATTTGTTGCGGCAATCGTCGTGATGGTCCTGATATCAATCGCGGCCAGCTTCGGTCTGCAGAACGCTGGCTTTTCAGCGGCGGAGATGTTCAGCAAAGACGATGTGCGTCTTAGCGACTAAGCGTTGACCGGGCGCCTGGCGCCCACGGTTTGAAACTGACGGTAGGTAGCCGTCAGTTGATCATCACCATGCCGCCCTTGATGGTGCACATCGCCGAGCCCTGGACCGTTGTCATCATGCCCTTGGCGTCCAGCTTCATGGATGCGTTGATCATGATCTGCATCGACTTGATAGTGATCTTCATTGGCTCGACCTTGATCGATGAACCGCCGACCTTGATTTCGTAGGACTTCATCGCCTGGACCTTGCCAAGCCCCGCGCTGATCTTGGTCTGCTGATCGCCCATTTTGACCGTGATCGTCTGGTCGCCCTTGTCGATCGTCGTGGTTTGATTGCCCTTCTTGATCTCGTGGATGTCGTTCCCATCGGTGATGGTGCGCTTGTCATCCATCTTGATGCTGGTTGTGCGCTTTCCTTCGGCGACCGTCATGGTCTCGTTACCGAGTTCCAGCGTTGTAGAACGGTGACCGCCCTTGGTGATCACCTTTCCGTACTTGTCCTTGGTGCCTGGTTTGCCCTTGATCGTGACGGTTTCGTCGCCGCCAGTCAGTTCGAAGGTCCGCGAGCCGCCGATCTTCTCGGTCTGATCGTTCCCGATCTCGATGTCATCATCGTGCTCGATAATCATCAGCCGATCACGCTCGGCGTGGATGTAGATCTCTTCGTCGTCTTTCTTGTCTTCGAAGCGCAGCTCGTTGAAGTTCGCGGACGCAGTCCCGCCCTTCGAGCTTTGCGATTTGATGGTGCTCTGCGTCTTGTCCGCCGGGAATGTGATCGGCGGTTTGTTGTTGCCGTTATAGACGCACCCGGTCACCAGTGGGCGATCCGGATCGCCGCCGATGAAGTCGACCACGACCTCCATACCAACGCGCGGGATCCAGACACCGCCCCAGCCGCTTCCGGCCCAAAGCTGTGCCACGCGCAACCGCATGGAGCATTGATCCTCGGAACCAGATCCTGACTTCGCATTCCAATGAAATTTCACCAGGATCCGGCCCTGATCGTCGACGTCGATTTCTTCGTCGCTTGGTGCGCTCTTGGATTTGATGACCAGCGCGGTCTGAGCGCCCATGATCCGAGGCACCGGTGTTTTGTGCGGAGATTTGTAGGCGAGCGTCGCATCGGCGACCTCGTACTCGCCGTAGTAATCATTGTCTTGCCCGACCGAAAATCCACCGCCTGTGATGTGGTAGGATTGGCTGACAGTGTGTCGGGCCGCAATCACATTGTTCTTGGCGTTTTCCTCGTCAATGGGATGCTTGCTCAGCGTAAAGGCCCCACCCGCATGAAGCAGAGGCGCATACCCTGCGCAGTACTTTCGCTGCGCCCCTGCGCGTTCCGCGTCTGTCAGAATATCTGCGAGAAGCTGTCCGACGCCCGGATCGTAGTGACCAGTAGGGTAGCGATAGTGCTGGAAACTAGAGTGACTGTGAGATGGCGCATCCTTGGGGCTCCCGACTTTCTCCAGGGCCGTATTGACCTTCTCATAGTTGTAGTCATCGGTTTCTATCTTGGCTGTCCGCAGCCTGTTTTCATGTTGCCAGCTGGTCAAGCGCGCTTCTCTCGATCCGGCCTCTTCGGTCGGCCAGAATTCGAGCGCGGAGTACGCGCCTATCGCGGGCAGGCTGGATTGATTGTCGTAGATCTTCAGGACGTGTTTGTTGTCGAAAGACTCAAACCAGAAGAACATGCCCCACTTTTCCATCATGCGGCATACGAAATCCCAATCGGATTCCTGGTACTGCACACAGTAGTGGATAGGGTCGTAGGTTTTTTCGACCTTGAATTCGAAGTCCGAGAACCCGGCGTCCTCGAAAACCGCTTGAATGATGTCTTTGGCGGATTTCTCGTGCCACACACGGCTATGCGATCCGCGCGTCAGCAACCACGTCCACGGGCGCAGAAGCAAGCGGTACTGAATGTGCTCGCCACTCCACTCCAGAATGCGAAGCTCGCTGCATTTGCAGTGAAAGTACCGCGCGTCGCCAGTCAGGCCGTCCATTTCAACGTAACATGGATTCCCGATAATCTCGGCCGGATCTACAGGCTCTTCACCTGAATTGAGGAGCGCATCGACCGTCCATTCGAAATTCTCGCTAACCCCTTCGAATCCATCGAAATTCGTTAGAACGAGTTTATCCGGTCCGAGAGTTGTATTTAGGCGCGCAAACCTGTCCGCCTGTAACAATTTTTGCACTATCGTCTCCTGACAGGCCTTGATGAAAAAATTTACCTTAGCTTGACAGAGGCGTCCAGATGGCTGATCGTCCCGCCCGCTAATTATATGCGTTAGGGTGCGTCGATGACCAAAATTCTCGCCGCCGTCATGTGCTTAATCGCACTGCTAGCATTAAATGCGAACGCCGAGAGCGAAATCAAGCCCCAATTCCAAGCCGATGATGTGCTCACTCACTTCGAGAAGATTGAGGGGGCCGCGTCCGTCGCCTGTCCAGTTGGTCAGGTTTGTTTGCCGAAGCGAACGTCTCGTGGGGTTTGTGTTGGGACGAGCAGTAATTGCGGCGTCGCGCGGCCTGCGCAAATCAAGGATCCGGGCGGCTTCGATCTCTTGATCACTTTCGAGCTTGGTTCGGATCGGCTGAGTGACGTCGCTAAGGCCAACCTGAAGGAGTTTGCCAAGGCAATCGAGTCCCCCAAGCTCGAGGCCAGCACATTCAACGTCGATGGGCATACGGATGCACGGGGCGCGGACTCCCTTAACAACGCGCTCTCAGAGCGCAGGGCACAAGTTGTGATTGAATTTCTCAACGAGCTTGGCGTCGATACCGAGCGTTTGACCGCGCAGGGCTACGGCGAGACAAAGCCGAGGTTGGAAGAAGACCCTTTTGCTGCTATTAATCGGCGTGTTGAGGCAACTATAAGAACTTGGTAAGCTTGCAGAAATCTAGAATGGTGGCGGTCGGCACGTCTCGTTGACGGCCGCAGCGCGCAAATCCGTCCGTGAAGGGGCGCGGCCGGGGGCAGATTTGGGGGACAGGATGTCGGGGGCTTGTCGACTATCGTTTCGGGCGACGGTGTTAACCGCCTTGCTATGCTTCGCGGTTTCAAGCCAACCGTCAGCACAGCAAACGCCAAATCCGGCGGTGGACGCAGCACGTCAACAGATCCAGCAGCCCGGAGCGGCAGGATCCGGCGCCGCCGCGTCCGATCGCTTGCGGCAGTTCGAAAGCGCAATCGATCGGCGTCGCGCAGCACAACAAGGGCAAAGACTGCCCGAGGTCGCGACGACGGATGGTGCCACGGGCGGCGAAGTAGCTGGAAGTTCAACCGTGTCCTTCCAGCTGAATGGCATCACTTACCCGGATTTCCCACCCCGCGAGTTTTCGGAAGAGAACGGTAACTTCGACCGGATTACCGATATCTACGAAAGCTTCATCGGAAAAGACATCACGATCGGGGGGTTGCGGGAGATCGCAAACCGGATCGAGCAACTGTACCGAGAGTCTGGCTTTCTGGCCACGCGCGTGATCATTCCGGCGCAATCGATCGACGGCGGGATCGCCCAGTTACAGGTGCACGAAGGGCGCATCGTCCACTATGAGGTCAATGGCGACATCGGTCCGGTGAAGAAGCAAATTGCGGCTTTGCTGGACAATCTGATCACGAACAAGGCGGCGCGCCGGACTGACATCGAGAGGTATCTGCTACTGGCACGTGATTTGCCTGGGATCTCGTTAACCGGCACGCTGAGATCAGCCGGTGACAGCCTTCCGGGCGGTGTGATCCTCGTCGTCGATACGGCGAGAAAGCCTGTGGACGGCTTTATCCAGTTGCAGAACCGGAACGCTCAATCGACCGGTGCTGTGACGTTGTCCGCAGGTGCGGCGGCAAACTCAAACACCGAGTATGCCGAACGTATCGGGGCAATCGGGCTTGCTGCACTGGAGGTTCCGGAGCAATTCAGCGGCTTCGCTTCTGCCGAGATGAGCGTCGGCAATGACGGTATGGTCGTGCGCATGAACGCAACCTATGGCCTTGCCGAACCCGGAGATGCTCTTGAGCCGCTTGATCTGAATCTCGACTCTTTCTCTGTCGAAGCAGAAGCTGAGTATCCGTTGGTGCGCTCGCGCAGGATCAGCGTCTGGTCCCGGGGCGGCTTCGAGTTCTCGGATCTTCGCGCATCCGTTGGCGATAAGCCTGACGACGACGAACTGTTCGATGATCAACTCCGTGTCCTGTATGCGGGCTTGCGAGGCATCTGGTTTGCACCGCTTGGCGGGCGCGCAGAGTTCGATCTGGAGCTTCGCCGGGGCATCGATTATTTTGGCGCCTCTGATGGACCGAAGTTCGCACGCAGCCGCACCGACGGTCGCGCGGAGTTTCTTCTGGCACGCGGCGATGTCAGCTACGCTCAGCCGATTTGGCCGTTTTTCGAGCTGTACGGCAAAGTTGGCTTCCAGATCTCTGACGGGCCGCTTCTGAGCTACGAGGAAATGGTGCTCGGGGAGCTGACGTTCGGGCGCGGTTTCGAGCCGGGAGCCATAACCGGCGACGAAGGGTTTGCAGTGACCGGCGAAATCCGCTTCTTCCCGCCGGGTATTGACCTTCCATGGCTCGATCGGCTCGAGCTTTATGGCTTCTACGATTTTGGCAGATTGTATGATGATGGCGATCCGACCGGGCAGAACTTTGAAGAGTTGATGTCGGCTGGCTTTGGCGCCCGTTTCCAACTGCTCGAGATGCTCTATGGCGACATTTATTTCGCATCGCCACAGACGGATGCACTCTCAACAGTAGGCGAGCGACCGGACGGAACCGTCAAGTTCACCTTGACACAGTTTTTCTGATACCATGATGCTGCCACAACCTTCAGGGCAAACTGAGCAATAGACTCAACCTGCGCGGCAGTGTGACCACGGTGGAATTTCGCACCGTTAACGAGATCGACAGCGGAGTACCGAGATGATCAGCGGTGAATTCAGGGCCATTTCACGCCGGGACAGCCAGATTGATCGGCTGCGTTCAAGGCTGCTTGGTCGCACGGCGCTCTGTGGTGTGATCTCGATTGGAGCCTTGTTCGGTCAACCGCCGCGCGAGGCAGAGGCTGGTCCGCAAGGCACCGTTGTCACCCACGGTAACGTCAAGATCCAAAAATCGGGGACGCACACAAACTTCAAACAGTCGTCCAATACGGCGATCCTGAACCACTCGTCTTTTGACATCAAAGTCAACGAGTCGGTCAATTTCCAGCAGCCTTCGAAGAGTGCGCTGGCCGTCAACCGTGTTGTTGGAAGCGATCTGTCGACGAAGATTTCCGGCAAGCTCACCGCGACTGGAAACGTCTGGGTCTTGAACCCATCCGGCGTTGCCATAAGCAACACTGCGCGGATCAATGTGAATGGTCTGATCGCGACGTCAGCGAGGATATCGGACCAGGACATCCTTTCGGGGCGCGCATCAGGAGACTATTCCTTCACCGAAGCGCCTGCCGGCAGTGCCATCATAAACGACGGAGTCATATCGGCTGGGGACGGGCATGTGGTTCTTGTGGCGCCGGTCGTAGAAAACACCGGCACGATCACGACCAAGGGCTCAGAGATCGCGCTTGGCGCGGGATCAGGTTTCAGGATTGATATGGATCTTGATGGCTTGACCCAGTTCGAGGTCCAGCCTGGCAATGGCGTAAGCCTGACGAACTCTGGAAGGATCAGCGCTGAAGGCGGTGCCGTTTACTTGTCGGCTGCTGCGGCAGGCGCCGTCGAAAGCGCTGTTGTGTCCATCGGTGGCGAAGTCGAGGCCACCCGGATCGAGAACCGTGGCGGCAATATCGTCATCACCGGCTGGGAAAATGGCTTCACCGAGATCAGCGGGAAGATCGATGCGTCACAGGTCGAGGGTGCAGGCGGGCAGATCGCAATCACCGGCGAGTTGATCGACATACAGGAAACCGCTGTCATCGACGTCTCAGGCGCGACCGATGGCGGTAAGATCGAAATTGGCGGCGGTTTCCAGGGCAGGGCAGTCGAGTCTCCGGTCGTTCGCCATGCGTCCGCCACAGCGCCTGAAGGGGCGCCTTTGCCGGTGGCAAAACGAACCCTTGTTCGTGAAGGCGCCAGGATTGTCTCGGATGCGGGCGAGTCTGGCGACGGAGGTGAAGTTATCATCTGGTCCGATGAGTTCACCTATTTCCACGGATCTGTCTCCGCTCAAGGTGGAGCTGTTGCCGGCAATGGCGGGTTTGTCGAGATCTCAGGTAAAGTGGGGTTGGATTTCTCCGGCTCGGTAGACCTGCTTGCGATAATTGGTGTGATGGGGGGGCTGCTGCGCGATCCGGAGAACCTTATCGTTATCGACGATACGGGTGGAGCGGGCGCTGGTGACGCTGACGTGGCGGACGGGGCGCTCCTATTTGACGACGGCGGTAATGCCGATCTGACCGTTGAAGCGGATGCGATTGTAGCGGTTGCAGGCACGGTTACACTGCAGGCTACTCAGGACATTTCGATCAACGGAGCCTTATCGCTGGTAGGTGACAGTCTCGTGGTCGACGCGAGTAACGACATCTTCGTGAACGCAGAGATCAACACCTCGGGTGCCCTGACTCTCACTGCAGACGCTGACTCCTCAGGATCAACTGTGACCGGTGCCAGCGCTTCAGACAATGCCGGTGTTGTCTCCTTTGGTGGTGCGGGTGAAATCTCTGGCGGTGCGGCGGTCGTAATCAGCTCCGGGTCGAGCGCAGACACCGATCTAGGTTCGATCAGCGCGAGTTCACTCTCGGTGACCACGACCAATAACGGAAATGTCGTTCAGGATGCTGGTACGACCATTGTCGTCACCGGTAACACAACCGTTGCCGCCGGTACTGGAAGCATCACGCTTGCCGAAGCGACGAATGACTTCCAGGGGACAGTCGACCTGACGGGAGGTGATGTCTCTGTCCGCGATACCAATACAATCGATATCAGTGCTGCGTCGGCGACAAGTCTGACGGTCCAGGCGACCAACGGAATCGCGGCGGTTGAGACTGCTCGGGCTGCCAGCAATCTCACAGTCCCGACCTTGACGCTGATCGATACTGCACTCGATGGGGCAGCGCGGTTTACCTTGCAGGGGAGCGGCGCCACAGACAATGCTGCGGGCACGCTGAATGTGGATCAACTTCAGACTGAAGGTGTCAGCAGCCTTGTATTCCAAACCGATGTAGCGGGTGCGGAGATTGCGCTCGGTGTGGTCGACGAGGCAACTCTGGATCTCAGCGTACAGACGCCAGGAAACGTCCTGCTGGATGCTGGCACGAAGACGTTGCAAAACTTCTCGGTCACAGGATCCGGTTCGATCAATGATGATGGTGTCGCACCAGCGTTGGTCGTGTCGGGCACGACATCGCTGGTGTCTTCTGGTGACATCCTTCTGAACGATGGGGACTCGGCTCACGACCTGGCGACTCTTTCAGCGAGCACTCCAACCGGCGCTATCGTTCATGTCGACACCGGATCGATTACGCTCGGTGGGATAGAGGCGACGACCCTGAACGTGACCTCTGGCGGGACTATTGTAGACGACGGTACATCGACCTCAACCGCAGACGATGTCAGTGTCGCAGGCATTTCTACCCTCACGGCGGTCGGCGACATCGTCCTCGACGATCCAAACAACGATTTCGTCGGGTCGGTTGGAGCGTCGGGCCAGGATATTGTTCTGTTCGATGTAAACTCGATCGAGCTTGGAAGTACCACGGCGACGGGTGGTGCGGATACGACATCAGATGCACTCGGCTTGACAGGGGTTGCCGGGAACGACGGAGACCTGTTCGTCACGGTGGGCAACTCGATCACGCAGACTAGTAGCACAGTGATCAACGTTGCGGACACGGCGAACTTCAATGCGAACACGCTGACCGGGAATGCGATCACTATCGATCAGGCCAACCTGTTCGCAGGGCCGTTGAACGCCCAAGGGTTCGACATGACCTTTGTCGATGCCGACGCTTTGGATCTGGGCGAGGTCAACGCGTTCAACGGTTTGACCGTTACAGCAAGCTCCGGCGGGATCACGGATGCCGGGACGGGCGATATCAGCGTGAACGGTACAGCGTTAATCTCTGCGTCTGCTGATGTGATCCTCGACGATGCAACGCACGATTTCAACGAAGTGGACATCTCCGCCACGACCGCATCCTCGACGATCGTGGTTGTCGATACGGATGATATCGTGCTGGGCGACATCGATGCTGGCGGCTCGTTCTCTGTCAGCGCGACGTCTATCTCAGATGACAACGTCTCTGCGGCAGTTGGCGATGATGTCGATGTGACCGGCGCGACGACGCTTACGGCGACGACCGGAAACATCGACGTCGATGATGCCAACAATACCTTTGGTGGTGCTGTTGTCATTGCGGGCAACTCGACCGGAACCACGGCGACGATCGGCAGTGCTGTTGATGAACAGATCAACTTTGGCGCTGTCACGGCCGCTAACCTGACAATTTCGACGCCTTCCGACATCACGAGCGGGAACACCGGGATCGGCTTTGGCGGAACCGTCAATCTGAACTCGGGCACCGGTACGCTTACGATCAATTCGAACGGCGAGGCGATCGATGTCGGTGGCGGCACGACGGACATCGTCTCGCTCGATAGTGCCGACATCGCGAATTTGGATAACGGGGTCGACACACTGGTTGCCAACAGCGGTGGCGGTACGATCGACGCGACAGACTCCATCGACGGCCTCGCCCAGATGACACTGGATGCAACCGCGGCTGGAACTGACGGGGCGATCACGTTGGGCGCTTTCACTGTCACCAACCTGTCGGCCACAGGCAACAATATCGCTGAATCAGACGGGACCAACGGCACCACGGTCTCTGGCACTGCGGCTTTGACAGCGACCGGCGAAACCGCTGCAGCGGACGGCGACATCGTCCTGAACAACAATTCCGGAACCGGCTTTGACTTTGCGACCGTTACGGCGAGCGCAACCGATGAAATCAATCTGGGCGATGAGAACAGCATCACCTTGGCGGGATTGGCTGGTGATGATCTTAGCGTCACCGTCGTTGGCTCAATCGTGGATGACGGTGTATCGGCGTCTGTAGCCGACGATGTGAGCATTACCGCTACGACGACGCTGACGGCTGGCGGTGACATTGTTCTGGATGATGCCAACAACGATTTCGTCGGGGCAGTTACAGCGTCCGGGCAGGACATTGTCTTGTTCGATGCCAACTCAATCGAGCTTGGCAACGTCACAGTCACGGCAGGCGCCGATACGACTTCGGATGCGCTCGGTCTAACAGGGGTTGCCGGGAACGACGGAGACCTCTTCGTCACGGCAGCGAACTCGATCACGCAGACGGCCAGCACGGTGATCAGTGTTGCGGACACGGCGAATTTCAATGCGAACACACTGACCGGGAATGCAATCACGGTTGATCAGGCGAACCTGTTCGCGGGAACTGTGAACGCATTGGGTTTCGATGTCACGGTGACGGACGCGGACGCGCTCGACGTCGGTGAGGTCAACGCCTTTGGCGCTATGACTTTGACTGCAAGCTCCGGCGGACTCTCCGATGCCGGCACGGGCGACATCAGCGTAAATGGCGCTACGTCTCTCTCAGCAACAGATGACATCGTTCTGGATGACACGACGCACGACTTCGTTGGATCGGTTGCGGCGTCCGGGCAGGACATTGTTCTGTTCGATGCAAACTCGATCGAGCTCGGAAACATCACGGTCACAGCGGGTGCCGACACGACCTCCGACGCGCTCGCATTGACGGGCGTTGCCGGGAATGACGGAGATCTATTCGTCACGGCCGTCGACTCGATCACGCAGACCAGCAATACGGTGATCAGTGTTCCGGATGCGGCAAACTTCAATGCGAACACGTCCAGCGGGAACGTGATCACCGTGAACCAGGCGAATCTTTTCGCGGGCGCCGTCAACGCGGAAGGGTTCGACATCACTGTGACAGATGCCGATGCGCTGGATGTCGGTGAGGTCAATGCGTCGGGAGGGATGACTCTCACGGCAAGTTCCGGTGGCCTGTCGGACGCTGGCACCGGCGACATCAGCGTAAATGGGGCAACCTCGCTCTCGGCAACAAATGACATCATCTTGGATGATGCTACGCACGACTTCGTCGGGTCTGTTGCGGCATCCGGGCAGGACATTGTCCTGTTCGATGCAAACTCGATCGAACTTGGGAATGTCACAGCCACTGCCGGTTCAGACACTGCGTCGGACGCTCTTGCGCTGTCAGGCGTTACCGGGAACGACGGTGACCTGTTCGTCACCGTGGTGGACTCGATCACCCAGACCAGCAGTACTGTCATCAATGTTGCAGATACGGCGAACTTCAATGCAAACACACTGACCGGCAACGCAATCACGGTTGATCAGGCGAACCTGTTCGCGGGACCGGTGAATGCTCTGGGTTTTGATGTAACGGTGACCGATGCGGATGCGTTGCAACTGGGTGAGGTCACTGCACTCGGCTTCTTGGATGCAACTGCGCAGGCCGGCAGTTTAACCGATACCTCCGCGGCAATTTCCGTGACAGGGGCGACGTCGCTGACTGCTGGATCGGCTGGCGAGTTTTTCGATATCGCGCTGGATACTCCTGACACACATGATTTCGACGCAGACCTTTCTGGCGACGCGTTGAATGCCACGGGTGAAGACATCACAATCGACGACAACACTGCGATTGTTCTCGGGGCGATTTCGACGAACGAGGCGGCGCAGTCGGGAGATGGCGACAACGATGCAACCGCTGACACGTTGATCGGGACGAACCTTGGCGATCTCGTCGTTTCAGCGGGTGGTACGATCTCTGACGCAGCCTTGGGGACTGACGCTTCCGATGGCACAGGGCTATTGATAGAAGGCACAACCAGCCTGACCGCGCAAGATTCCGGCGCGACGGATCAATTCGACATAGCACTCGACGATGTGGACAATGACTTCGACCAGGATGTCGATGGAGTGGCCGGCGATGCGCGGGACGGCGTCAGCGCACTCGGCGAGGATGTGTTGCTGGTCGATGCTACGGCTTTGGCACTTGGGACGATTACGACGAACGACAACAGCGCGGGAACAACTGATACGACGCTGAACTCTGGCAACAATGGCGACCTAACGGCGACGACGACGGGGTCGATCACGGATACCGATGCTCAGACGATCACGGTTGCAGGCGACACATCGCTGAACGCCACGAGTTCGTTCGACATTTTGATCGCGAACGACGCGACCGCGGATGCGTCGATTGACGAAGGTACGGGTACTTCAAGCTTCGCGGGGGTCTTCTCCGCGAACGGCGAACAGGTTCGAGTACGCCAATCGGGTACGCTGACCGCTGGTGCGATCACAGCAACGAACGGAACAAGCGACGTCACAATCAACAGAAACTCGGTAGCGAGTGGAGATCCGGTCCTGTTCCTCACGGCAGCGGGCGAAACGCTTGTCGAGGCGGAGCTGGATCTGCAGAACATCGCCCGAGACGGAACGTTCGCGCTTACTGCGCCCGGAATCCTGATAACTCAGGACAGTCCGGTAACTTTCGACACGTCTTTTGTGACTGGTATCTCGGCGTCAAGTTCATTGACTATTCGCACCACTGGTACGAACAACATCACGGTCGACACCGTGGATGCGTCTGGCATCCCGACAGTATCCTTTGTAACATCTTCGCTTGGTGAAGGCGTCACCGGCAATGATGCCGGCGGCAACATCGCCTTCGACACTGGGGCATCGACCTTCACGAACCTTCGCGCCGTTTCCGGCGGAAACATCTCTCAGAGCGCGGGTTTGACTGTTACAGGTACCGCCTTTTTCTTGGCTGCCGATTCAAGCGTGGGGAATACGGCGCAAACGATCACCCTGGACAATGCTTCAAACGACTTCCAGTCGACGGTTGATGCGTTGGCGTCAGGAGCGATTGTCCTGCGCGACACAAACAACATCGAGTTGGGCCTTATATCGGCAGGCTTTGGTGAAACGGACACGACGGCCACGACACGAACACTTTCTGTCAACGCGGGCGGGACGATCACACAGTTGGTTGCAGGGCTTGCGGGCCGACCGATTTTCGTGCGTGGAGATGCCGATGGTGCCGGAACACTTGGCGTCGATCTGGAAGGGGCCCGCGTCGAAGTCGCTGACTCGGCTACGCTGACGGCCTCTGGTACGATCGATCTGGACCAAGATGGCAATGCAAGCGCCATCGATATCTTGAATGCGGATGCCGTCGATAACGATTTCGATCGGTTGACATCCGGTTCTCCAGATGCGGTCGACGGGCTTTTCATCAACGCCGCTGGGCAGACGGTCACTGTGGTCGACGAGAATGCGATCGCATTGGGCGCAGTTGACGCAGGAAGCCTTAATGTTGGCGCTGGCGGATCTGTCACGGACGTGTCCGGTCAGTCGATTTCGGTTTCTGGTGCAACCTCGCTCGTAGGCTTCGACGATCAGGGTGATGCCAGCCTGCTGAACGATGAGTTCTTCGACATCGCGCTGGACAACGGTGTGCATGACTTCACGGGGACGGTGAACGCATCGGGCGAGGACATCACGCTGACGG
>JBHJIZ010000112.1:0-12955 GCA_050043005.1 Paracoccaceae bacterium
ATCAAGGTTAGGAAAGGTTCATCAAACCTCGTCTTGGCGGCCTCGGCCCGGTCGACATGCTCATCGCCCAACACGCGGCGGCGCACTTGCATTCCTGTTGAAAGCTTGTCTGTCACTCGTTCGTCCCCTCGGGCTTCCGCGCGGGCGCCGGACCGGTCACGAAACTTCGGACATCTGGTGGAAGCTCAGCCTCGTCCCAGACGCCGATAAACACGCCGGTGCCGTAGGGGCCGCTTCGGCCTGCCGCGATCTCGGTATCAGAAATCGTGGTGCGCTGGCTTGGGCGCCGGGACCATTTCGCTAGCCGCCGGTACATCATTTCGATCACGGGAGCATGGTCCGGGCAGGCACCGAGATCCGTCAGTTCCTGCGGATCCTGTTCCAGATCAAACAGCATCGGTCGGAAACCGCCCTCGGCGTGTATGAATTTCCAACGGTGATCGGCGATCATGAACAAGCGCGCGTCCTTCGGTATCACACCCAACCGGCCTGCCATCGGCGTGCGGGAATAGTCGTATTCGCTGACCGCGAAGTCGCGCCATTCTGGGTTGTGGCCATGCAGCCAGGGGCGCAGCGATCGACCCTCCAGAATGTGGTTGGGTGGCACGGCGCCCGCCACCTCTACAAATGTTGGTGCAAGATCGATCGACTCCACAAGCGCGTCGCAGACCGTACCGCGCGTGGCATCGGCGTCGGGTGACGGGTCGACAATGATCAGGGGTATGCGTGCCGAGCAGTCATGGAACAGATCCTTCTCTCCCAGCCAATGATCGCCCAGATAGTCGCCGTGGTCGGATGTCAGGACGATCATCGTGTCGTCCATCCGCTTGGTGTCGGCCAGCCAGTCGAGCAGCAAACCAAGCTGGTCGTCGCATTGCTTCACCAGCCCCATATAAGCTGGCACCACCTCTTCGCGCACCTCGTCGCGCGAGAATGCTTGTCCGATCGCGTTGGTCTGGAACGCGTGAAAAACCGGATGTGGATCGTCGCGTTCGGCTGCAGATCGGTTCGCCTGCAGCATCTGACGCGGTCCGTACATGTCGTGATACGGCGCGGGCACGATGTAGGGCCAGTGCGGCTTGATAAAGCTGAGATGACAGAGCCATGGATCCGGCCCGGCCTGCGCTATGAATTCCATGCCGCGCCGAGTCAAATAGGGTGTCTCGGAGTCGTCTTCGGCGATGTTCGCTGGTTTCCGGGAGTTCTTCAGCAGCCAGCCAGAGGCGAGGGCTCCATCGTCCGAAACACTGGAATTCGCATAAACGTGCCAGGGGTTCTCTGCTTCGTAGCCCTTCTCGCGCAGGTACGCGTTGTACTTTAGCGCGCCATTCGGATCATAGAAACCGTCGGGCCCCTCGGGACGCATTCCGTCGTCACGCTCCCAGACATCGAACCCGCATTCTGCAACACGGGCACCGATCACGCTGTCAGGGCTGAGGCCGAGACGCACCATGCCTGCGGCATCGGCTTTCATGTGTGTCTTGCCGACCAGCCAACAGCCCATGCCTGCGGCGCGCAAGTGATCGCCCAGCGTCAACTCACCGACTTTCAGCGGGACATTGTTCCACGCTGCGCCGTGGCTGTGGACATACCGGCCTGTGTAGGTCGACATGCGCGAGGCACCACAGATCGGCGATTGGACATAGGCCCGGTCGAAACGAACGCCCATGCCCGCCAGGCGATCCATGTTGGGTGTGTGCAGGTGCGGGTGTCCGGAACAACTGAGGTAGTCATACCTGAGCTGGTCGTACATGATGAACAGAATGTTCTTTGCCCGACGTGTCATCGCGCCCGTCTTGGTTTCCTACCCTTGCACGCAGAGTGACGCGCAATTGGGCGCGCGACAAGCACTCAACCGGTTGGTCGTCAGCAATTAACGATCATGAGACTTTGCGGTGCTGTCTCTAAACGATAGTCGTTGGTTGTCCGCCTTTTATGTGGGGGAATCTTCTTTGCCAAGACGACAGCAACAATCTGGCAAGATCGGATGATCAGAGAGCGTACATCGGTGTCTTTTGCGTGCGAAGCATCGGCCTGGGTTCGACTGAGCTATCAGAGGCGAACGCTCAGACCGGCTCACAGCCAGTCATTGGATCAACTCAACGACAGGTCAAGCCGCAGACGAGAGGCACGATCCTAAGCGGAGGACTACACGACGCGGCGTCGAAGCAATGTTCCGCCATCGCCAACGGCGGTATATCCATTCTCTGCGCCATGCGAGATGGCGCGCAATCCCGCAGTTGTTCCCGTTGGATCCAACGACCAGCGGCTACCATCGTGGATCATGGCGATGCCTCCCGCTCCAACGGCCGCAACATGGTCGCCCGTTCCCGAAACGGCGAGTAAATCGTTTCGCGCCCGGGCGGGTGTCAAGCTCCACCGGGTGCCGTCAAAATGCGCGATGGTTCCGGAGAGACCGACCACAAAGATGTCCGACAGGCTTCGGCCCCAGACATCGAACAAGAAATGCTCGGTTCCGGCGTTGAACGTGTCCCAGCGCGTGCCGTTCCAGCGCAGGATCAGGCCAAAATCGCCAACCGCCAGCAGATGATCCGCATCCAGCCCCCACATCCCGTACAACGCGCTTTTGGTGCCCGAGGGCATGCGGGTCCACTCGCCACCGGACCAGTGCAACGCCAGCCCTTCGTCGCCGGATGCGAAGATCTGATCGCCATCGGCGCAAAGCGACAGGATGGTGACGTCCATCAACAGATCGAAATGCTTGCGCCAGGCAGTGCCATCGAAATGGTGGATTTCGCCCAACTGGCCTGCTGCCAGGAGCCCGCCATCGGGTGCGCGGGCCAACGCGTGAATGCCGAGATCGATTACCGGTGGCAGCGGCGTCCACTGATCGCGATCTTCGATCAGTACGGTGCCTTCCTCACCGCAGGCGTGCGCGGTCCCGGTTTCGGGGTCGGTCCAGATGCCCCAGAGTTGGCGGTCTGTGCTGCTGGTCAGCGGTTCCCACAGGCTGGTCTCTTCACCGGTGACAACGGCTGGAGCGAAGGTCTCCAATGCCTTGTCGTCGCCCACAAGGACCGTGCCGAAATCGCCGACGACGATGGCTTCGTCGCCGGGCAGAGGAACGATCCCCAGCAGATCGTGCTTGGTGCCGCTGTCGATCCGCTCGACCCTGTCGCCTGTGATCAAGTGGATCTGGCCGCCATCACCGACAGTGATGACGCCCGACGTGACCTGGGCAACCTGCCGGAACCGGCGGAAGGGCAAGCCGTCGAACAGTTTCTGGAATGCGCCGTCTCTATAAAGGATAAGCTCGCCGCGAAAGCCGTTGGCATCGACAAAGTAACGCCCACCCGCCAGGAGGATGCCGTCGTCCAACTCAAGGGCCGACACAAAGCCCGACCCGATGGGGCAGTCCAAGGGAGCCCACACACCGTCCAGGTCGCGCAGCAACACCGTGCCATCACCGCCCGAGGCGATGACACCGCCATCCGAAAGACACAGGACCGAGCGCAGATGGACACGGGTGCCCGAGCGTTCCTCGACCCAGTTCTCGCCGTCGAAGTGCAGGATCGTTCCCCGGTCGCCAACGGCCCAGCAGGTGCCGTCGGACCGCCCGTCTATGTCGAAGAGCGGGGTATTTTCAGGATCGGATGAGTACTTGCCCGCAGCATCAACACGACAGCCGCGGTCCTGATGCCAGGTCTGACCGTCGAAGCGCAGAATCAAACCCATCCAGCCGACCGCGAACAACCGGGTTCTAGCTGTCCCAAACAGTGCATGGACAGGGACCGGGGCCGGGACTGGCATACGGTCCCAGACCGTGCCGTCATAGTGGAAGATCGCCCCATCGTCGCCTGCAACGAAGACGCCCTGGTTGTCGGCCCAGCCGCCCCAGAACACATCTCCGGAACCGGCCGACAACCCCTCGACCAGATGCCACCGGCCCCTGGCCTCTTCGCGACCAGAGAACTGGCCGCGGAACAGCGTCCGGCGGGAGAGGTTTTCAGGTTTGTTCATTACACGCCGCCCGGTTTCGCGGCGGACGTCAGACGCTGGGTCTCTGCGCCTAAGAGAGCGGCGATCTCGTCTGATAACTCGGCTCGAGCATCGGGCGGCAGACTCTCAACGCTTGCCTTGAGTTGATCATCGGCGAGGTTCTGCTCGAATACGTCTTCTAAAGTGCGGGCCACCGCGGCGCCAAAGTCCTCGCGCCCAACCGCCGTCACGGCGTCGATCATCGGTCCAAAGGACATCGCGACCCGGCTGGCTGGCGCACCCGCGACCACGGGTACGCCGCCGTCAGAGGCTGTTGCCAATTCCGGCGCCAGTGGGACCTGGCCCAACAGCGGAATATCCAGCGCCGCCAAAGCGTCCGGCAGTCCGGCATCGGGGTAGACATGGAACTCGGTATCGCAATGTGGACAGATCACGCCTGCCATGTTCGAGACCGCGCCGATCACCGGCAGGCCCCGTTCCTTGCAGAAACGGCCCGCCTTCAAACTGTCCATCTGCGCGATCGCTTGCGGGGTGGTCACCAGAACTGAGGAGACGTTTGATCCCTCCAGCATGTCGCAGAGCGTGATCAACTCGTTTCCGGTGCCAGGTGGCATGTCGACGATCAGGTAATCCAGCGGCCCCCAGTGAAAGCTGCCGATCAGATGATGGATAAAATCGTGCTTGTAGGCATCGCGCCAAACGATCGGGACCGTGTCGTCCTCCAGCAGAAACGCCAGCGAGCCGACCCGAACGGCGTGCTCGATGCCATCCGCTTCGAATTGGTGCGTCCGCAGCCCAAAATGCGTAGTCCGGGTCTTGGCCCCGCTGAACCCGAAGAACCGGCTTTGGTTCGGGCCGTGAATGTCGGCATCGGCCACACCGCCGCGAAAACCACGCCGGGCCCGCCCAGCCGCAAGATTGGCCGAGACCGTGGACTTGCCGACGCCGCCCTTGTTGGCCAGTACGACAATGATCTGATCGATATCCTCAAGACGCGCTTCGATCAGCACCTTGTTGTGGTACGGTTTGTCAAAGCTGCAGGTCGGCTCGTCCGGGCAAAACTGGCAGGCATGGCCTAGCGAACAGTCCAGTTTGGCAAGTGTCTCACCAAACTTCATCAGCCGTCTCCCATGTCGACCAGAATCCAGCCGTCCGAGACGCTCTTGAAGCCGTCGCGCTGACCATCTGCTCCCTGCCAGATTGCAAACGCCATCGGGATCCGCTCGCGGTTGAACGAGGCGTTGTGCTCTCCGGCTGCTTCAAGCGGCCGGGACATCACCACGACCCATTCGTTGGGATCGCCCGGGTTTTCCTGGTAGAGCGCCGTGCCCGAGACTGGCTGCGTGTCCAGAACGGTCGTGCTGCCTGGGCCGCCCGCCGCCAGATTGGTGACCGAGCCGTCATCCGGGCGCCAGTACCAGATGTTGACCGGCTCTTCGGGGCCCGTGCCCATGATGTAGGACGTCTCGTCATCTGCTAACGAAAACTGGATCGCCGCACCGTCGCGGAACCGGTTCATACGGGTTGCGGTGTCTTTGCTGTCATCGCGCCACCGCATCCGCACATAGAATCGGTCAGAGGTTCGGGCGATCTGCAGGTAAACCGGGATCGCTTCGGCATCATAGTCCACCCGCAACTCGACGGATTCGTGGACCGCGGGCGCCGGGGACATCACCACGCGATACTCAGCCAAGCGTTCCCAGATGATATCATCGGGGTCGTTGGTGTTGCGCAGGTAGATGCCATCGGGGATGCGAGAAGCGATGACCTCGTCACCGGCCTCCAACAGTGCAGTATTCGCCTCGGTGATCGACTCCGAAAGGGCCGGGGCAGCGCTCAGCATCGCGCTCAGAGCCAATCCTCCGAACATAAAGGCGTGGGATATCATACGCATAGTCGTCTCCTTATCCCCAAAGGTTCTGCGACGCCGGTTCGGCGGTCGTTTGAGCAGGTTTTGGTGCGTCGGGGCCACGGAACGGTCCGACGCGGACTTCAAGCTCCGTGATCTGCTGACCGCCCCACTGCGCAATGTCCTGGACCAGTTGCGCAAGGGTTGGATCCAGTCCTGCGATGGGGTGGCGGCGCAGCAGTCCGGCCACGGTGGCCAGCGTCTGGTGCAGATAACGGCACAGGAAATCACGCTGCGCCCGGCGATAGGGATCGGGATCGCGACCTTTGCCCAACGCGGTTGCCTCGAGATGGCAGAGCACCGCCATCAATTCCAGCATGCTGGCCAGATGATCTGGCTCGTCGTTCTTGCCTTCGTCGTCGGTCGCGGCTTTCAGGCCGAAGTGTTTGTAGAACGCGGCGAGGGTCAGCATGAAGGCCGGGCGGGTCAGCCCGGCAAGGATCGGCTCGTGATCGCCAGCCAGCAGCGCTGCCGTGGGTTTGCCGCCGCGTCCATGCAGAAAGGCCTCTATATAACCTGCTTCGAACGCTGCGAAGTCACCCGTTCCGCCGGGATTGGGCCAAGCCGCCCCAGTCACATCCGCCAGGGCAGCGCTGAAGGCTGCGTGGAAATCACCCGAGGCCACGGCGCGGTGAAACTCAGGCGATGGATGCCCCAGGGCCAGCGCCGCCAACCGCCATAAGGTTTCCTTGGCTCGGGCGCGTGCAGGGCTGTCCCCCATCGGTGGACGCGCGGTTGCAGCGACGGACATCAGCTCAGCTTGA
Organism: Paracoccaceae bacterium; assembly: GCA_050043005.1. Lineage (GTDB taxonomy): Bacteria > Pseudomonadota > Alphaproteobacteria > Rhodobacterales > Rhodobacteraceae > Thermohalobaculum. Next base: position 6,634 of record JBHJIZ010000112.1, read on the forward strand.
ACATCTCGGCGTGGCGATAGCCGATCAGTGTGTCCATCAACTCGCTCGTGTCGCCATCGGCCTTCTTCTGACGCTCCACAGCCAAGGTCTCCAACGCCGATGCGACGCCATCGCCAAACAGGCTCTCAAGATATTCCAGCGGCACCCGGCTTTCACCTGTCGGCTCGCCATTGTCACCGAACTTCGGTGGAGACATCGGCGGCACATAGAACACATTCGGCTTGGTGCCCCATTCAGGATGCAGCGGCAGCGCGACCTTGTACTTCTCGACCAGCTGGTGAATCGGTCCAGCCTCGTCATCGCGGTAGCCGATCCAACGGATACGCCCGACGCATTGCTTGGCGCAGGCAGTCGGCAAGCCCTTCTCGATGCGCGGATAACAGAAGATGCACTTTTCTGACTTCGAGATTTCTTCGTTGAAATAGACTTTCTTGTAGGGGCACGCCGAGACGCAGTACCGATACCCACGGCAGCGTTCCTGGTCGATCAGGACAATCCCGTCTTCCTGGCGTTTGTAGATCGCGTTACGCGAGCAAGCGGCAAGGCAAGCCGGGTTTTCGCAGTGATTGCAAAGCCGTGGCAGATAGAAATAGTACGAGTTCGGGTATTCGCCCTCGCCTTCGTCTTCGTCCCAGTTGGCGCCCCAGGTCGGCTTGACGTTGGGACGCAGCCACGGATCGGTGCCGGTCATCAGCGCCTCTTCGTAGTTGTAATCCCAGGGAATTCCGTAGTCTTCCGGGCCGGGCTCCGTGCCCAGTTTCAGAGCACTGTCTTCGTCGAACCCACCGCCCATATCAGCATAGTTCTTCGGGTAACCGGTGCCGGGCATCGTCTCGACATTGTTCCAGTACATGTACTCGCGGCCATTTCGGTTGGTCCACTGCAGTTTGCAGGCCGATGTGCAGGTGTGGCACCCGATGCATTTGTTCAGGTCCATCACCATGGAAAGCTGACGCTTCACAGCCATGTTCTATCCTCCCCCGGGCGCGGCTTACGCCGGCGCCACATCGACGCTGCTTTCGTGAGCAAGCTGATTTGCGTTCCATTTGAAGAGCTTGAAGCCCAGATGCCCCCACCCGCCGGCCAGTTCCAGCGGCTGGATCAGGCTGGCCATGGTATTGTTCATGGGCTTCCATTCTTCGTGCTGGTGCGGCTCCCACCCGTGCTCCATCATGATCGAGGTCTCAGGCATGGATGGGTAGAACTTGGCCTGGGCAAAGAACTCGCCGATCCCGTTGAAGACGCGCACCTTGGACCCGTCGGTGATGCCCTTTTGCGCCGCAAGTTTGGGGCTGATGTAGATGTTTGGCTCGCCCCGCTGCAGGCGCATCATGAATTTGTTCGACCGCCAGTTCGAATGGATACCCCATCTGGTGTGGGGCGAGTAAAAACTCAGCGGATAGCTCGAGGCCTCTTTGCCCGCATGATGGCGCGCGGTGGGCACCACGGCGCCCATCTTCTCGAAATTCGGGTGATCACAGTAGAAGGTGACGCGGCCCGTCAACGTCTCGTAGGGCTTCTTGTCTTCTGTTTGGGCGACGAACGGATTGTATGGCTCGTCTGCCGGGATCGGCTGGTTGTTGCCGCCCTCGGCATTCATGACGATGAAGCCTTGCTCGGCGGCCTCCTCGATGGTGATGCCGCCCATCTCCGGACTGTTGTCGACGAGCCATTTCGTGGCGTCGAAGTCCGTCATCAGTGTGCCACCCATCGTGAAGTCGTCGTGGATGGTGTGCAGATCACGGCTGACGTCGCCGTCCGGATAGGCGCCGACCCCGCGCGCCAAGGCCCGTTCCTGGATCTTCTTGGTCAACAGGACCATGATTTCCCAGTCAGGCTTGGCCTCGCCGATCGGATCGACCGGGCGCGAGAAGACGTTCACGAAGCGGTGGAAGCCAACCGTGCGGAGATCCCAGGCCTCGTAGTGGCTCGCGGCGGGCAGCAGGTAGTCGGCCCATTGCGCCGTAGAATCCATGCGCACGTTGACATCGACGAACAGGTCCTTGACCTCTTCGAGAATGCGCTCACGGTACTTGTCGGCGAATTTGTTGCGGCGAAACTTGTTGTCAGCGACGGAAATCAGCCCCTTCATATCACCGTTGTAAGGCATCCAACCTTTGTCGATGCTCTCGTTGATCATCTCTTCCATCTCGTCGAGATCGAAGCCGACCCGTTCCTTGAGCTTCTTGTTGTCGAAATGTTTGCGTGCGTGTTCGATCATGTGGCCACGCTGGAATTCGGCCATGCCGCCCGGTTCCAGCCGCGGAAACTTCTTGAACCCAAAGAGCGCCAGCGACAGGAACGAGAGGTTCTTCCAGTCAATCCACGAGGTGTCCAAACCACCGGTCTTACCGCCATGGCCCGTGATCGCCAGCATCAGCGACTGCGCCCAGCCGGTGAAAATGCCGTTCGAATAACGCCCGACATTGAACCCCTGCATCAGGATCGCCTTCTTCGCCTTGGCGAACAGGCGGGCTTCTTCACGTACGGTAGCAGCGGCGATGCCGGTCTCGGGTTCGGTGGCTTCTGGAGAGAACTTGGCGGCCTCGACTTTCACCCGCTCGAAAACCGTTGTGACCTCAATCCCCTCGACTGTGAATGTGCCCTCCAGGGCCGGGTCGACATCGCCAAGTGCAATCGTCTTGTCTTCCGATCCCATCGTGCCCTTCAGCATCACGGCGGCACCGGATTTCAGGTCCCAGTGATAAAAGTTCTGATCGGATCCGCCATCCTTCAGATCCGCCTCGCGCAGCATCTTCCCTGTGTCGGTGCGGACCAGAACGGGCAGATCTGTCTGCTCCTTCATGAAGGCGGCGTTGTAGAGTTTCTCCTCGATGATCACGTTAGCGAAAGACATCGCCAGGAACGGATCTGCGCCCTGTTTGATCGGCATCCAAAGATCGGCGTGGATCGACGATGGGTTATAGTCTGGTGCCACGGATACGACGCGCGCACCATTCCACTTGGCCTCCCAGATATAGTGAGCGTCCGGGATCCGCGTTGCGTTCGGGTTGAACAGCGACATCATAATATAGTCGGCGTCGAACCAGGCATCCGATGTAAAGCTCTCCAGCGGATTGCCATACGCGAGATGCGCGCCGGTGTTCAGATCGCCCACATCGGTGAATATGTCCAACTGCACGCCACCGACCAACGAGGCGAAGCGGTATGGCGCTGCGAACCGTACCATAGACAGGTTGCCGGAGCCTGTGTGGGTCATCAGCTTGCCGGGGCCGTATTTCTCGAAGATGTCGATCACCTTGTCGGCGATCTCTTCGGTGATCTCGTCCCAACCCATGCGCTGCCATTGGCCCGCGCCGCGCTCACCGACCCGTTTCAGTGGATAGCGCAGACGGTCGCCCTCATACATCGCCGCCGAGTGGATCGCACCCTTCTGGCAACCGCGCGGGTTGGCGTCGGGTACGTTGGGATTGATCTGCGGGTATTTGGCGAGTTGCTCTTCTCGAATGACGATGCCGTCCTTTACGTAGACTTCGAATGCACAGTTGCCGACGCAGTTGATGCAGTGGGCGGCCTTACCGATCTTGTCCCAGGTGAACTCGCGCCGATAAAGGTCTTCCCAGTCGCGATAGGGATATTCTTCCTCCAAAGTGTCATCGATCGGCTCCAGCCGGTTCAACGCCCATGATTTGTCAGCGGCCAGAATGCTGGCTCCGACCAATGTGCTGGATTGCAGGAATTCACGACGCTTTATGCGTAGCATGGCGGTCCTCCCAAGACGGCTTGACGCTGGCAGGTTGTCCCTGCTCGGGCCTGGCTACTTTGAGATGACGTTAACGCGGCGCGTGCTTGGAAAGGCTGCGAAGTTGTGAAAAGTTGTAAACAAGATGTAAACCCACCGGCGAATTGTCTTCGCTGAAAAGCGCAATGCGGGTACGGTCGTCTATCGACTGCTAGGGAGGGGCCACGAGAGCCCGCAGTACCGATGCCGACGAAGGCCGAAACCAAGCGGCCAGTCACTTCGCCGCTGGCGATACGATTGACCGCCTATCTTGGGACCCGCCAGGAGGATCTGGTCGACCAGTCGATCGAGATCGCCAAATCCAATGGTTACGCGCCTTTCACCACCACGATCCGCGCGGCCTGGGTCGAGGCCGTCCTGAGCGTGACCGAAGCAGTCGGCACCTACATCTCACTGGATGGCGGACTTTCGGGGCCCGAGGCAACGACCGATTATGCCAAGGATCCGCGCTTTGCCCAGATGCGCCGGATCGCGCGAATTCACCGGTCGCAGGGCATCACGCTGCAAATGTACATCGGGTTGTTCAAGCATTTCCGCAACATCTACGTCGCGGCACTGGATGGCTTCGACGGCTGTCCTGACCTGACCGCACTGCGCGCCCGGATGCTGGACTGCTTCGACGAAGCCGAACTGAGCATCACTGCCGATTGGACCGAGTCCGGCGACAATCAGCGCCTGCGGGAGCTTCAAGAACGAACACGGACTCTGACACTGGACAAGGACCGCTACTTCGCGGTGTTCGAAAGCCTGCGCAATCCCGCATTTCTGTTGGACCGGCAGAAAGCGCTTGTGAATGCGAACCAGGCCGCGGCAGAGCTTTTCCTGGGCGATGTACAGGCGGGCGACATCATCTACCTGCGCTCGATGCGGCGGCGCAAGTTGACGCTTCAACAAGCGCTCGACCGCGTGCTTGCAGTAACCCCGGAAGCGGATGCAGCGATCTGGCTGGATACACTTGCGGGGCAGCGGTGCTTCGATATCCGCATGCGCGCGCTCCACGATGCGGTCGAGAATACGGCATTGGGCCATGTCCTGATCCTGAACGACGTCACGGCCCACCAGAACGCCGTGCAAAAGGCACAGCAGGCCGAACGCCAGATGTCCCGCTTTCTGGCAACAATGAGCCACGAGATCCGCACGCCTCTGCATTCGGTGCTGGGCGCGACGGATCTTTTACGCAACAGCGACGTGGACACGCACGCAAACTATCTGGACGTCATCGAGAGTGCAGGCCAATCGCTGCTGCAGACGCTGAACAACGTGCTGGACTACTCCAAGCTTGAGAATTCGCCACCGGTGCCGCGCCCGGTCATGACTGATCTGCGCGCGGCGATCGAGGCGTTTCAGCGTGTCGCTGCCATCAGAACGACCGAGCAAAAGCCGCCTGTTCGGGCTGTGGTCGCACCCGATGTTCCACGCCGGGTCGGTATCGATTGGGCGATGACCCGGCAGGTTTTGACCAACCTCGTCTCCAACGCCATTCGGTTCGACGACGGCTGTGGGGTCCACATCGACGTCTCGGCGCTTTCAACTGACTTCCTGCGGTTTGTTGTGCGCGACCACGGGCCAGGAATTGGCGACGCTGATGCTGCGGCGCTGACGCAACCGTTCAATCAGATCGAGGCGCGCGATACTGGCTGCGGCGGAGCCGGGCTGGGCCTGGCGATATCGTCATATCTGGTCCGAGCCATGGGCGGGCGGATCGGGTACGAGAACGTCGACGATGGATCGCGTGTCTGGTTTGAGCTTCCGCATTCAGCGATCGCTTCCGCTCACGACGAATGTCCCGACGACCGGGGTCCAAGCGTAAGCCGCGGGAATACTGGATGCCGGTGCTTGTTGATCGACGACGACCACGCCGGAAGTATGGTTACGGCCAGACAGCTTGAACTGTTGGGTTTCTCTGTCGATCAGGCCGGTACCGTCACGCAGGCGATGAAACGGGCCGCTGCTGCCGACTATGACGTTTTCGTCGTCGACTATCTGCTGCCTGATGGTGATGGGCCGACGCTCGTCAAATCGCTATCAGCCCTGCATCCTCATGCCCGCGCAGTTGCTTTCACGGCCAACGTTGAGGCAGTCAAGGACTCGGACCAGGCCAACAGATTGTTTGATGCCGTGCTGGCCAAGCCGGCCGATCTGGCAGCGCTGGGTGATGCCCTTCGCTGGGTCGGCGGTGGATCCAAGACAGTCCGCACGATCAGCGCAGTCGCACCGGTTTCCGAGTTGACGGAAGAAACCGCCCAAGCCATGGCAAAAGCCTTCGCCGATCAATGGGACGCTTTCTGTGACGAATTCCTGACTGGTGGGCCCGTCCCCGAATTGACTGCGCTTGGACACGCAGCGCACCGCCTGGCCGGAAGCGCGGCGCTTTTGGGACTTGGAGAGGTCGAAACACCGCTGAGGAGCTTGGAGCGGAAATGCGATTCCGGGGCGCCTTGGTCCGAGATCGAACCAGTGTTAGCCAGTCTGGAGGTCGACCTTGAAACACTGACTTCCTGGCCTGCGATTGAGCCGCGGATCGTATCATGAGAGCGGCTTTGCCAATCCACGATACAG
>JBHJIZ010000113.1:0-109416 GCA_050043005.1 Paracoccaceae bacterium
CCTCCGGAAGACGCGCAGACGCGCGCGGCATCGAGATCGAGCTGGATCTTGCCATCTCGCACCGGCGCGCCGAGACACTGCGCGCGCGTGCCTATGATGGCGATGTCGCCCGCGTGTGTGTTCCCGCCGAAATCGGTCTCGAATGGATTCACGCGACGGCGGATCCGTCGATGGACCTGGCGCATCCAATGCGTGGTCCCTATCGAACCCGGCGTGACGGTGCTGCCGATCTGCATCGTCTGGCCATCACGCTCTGCAAGCAGGCGCGATTGCTGCCCGCGGCGGTTGTCGCGGCTGTTCCGCTCGACCGCGCACGGGCCCTGGCGAGTGACGCTGGGCTTTCGATCCTGGACGAGATGCTTGTGCACCGCGCCGCCGATGCTGCGATTAAGATGAACCGGGTCTCTGGCGCCAAGGTGCCAACCCGGTTTGCCGAGGCCGGCCGGGTCCATGTTTTCAGGCCCGAAGATGGTGGTGAGGAGCACTATGCTGTCGAGGTCGGGTCACCCCAACGTGACGCGCCGGTTTTGTCGCGGCTGCATTCAGCCTGTTTTACGGGCGATGTCGTCGGTTCTCTGAAATGCGATTGTGGGCCGCAATTGGCGACAGCGATGCAGCAAATCGCCGACGAAGGGGCAGGCGTGCTGCTCTATATGAATCAGGAGGGTCGCGGCATCGGTCTGGCCAACAAGATGCGCGCCTATGCGTTGCAGGATCAGGGGTATGACACGGTCGAAGCCAACCACCGGTTGGGGTTCGAAGACGATGAACGCGATTTCCGGCTGGGTGCGGAGATCCTGAAAGCTCTGGGGTTCTCGTCAGTGCGGCTGATGACGAACAACCCGGGCAAGATTGCGATGATGCAAGCCTCGGGCGTCGAGGTTGCCGAGCGTGTTCCGCTAAAGGTGGGTGAGACGGCTCAGAACAAGGCCTATCTGGCAACCAAGGCCGCGAAGAGTGGCCACCTTTTGTGAAATTGGCTGGTGTCGTGCTTGAGCAAGCCCGCCACCTCCCCCACCCGCCCACCCATGCGAGCTGGCGGGCTTGTCGCCGCCTGCCGGCGCCGAAGTGTTCCGATCTGGTGGTCAATCGACTGGGAGCTCGTTTCAAAGGACGGCGGTTTCCGTGCGCTATCGGACGCGGGGGTATCGTCGCAGAAAAGCGGGAAGGTGATCTGTCGACGCCGGTCGGTTCTTTTCGACTGATGTGGGTGTACGTGCGTCCCGATCGGCTCACCCTGCCTGAGACGTGTTTGCCAATTCGACCGCTTGATCATCGTCAAGGCTGGTCCGAGGCGCCGGAGGATCCCGCGTACAACCAGCCAATTCGGCACCCGCACCCGTATCCAGCCGACCGGATGCGTCGAGGCGACCCTCTTTATGACCTGTGCGTCGTCACTGATCAGAATACGGATCCGGTTGTGCCGGGATCAGGCAGTGCGATCTTTGTGCACCTGTGGCGAAAGCCTCGTCATCCCACCGCCGGCTGCATTGCATTCCGGCGGAAGGATCTGCTCTGGATTCTCCGGGGCTGGTCGCCGCAAAGCCGACTGATCATTCGATAGACCGGTGGCTCAGAATGTCGCGCGATCCAACTGCAACGAGATCCTAGAAAGCCTGAGCGCCTCGGCCCGTGCATCGAACTCTATCGGCTTTGCAAGCGCACTTTGAACATCGGCGCGGGTCATGCCCACATCGCGCAAGATCCGGTCATCCTTCTCCAGAAGCTCTCGCAATTGGCTCCGGTTCCGCAGTTCTTTGAACCAGGCTTTCGCCAGCGGCTTGAAGTAGCTCAACATGGTCATTCTCCTGTGATCCGGACGGCACCGCGCCGTCTCTGGAACTCAAGATGCGGTCTGACTTGGCATCAGAAAAGCTAAAACAATTGACGTGTGGCGTTAGAATCTCTAAATCATAACTTATGAACAAGATCGTACACATTCCTGCCCCGTCCGCCTCGCTGGATGTCGATGTCCTGCGCTCGTTCATTGCGATCGTTGAAGGCGGCTCTATCGCCGCGGCAGCGGACCGTGTCGGGCGCACGGCCGGTGCCGTGTCGATGCAGGTCAAGAAGCTCGAGGATATGCTGGGTCGATCGCTGTTCGAAAGGACGCGGCAGGGCATGTTGCTCACCGCCGAAGGCGACAGGCTGCTCGACTACGCACGGCGGATGGTGGAACTGAACCGCGAGGCCATGCAGGCGTTCTCTGAACCTGAGCTCGACGGCACGGTGAGCGTTGGGATTGTCGACAGCTTCAAAGGTGAGCGGCTGGCCGAGGTGCTGGGTAACTTCGCCTGTTGTTATTCGAAAGCCACAGTGAATGTGGCGATGTCCAACACGGTCAATCTGGTTCCGGATCTCGATGCCGGAAAATACGACGTGATTATGATGACGCCTGGCGGTGCACATGCGCAACGCGACGGCGATATCTTGGTGCATGAGGAACCACTGGTCTGGATCGCCCGCGAAGGCGGACGCGCCATGCGTGCCCGCCCGGTTCCGATTTCGGTCGCCGACAATGGATGTGCCTGGCGCAAACTCGCAATGGAATCGCTTGCGGGTGCCGATGTTGCGACGCGCATTGCCTATATCTCGGATCATGACAGTGGTCAGCTTGCCGCCGTGCAGGCCGATCTCGCTGTGGCCCCAATGCCGCGCAGCTATCTGCAGCCCGGGCTGGTCGAACTTGGCACGCGGGATGGCTATCCGAAGCTGGGAAACGCGCGTCTTGTGATGCGAATCTCGGAAGGGGCTTCAGGCACCGCGCGGGCGTTGGCGGCGCGCATCGCCGAAAGCTACGGGAAACGGATCGACATCGCGAACTAGCGCAGGGGTTGCGAATCCCGAACCGCAGGCGTATATCCCGCTCAACATCGCGGCGGCCTCGCTGGCACCAGCGGGACCCCCACCGGGTTTAGCGAGGCGGGCTGCGGGCCCGTTTTTTTGTCTCTGACCCAAGGACCTGCGTTGACCAACATGATCGCCAAAGCTCCGATCGATCAGCGAATGGCAGCCATCGTGCAGCCTGTGATCGAGGATTTGGGTTTCGAGTTGGTTCGTCTGCGTTTGATGTCGGGCAAGAGGATGACGCTGCAGATCATGGCAGAGCGCCCGGATGGCACGATCGAAGTGGAGGATTGCGCCGAGATCAGCCGCACAGTCTCGGCCGTTCTGGACGTCGAAGATCCGATCGCGCGCGAATACACGCTCGAGGTGTCTTCGCCCGGTATCGCCCGCCCGTTGACCCGCTTGACCGATTTCGACCGGTGGGGAGGCCACGAGGCGAAGCTGGAGACGACCGACTTGATCGATGGACGGCGCCGCTTCAAGGGCATCCTGTGCGGAACCGAGAAGACGGAAGTTCTTATCGAGATCGACGAAGGCACGATCGGGTTGGAGTTCGACTGGCTCTCGGACGCAAAACTGGTGCTGACGGATGATCTGATCCGGGAAAGCCTGCGACGCTCGAAACGTGAATTCAACGCCGAAGATTATGATGAAGTCGTCGAAACCGACGATGAACAAAGAGAGGATGGACCGAACATGAAAGCGGACGCCTGAGATGGTCAGCGCAAACCGTCTGGAGTTGCTGCAGATCGCTGATGCGGTGGCACGGGAAAAGCTGATCGACCGGGAACTGGTCATCGAAGCCATGGAGGACTCCATGGGCAAGGCCGCGCGTCAGAAATACGGCGCCGAGTACGACATTCGGGCGTTCATCGACCGCAAGACGGGCGAGACGACGATGCATCGCGCCATGGAAGTGGTCGAGGAAGTCGAGAATCACTTCACCGAGATCACCGTCGAAGAGGCGCGCATCAAGGACCCCGAGGCCGAGCTTGGCTCGTTCGTGGTCGATCCTCTGCCGCCGATGGATTTCGGGCGTATCGCAGCGCAGACCGCCAAGCAGGTTATTGTTCAGCAGATTCGTGACGCCGAGCGTGCGCGTCAATACGAGGAATTCAAGGACCGTGTCGGCGAGATCATCAACGGCATCGTGAAGCGCACCGAATACGGCAACGTCGTCGTGGATCTTGGCCGGGCCGAAGCGATCGTGCGCCGGGACCAGTTGATCCCGCGTGAGGCGTTCCGCAATGGCGACCGCATTCGCTGCTATATTCGCGATGTTCGTTCCGAGACACGCGGACCTCAGATCTTCCTGTCCCGCACAGCGCCAGAATTCATGGCGAAGCTCTTCGCGCAGGAAGTGCCCGAAATCTACGACGGTATCATCGAGGTGAAGGCGGTCGCACGTGATCCAGGATCGCGCGCGAAGATCGGCGTGATTTCGTACGACAATTCGATTGATCCGGTCGGTGCCTGTGTCGGTATGCGCGGATCGCGCGTGCAGGCCGTGGTGAACGAACTGCAAGGTGAAAAGATCGACATCATCCCGTGGAACGACGACGCGGCGACTTTCATCGTCAATGCGTTGCAACCCGCGGAGGTGACGAAGGGCGTGATGGACGATGACGCCCAGCGCATCGAAGTCGTGGTTCCGGACGAACAGCTCTCTCAGGCAATTGGCCGTCGCGGTCAGAACGTGCGGCTCGCCTCTCAGCTGACCGGCTGGGACATCGATATCATGACGGAGGCCGAGGAATCCGAACGTCGGCAGGCAGAGTTCCGCGAACGCACGGGCATGTTCCAGGAGCATATGAACGTCGACGAGATGGTCGCGCAGCTTCTGGTCTCGGAAGGGTTCACCTCACTCGAGGAGGTCGCATTCGTCGAGCTGGACGAGCTGCTTGTGATCGACGGGTTCGACGAATCCACGGCGGAAGAGCTTCAGGCCCGTGCCCGCGAGAGCTTGGAAGAGTTCAACCAGAAGACCTTGGACGAGGCCCGCGCGCTGGGGGCACAGGACGATCTGATCGAGATCGAGGGCCTGACGCCCCAAATGGTGTTGGCGCTTTCCAATGATGGTGTCCTGGATCTAGAGACATTTGCGACCTGCGCAGATTGGGAACTGGCCGGAGGTTACACCGTTGTCGACGGCAAACGCGTCAAGGATGACGGCGTTCTGGAGCCATTCGGCGTTAGCTTGGAAGAAGCCCAGTACCTCATCATGAAGGCGCGTATCGAGCTTGGCATGGTCGATCCGAACGCCATTCTAGCCGATGCCGAAGCTGCACAGGCCGAGGCTGAAGAAGAAGCGGAGGAAGAAACGACCGCGTGAACGCATTCGCTCACATAAACAAGCCGGAGGGCTCGATGGCCCGTGGTGGCAGGAAGAAAGCTCGGACGGCACCCGAGCGCCGCTGCATCGCCACGGGCGAAAGCGGCGCGACCGACCGTTTGATCCGCTTCGTGCTGTCTCCCGATGGTCATGTGGTGCCCGATCTTGCGGCCAAGCTTCCTGGACGGGGTGCGTGGCTGACCGCGGATCGTGCTCTGGTTGGGGATGCGGTGAAGCGCAATGCGTTCAATCGCGCGTTTCGGACAGTCGTCACTGTCGCGGATGATCTCTCCGATCAGATCGAGGCTCTCCTCGCCCGTCGGCTGATCGAAACGCTGAGCCTCGCACGCAAGGCAGGTGCCGCAGTGACAGGTGCCGAGAAGGTTCGCGCGCACATCCTTTCCGGCGATGCGGCGACACTGTTTCAGGCGACTGACGGGGCGCCGGACGGCGTTGGCAAGTTGCGCTCTTTGGCCGAGAAAGCGGGAGAAGGTCGGATTTCGCGCATTCAGGTGTTGAATCGCTTGGAATTGGGTTTGGCTTTTGGGCGCGAGTTTGCCATACATGCCGCGCTCGACGCAGGTGGTTTCGCGGTGCGCGCCGATTTGGAGGCTGCGCGCCTATCCGGTTTTCGGGACGAAGCCGAGGTGGACTTGCCTTCCGGGCAGCAATCGGGACTGCAGGTTGGCTATTCTGTACCTTCGGTAATGAGTGATGACGAATGTGGAACGCCGGTGACCGGCGTTGGGAAACAGGACGATCAATGAGCGAGCACGATAGCGGCGACAAGAAGGGTGGCCCGCGCGGCCGTGGTGGGCCAGGCGGGCGGAGTGGATCCGTTCGGCAGAGCTTCAGCCATGGACGATCCAAGGCTGTCGTCGTCGAAAAGAAGCGCAAACGGATCATTCCAGCCGGAGGGGCTGCGAGCGGTGTCGCTGCAGCTGCAGCCGCCGCTGCTGCAGCGAAGGCCAAGGATGCGCCCGCCAAGCCGTCGGATTCGTCTGTCGATCCGGAAATCCAGCGCCGCGCTGCGGCCGTTGCGGCGGCGAGCGCTGCCGCTCAGCGCGCCGCGGTCGAAGCAAAGGTTGCGCCGCAGAGCGCTGACGTTGAAGCGCCCGTAGCGGCGCCTGCGGACACGGTCGAGATACCGGAATCGCAGCAAGTGCCTGCGGCGGAAACACCGGCGACTGTCGAGGCACCGGCTGCTGTCGAAAAGCAACCCGAACTCGCGGAAGCGGCTCCGGCCGCCGTCGCTGCCTCCGCGACACCTGCGCCAGCGCCAGAGCGCGAAGCACGCGCACCGCGGCAGTCCGAGCCCGCCAAGACACCGGCAAACCGCAGGCCGGCCGGCGGCCCGGCCCGGCGCGATGGTCAGGGCGCAGGTCGTGGCGGTGAACGCCGCGGCGGTGGCGCGGCCGACAAATCGCGCAGTGCAGCGTCCATCTCGAAAGACGAGGCGAAGCGCCGCCTTCTGGCTATCCGTCAGCACCAGAGGGACGAAGAGGCGCGGAAGGTCCGCGAGGCCGAAGACGAGCAACGCAGGATCGAGGAATCCAAGCGCCGCGCCGCCGAAGCCGCCGAGCGTGAAGCACGCGAGCGTGCGGAAGCCGCTGAACGTGCGCGCAAGGAAGCCGATGAAGAGGCTGCTCGGAAGACTGCCGCCCGAAAGGCTGCTCAACAAAAGCCGGCCGAAAATTCGGCAAACGCCAAGGCAGATGCTTCAGCCGCGGCCGCCGGTGCCGAAGCGCGACCTGGCCGTGGCCGGGACGACGATGATCGCGGGCGCAGCAAACCCGGTGTGCCGGACAAGAAGCAGCCTGCGAACCGCGGACGTGGTGGTGATGACCGCCGTCGCTCGGGCAAGCTGACGATCACGCAGGCCCTGAATGATGGCGACGGTGGTCGTCAACGTTCACTCGCTGCGATGCGCCGCCGTCAGGAGCGCGAAAAGCGTAAGATGATGGGTGGTCAGACCGAACGCGAGAAAGTCGTGCGTGACGTGGTCATCCCGGAAGCGATCACCGTTCAGGAGCTTGGCAACCGAATGGCCGAGCGGGTCACCGATGTGATCAAATCGCTCATGAAAATGGGCGTTATGGCGACGCAGAACCAATCGATCGACCAGGACACGGCCGAACTGATCGTCGAGGAATTCGGGCACAAAGTAATCCGTGTGTCCGAAGCAGATGTCGAGGACGCGATCGTGACCGAAGCCGATTCCGAGGAAACGCTTCTGCCGCGCGCTCCGGTCGTCACCATTATGGGGCATGTCGACCACGGCAAGACCTCGATCCTGGACGCGCTGCGCAAGGCCAATGTCGTCGCGGGCGAGGCTGGCGGGATCACCCAGCATATCGGTGCTTATCAGGTGAACACCGACGAAGGGGCAAAGGTCACGTTCCTCGATACACCGGGCCACGCCGCATTTACGTCGATGCGTGCACGCGGTGCCAACGTGACCGATGTGGTCATTCTTGTGGTTGCCGCCGATGACAGCGTGATGCCGCAAACGGTGGAAGCGATCAACCACGCCAAAGCGGCGGAAGTTCCAATGATCGTCGCGATCAACAAGGTGGCCCGCGAGGCCGCCGACCCGATTCGCGTGCGGACCGAGTTGCTGCAGCACAATGTCATCGTCGAGGAAATGTCGGGCGACGTTCTGGATGTAGAGGTCTCAGCAATTACGGGCCAGGGTCTTGATACCTTGATGGAGAACATCGTTCTACAAGCCGAGTTGCTCGAGCTGAAGGCCAATCCGGATCGTGCCGCTGAAGGCGCCGTAATCGAGGCCAAACTCGACACCGGGCGCGGTCCAGTTGCGACCGTGCTCGTCCAACGTGGCACGCTGCGCACCGGCGACATCTTTGTTGTCGGCGAACAGTGGGGCAAAGTTCGTGCGCTGATCAACGATCAAGGCGAACGTATCGATCAAGCTGGCCCCTCTGTGCCGGTCGAAGTTCTCGGATTGAACGGTACTCCGGAAGCTGGCGATGTTCTGAACGTCGTCGAAGACGAGGCCAAGGCCCGCGAAATCGCCGAATACCGTGAGCGGACCAATCGCGAGAAGCAGGCTGCGCAGGGTGCGCGCGCGACTTTGGACCAGCTTCTGGCCCAGGCCCAGGCAGCGGATGTGAAGGAACTGCCAATCGTCGTGAAAGCCGACGTGCAGGGCTCTTCCGAGGCTATTATTCAGGCGCTGGAGAAGATCGGTAACGAAGAGGTCAAGGTCCGCGTCCTGCACTCGGGGGTTGGTGCGATCACCGAATCGGACGTCACACTGGCCGATGCCTCGAACGCGCCGATCATTGGCTTCAACGTGCGTGCAAATGCGCCCGCTCGCGCCTCTGCAAACCAGAAGGGTGTCGAGATCCGCTACTACTCGATCATCTACGATCTGGTCGATGACGTGAAGGCCGCGGCGTCCGGTTTGCTTTCTGCCGAGATTCGCGAATCCTTTATCGGCTATGCCAAGATCCTGCAGGTCTTCAAGATCACAGGCACCGGCAAGGTGGCAGGCTGCATGGTCACCGAGGGCGTTGCACGCCGCTCGGCTGGCGTCAGATTGCTGCGCGACAACGTTGTGATCCACGAGGGTACGCTGAAGACGCTGAAGCGCTTCAAGGACGAGGTCAAGGAAGTCCAGGTCAGCCAGGAATGCGGCATGGCGTTCGAGAACTACGAGGACATCCGCGAGGACGACGTGATCGAAATCTTCGAACGCGAAGAGATCGAACGGACGCTGTAATCGGTAGGGTGCGCACCGCGCACCCTACCGCCTCGGTTCAACACTGTCATCGCCTGCTGCTGACCGTGTCCGAGGACAAATCGGTGATACATTGCCCAGTAGGCAAATAGGTCGAAACCCTGCGACAAGATCGATGCGGGCAAATATCTGTAGCGCTTTGGCCGGAATCTTAGGCTGGTGAGCATTCGGCCAGCCGCGCCACGTAGCGCGCCAGCAGGTCGATCTCGAGGTTCACTTTTGTGCCAGTCGCCGCATCCCGAAGGTTTGTCACCTGCCAGGTGTGGGGAATGATATTGATACCGAATTCGGTCGCGTCCCCGGTGTCGGAGACCTCGTTCACCGTCAACGAAATGCCATCGATGGTTACGGAGCCCTTCTGCGCAATGAACCGACCGAGCGCGCGCGACGTTGCGATTGTGAGGCGATGCGAATCTCCTTCGGGTCGCACCTCGGTGACCTCTCCAAGACCGTCGACGTGCCCCGACACGATGTGACCGCCCAACTCATCACCCAGACGCATCGCCGGTTCTAGGTTCACAGGTGTCCCAATCCCCCAGTCTCCAAGCGTCGTCTTGGACCGGGTTTCGCCCGAGGCATCGACTTCGAACCAATTCTGCGACCCGCTCTCTCCCTTCGCAACAACCGTTAAGCAGACGCCGTTGCACGAGATCGATGCGCCAATTTCAATCAAGGTCAAATCGCGCGCACAGCTCAGGCGGATCTTCGTGTCGCCTTGCCTATGAATTGCCATCACCTCGCCGACTTCGCGCACGATTCCTGTAAACATTTCGCTCAAGTCTCCCTATAGTCGGCTTAAGACCGAATATAAGGTGCTGCCGGGCGGAACAAGCCGGGATCGTTAACAGATTCCTCACATCGACGGCGCTAGACAGAACAGGTCGTCGTTGGAACAGGCGGGTTGCGAGCGGAACGTGGCACAGATGTCGAATGCCGAAAGCAGGGTCTTTCTGTTCTTGCAAGGGCCGCACGGTCCGTTCTTCCGCCAGTTGGCGCAGGCACTGTCGACCTGCGGCGCGACCGTTCTGCGGGTCGCATTCAATGCTTCGGACGAATCCGAATGGCGCATGGCCGGAGCGTTGCTTCGCTTCTCCGGCGATCCCGTGCATTTCGACGAGTGGCTTATCCAGCGGATAGATGCGCACCGTGTCACGGATGTCGTTGTCTATGGCGATACCCGTCCAATTCACCGGAAAGCGTTGGAAATCGCCCGGGCACGGAGCCTCACGACCCATTGCTTTGAAGAAGGCTACATTCGGCCGAGCTGGATCACTTACGAGCGCGATGGCACCAACGCGAACTCCCGTGTCATGTCGATCAGCTTGCCACGCATGGCCCAGGCGCTCGGTGCAGCGGATGAGCCGGACGCCGAGCTCCCGGCGACCTGGGGCGACTACAGGCAACACCTCTGGCATTCGGCGCTTTATCATGCGCGTTGCCTGTTGCCGAATGGCCGGTATGGGCAATTTCGTGGCCACCGCGACGAGTCGCTTTTGCGCGAGTGCAGTTGGTACTGGTCACGGGCCGCCAAGGCGCCATGGATCTGGCTTTGGCGATCGTTGCGCCAGTGGATGCTTTTACGGTCCGACAAAGCATTCCACCTTGTCCTGCTGCAATTGTCCTTCGACGCATCGATGCAAGAGCATTCGGATTTCGACACCACATCGGAATTTGTCGAGAGAGTCATAGACGCATTCGCCGAAGGTGCCGCCCCGGACGAATATCTGGTGCTCAAAGCCCATCCGTTCGAAGATGGTCGGGAACGCCTGGGCGCCGTTATTCGCGATGTTGCGCAGGACCTGGGTGTCGGCAAACGCGTCATCTTCATCGACGGTGGCAAGAAGCTTGCTCAGTTGTTGGATCGTGCGCGCACAGCCATCATGGTAAATTCCACCGCTGCGCAGCAGGCGCTCTGGCGCGGTCTTCCCGTTGCGGCGCTGGGTCGGGCGATCTACAAGAAGCCGGGATTGGTCTCGGAGCAGGCACTGGTCAGCTTTCTGAGACATCCGCGCCGCCCGGACCTGAGATCGTACTGGCTGTTCCGTCAGTTCCTGATGGAAACGAGCCAAATCAACGGGTCCTTCTACGCAAAGCCTGGAATCGATCGTGCGCTTGCGACTCTGCCTAGGATCATGCTCGATCCACGCGATCCATATGATGTGGTGCTTGGGGAGCCGGACATGGGTTCCCTTGTGAAAGTGGCACCCGGTCCGACATTGATCGCAACCGGCTGACTTTGCCGGAAGGGGCGCGTTAATATTTCTGGACAACACCCTAGGAACACTCCAGAAACTGCGTTAATGTCGCCCCAATCTGAAACGCCCGCGCCTGAATTGTCATCAGGCGGGACAGGGGGGGCGAGAAGGAGCTTGGGGATGTCGTTCTTCCGACCGGTCGTACGACTGTTGATCAGTCTTTCGGTGCTCGTGGCACTTGCCGCATGTGGCCTGCCGCGAACCGGGCCGTATTACGAAGAACTGACAGATGCGGAGCAAGACGCGGATTACGGTTTCCACGTCCTTCCGCTCACGCCGGATATTGCACGGATCACACGGGTGGACGAGGCGACGGGCTTTTCGGTCGGTTTCATCAACCGTCCGGCAGAGGCTGTTTATACCCTGGCCACCGGAGACGTTCTCTCGATCACGGTCTGGGAGAATATCGATGAAGGTCTTCTGAACCCCGCCGGGATTGGCGCGACGCCACTGCCGAGTGTCCGGGTGGACGAAACAGGCAGAGTTTTTGTGCCGTATATCGGGCCAATCCGGGCTGCTGGGCGCACCGAGAGCCAGTTGCGCCAACGCATCCAGGCCGCACTTGCCGAGAAGACCCTGAACCCGCAGGTGAATCTCTACCGCGTCGAAGCCAACGGGCGCCAAGTCTCCATTCAAGGCGTTATAAACGCGCCCGGTCTTTACCCTATCGAGCCGCCGACAACGCATATTCTGCCAATGATGGCGCGCGCTGGCGGGGTGAGCATCGACCCGGAAGTGGTGCGTTTGAAACTGCGCCGTGGCCAGATCCAGGGCGAAATCTGGCTTCAGGATCTCTACGACGAGCCGCGCAACGATGTACATCTGCTTAGCGGGGATGCGATCATTGCCGAGCGTGATCGTCGGATATTTACCGCACTTGGCGCCGTCAATCGTTCGGCGACCGTGCAATTCCCGACACGCGATGTATCGGTGATCCGCGCTCTTGGTACGGTCGGAGGGTTGTCGGACCAGACCGCTGATCCAACGGGCGTCTTCCTGTTCCGTGAGGAACCCGAGGAGATCGCAAAGCGCCTGCTGCCCGGTCAGGAGATCACGGGCCCTCAACGCATGGCCTATATCGTCGACTTCACACAGCCTGCCGGCCTGTTCCTGGCGCGCGATTTCATGATGCGGGACGGCGATACGATCTACGTAACCACCGCGCCGTTCGTTCGCTGGCTGAAGATCCTGCAGGCGATCTCTCCTCTTGTGAACTTCGCCGGGTCAACACGTTCTTTGGGCGGCTTCTGAGGCGAGCCGCCACAGCAGCGTTCGAAACACCGCCAGGCGGCGACGCAGTGCGACGCCTGTGCGTCGCTTCACTTGGATTTGCCCAGCAACCTTGGCTGACCAGAATGCTGCGTGCAGCGGGTTGGCAGACAGCGTTTGGAGTTCCGCGACCCTCTGAAGGCGATGCCGTCGGTGTGTGGGGGCGAAAGCCAGTCTCGAAACGGGGCCGCTGGCTCGCACGCAGAACCGGCGCACCTCTGATTACAATCGAAGATGGATTTCTGCGGTCGGTGTATCCGGGGCAGTCCAGATATCCCCCGCTATCGCTCATCCTGGATGACATTGGCATCTATTACGATGCAACACAGCCTTCCCGGTTGGAAAACCTGTTGAACGACGGCGTTCCGGGGGCTGAGATGCTCGATCGCGCACGATCTGCGATCGCACTGTTGCGAGATCAAAAACTCTCGAAATATACGCCGCCAGCATCCGATTGGACGGTCGAGCCGGGATATGTCCTTGTGATCGATCAGACACGCGGAGATGCTTCAATCCCGGGCGCGCTGGCGGACGAAGAAACTTTCCGCCGGATGCTTTTGGCGGCCCGGTTCGAGACTCCCGGCCAGCGCATCGTGGTCAAGTCTCACCCGGAAGTCGTCATGGGCCGCAAGCGCGGTCATCTTGGCTCTGCCGACCTGAGCTCTGGCGAGGTGTTGGCCGACAAAGTTGCAAACCCGTGGGACGTGATCAAAGGTGCGCGCGTCGTATACACAGTTAGCTCGCAGATTGGCTATGAAGCGATCCTTAGCGGAAAGCGGGTGCGTACCTTTGGCGCGGCGTTCTACGCAGGTTGGGGGCTGAGCGAAGCCGAAATCTCCACAGCGCGCAGATCGGTCACTCACACTGCCGAAAGCCTGTTCGCCGTGTGTCACCTGACTTATCCGGTTTATTTCGATCCGTGGCGGGTTCAGATCTGTCGTTTCGAGGATGCCGTCGACGCTCTGAACCTGTTCCGCCGGGTTGAGTCTGCTACAGGAGAGTGTACCGGAGATGTCGTTTCCGGTGCGCGTTTATGGAAGAGGCGCAACATCGCGCGGTTTCTGCCTGAGCATGGCAATCCACCCCGGTTCAGCAACACGCATGCCGCTGCTCAGGAGATTTCAAGAGCACAGAAGCGACGATTGTGGATCTGGGGCGCACGCCCGTCGGACGCAAAGGGCATCGAACCCGGTTGCATCGAGGATGGGTTTATCAGGTCGATTGGTCTTGGGGCCGAGTTGACCCAGGCAGCGTCGCTGGTTCTCGATCGTTCTGGAATTTACTTTGACCCTAGTGGCCCATCGGATCTTGAGACCCTCATTTCCGAAGCTGCAGGTGGGCGAGCCGATGAGCCTCGCGCGCGCAATCTGATTGCTTCAATCGTGTCCGCGCGGCTTTCGAAATACAATACTGGCAATCCACAAACGGAGCAAACGCGTACGGGACGCGTGATCCTCGTTCCCGGACAGGTCGAGGATGATGCCTCGATCCAGCTCGGTACCTCGAGCGTGCGAACGAATCTCGATCTGCTGCGGACCGCACGTGATGGCAATCCGAACGCGTGGCTGATCTATAAGCCGCACCCGGACGTGGAAGCAGGGCTTAGAACAGGCGCAATCGCTCAGGACGCTGCGAAGACCCTCGCAAACGAAGTCTCGCACCGGACTTCGGCTGCGGATTTGCTCGAGACTGTTGACGAGGTATGGACCATGACGTCACTGATCGGGTTTGAAGCGCTCTTGCGTGGCTTGCCCGTGACTTGCCTTGGCGCACCGTTCTACGCTGGATGGGGGCTCACCAAGGATCTTGGCGACGTTCCAGCGCGGCGAAGTGCCAAGCCGACACTCGAACAACTGGTCTGGGCCACCTTGATTGCCTATCCAAGATATGTTGATCCGGTTAGCGGCTTGGTGTGCCGTCCGGAGCTTGTCATCGAGCGTTTTGCGCAAGGTCTCGGTCCGGCACGCGCCACCTGGCTTTCAAAACTGCAAGCCTTGTTCGCGAGCCAGCCGTGGATCTGGCGTTGAAGACTGCCCGATCAGCGTCGCCAGATTGAAACGGTGTCACGGCCGATGGCCTCGACATCCACCAATCTGAGCCTTGGTGCCAGATCGAGTGCGTCCAGGCCAAAGCCGCGCACCGAGGGTGTTCCGTCGCCACCGATCACGCATCCAGCCTGAAACAGGACGAGTTCGTCGACCAAGTCGCCCGATAACAGAGCGGCTGCCAAACTGCCTCCGCCCTCGCAGAGCAACCGCGTGAGCCCAATCTTCTGCGCAACAATTCGCAAGGCTTTGTGAAGGTCGAGGACTCCGCCAGTCTCGGGAACTTCTGAAGTTTCCACTTTCGCAGCGGTCAGCGCATCGATCCGCGCTGGATCGGCGGAGCTGCGATGAAGAAAAATTGTGGGAAACTTGTCCGCACTCCGTACAAGACGACTTGTCAGATCCACCGACAAAGACCCGTCCAGAACGATCCGAACGGGTGACCTGAAGGTCAGTCCCAGATCGCGCACATCGAGCATCGGATTGTCGGCACGTGCTGTTCCCGCACCAATCATGACCGCGTCCGCCTGCGCGCGCATCATGTGCACGCGCCGTCGTGCCTCGGGTCCGGTGATCCAACGACTCTCGCCCGTACGCGTCGCAATCCGGCCATCCAGCGTTGTGGCTAGTTTCAGCACGACGTAAGGGCGCGAGCGTTCGATGCGCGACAGGAAACCGGCATTCACGGCTCGCGCGGCACCGTCCATAAGTCCGACATCGACTTTGACACCACCGTCCCGAAGCTTTGCGAAACCTCGGCCGGAGACCCGGGGATCCGGGTCTTGTAGAGGACAAACGACGCGTCGTATGCCCGCCGCGATCAAGGCGTTCGCGCAAGGCGGGGTCTGACCGTGATGTGCGCAGGGTTCCAGAGTAACATAGGCGGTTGCGCCCGAACTGCCCCCGAAACGTTCGTTGGCTTGCGCGAGGGCCGCGGTCTCTGCATGCGGGCGCCCGCCGTATGCAGTGACGCCGCGCCCAAGCACTATGCCGTCACGCACCAGAACTGCAGCCACGGCGGGATTGGGCCAGGTCTGTCCAACGGCACGTCGTGCCAGCGCGAGCGCGCTCGCCATCCAGCGCCCGTCATCCAAAGATCCTATTCCCCGTCGCTGTCCTTGCCACCTGGGCGAAGTTCCGAGACGAACTTGTCGAAGTCGTCGGCGGCTTGAAAGTTCTTGTAGACACTCGCGAAACGCACGTATGCAACAGTGTCGATCCGGGCCAAAGCATCCATGACGATCTCGCCGATCTTGTCCGACTTCACGTCTGTCTCGCCAGTGCTTTCCAACCGCCGCACGATACCCGAGATCATTTGTTCGATCCGCTCAGGTTCGACGGGCCGCTTCTGCATCGCGATCCGGATAGATCGAGCAAGCTTGTCCCGATCGAAGTCCTCGCGCCGGTTGTTCTTTTTCACCACGACAAGGTCGCGAAGCTGAACGCGTTCGTAAGTTGTGAAGCGGCCCCCGCATGAGGAGCAATACCGCCTCCGCCGTATGGCCACGTTCTCCTCGGCAGGTCTCGAGTCCTTAACCTGTGTGTCGGAATTTCCGCAAAACGGACAGCGCATCTAGACCTCCGCGGGCGATCAGGACCATGACTATAGGCACAATGCAAGCCTTTGTGTAGCCCTACTCTCTGGCCTCAATATCTACGCCACACAATGCTGTCACGCGCACTCACCTCGCCGTGACGCGGTCTCACCATCGCCACGACGAATCTCTAGGTTGCACAGCCTGTCGGTCGGCGAACGGACGCTCGGCCCGGACACAAGGAGACTGATCATGAAAGCAATCACCGGACTTATGGTGGGCGCGGCCCTGTTCTTCAGCGCTACTGCCGCCTTTGCGGGCGGCGCAGGTAAGGGTAGCTTCACCGGCCTTAGCAATCACGTCACGAAGGGTGATGTCGAGGTGATACAGACCGCTGATGGCTGGGAGATACACCTGAAGGACAGCTTCTGGTTTGATGGTGCACCGGACCCGCGCGTTGGCTTCGGCAAGGACGGCAAGTTCGTTGATCCAACGGATTTCGAGCCGCTCCGCGAGAACTCGGGTTCGCAGGTCTACAAGGTTCCGGCCAATATAAATCCCGAGGATTTCGACGAGGTCTACATCTGGTGCCGGAAATTCTCGGTTCCCTTGGGCGTCGCAAGTCTCGACTAGGGCCGCCTTTTCGCAAAGCATGGCTTCGGCGCTGGTCGGAGCCAGCCGTTTTGCTATGGCGTAGGATCCTGCTCACCGCCGCGGCGTTTCTTTCGCGATTTCCCGAACCCAACGCCCGAGTAATCGTCCCCGCTTTGCGCTGCGGGCGTTCCCTTTCGCCGACCGGACTTCATCAATAGACCACGCACAAGCAACGCCGCAAAAAGCGTCGCGAGCGCCGCCAGAAAAAACACACCGACCGCATCCAAAAAGTCGGGCTCTGCCCACAGGGTCGAAGCCGCCTGAGGATCGTCCGACGCTGGTACTTCCAAAAACTTAGACATGGACAGAAGCACACATCGTCAATGTGGCGATTTTCTGACAGACGCATCTAGAGATAGTTCAAGTCCAATCTACCGCACCTAGCGCGTTGACGGGCTGTGTCGTAACAAGCCTTTCATGTGGCGCGTCCAGTTGGACTCCGGGCTTACGCCCATGCGATGAGAGCGCCGATCCGGATCATGGGTGACCCGCTATGCTGACGATGACCTGCCCATATTGTGGCGCTGTGTGCGAGGAGACCGAGCTGGCTCCCGGCGGTGAGGCGCATCTGACGCGCCACGGACCGGGGTCGAGCGATGATGATTTTTCCGGGTACCTGTTTGACCGAAAGAACCCGAAAGGCGTCCATTTTGAGCGTTGGAGACACGCTTTTGGTTGTGGGAAATGGCTCCACGCCGCGCGCTGCACCGTGACATTGGAAGTCTTTGGCACATACTCCGCTCAGGTCAGTGAACCGCCGGCCGAGATCGTCGCTGCGATCCGGGCGCGCCGTCCCGACTGGCAACCGGAGGAGGTGTGAATGGCCGAGCGTCTCTCCAAAGGGGGGCTCCTGACCGATCGCGATCAACCCACCACATTCACGTTCAACGGTGACGCTCTCCAGGGTTACGAAGGCGATACGGTCGCCTCCGCGTTGCTGGCGAATGACCGGATGCTGGTCGGTCGATCGTTCAAATATCACCGTCCGCGTGGAATCATGGCCTCGGGCGCCGAAGAGCCGAATGCGCTGCTGGGTATTGGCGAGGGAGCGCGGTTTGAACCGAACCAGCGCGCAACGACGACCGAATTGCACGATGGCATGGTCACGCAAAGCCAAAACCACTGGCCGTCGCTCGAGACTGATGTTGGCGCATTGAATGCCTGGGTGGCGGACAAACTGCCGGTCTTGTCGGCTGGCTTCTATTACAAGACTTTTCTGTTTCCGCGCGTCGCTTGGAAACACATCTACGAGCCATTCATCCGGAAAGCGGCCGGATTGGGAAAGGCGCCGGTCGAGAAGGATCCGGATAGTTACGAGCATTTCCATTGGCACTGCGATGTTCTGATCGCTGGCGGCGGCATCGCTGGCATCGCGGCGGCGCGCAAAGCAGCGGACGAAGGCAAGCGCGTGTTGCTTGTCGAGCAAACCGCGCATTGGGGCGGGCGTGCGCTTGTTGATGGTGATCAGATCGACGGGCAATCCGGGCCCGAGTGGGTGGCGGCGCAGATCGCGGCGCTCGAAGCGATGCCCAACGTCACGTTGCGCACCCGCGCGATGGCGGCGGGGCTGTACGATCACGGTTATGCGCTGGTCTATGAACGTGTCTCGGACCATCGGCCGGGTCTCACCGGTGCGCCACGCCACCGGCTGTGGCGTGTCAGAACCGGTCAGACAATTGTTGCAACGGGTGCAATTGAACGTCCACTGACCTTTGCGAACAATGATATGCCAGGCGTGATGCTAGCCTCGGCAGCGCGCGACTATGCAACACTTTACGGCGTCTTGCCGGGTCGCAAAGTCATCGTCTACGCCAACAATGACGATGCCTACCGGACCGCGCTGACGCTGCACCAAGATGGCGCGAAGATTGTCGCCATCTTGGACATACGCGCGCAAGCGGCAGGCGACCTTCCACAACAGGCACGCGAGGCCGGAATTCTGGTCCGTACCAGTACGGGGATCGCGAAAGCGATCGGCGGCAAGCGCGTCGATGAAGTCCAGATTGGTACCATCCAAGGTGAGAAGATGACGGGACGTGAGGAGTACCTTTCCTGCGATCTCGTCTGCGTCTCGGGTGGCTGGTCTCCGGTTGTTCATCTTTGGTCGCATTGCGGTGGCAAACTGACTTGGGACGACACGTCGGCGATGTTCCGACCGGATGATAGCCGTCCTCCGACTGGCAGCGACGGTCAAGCGATGACGAAATGTGTCGGCGCAGCGAATGGCGTACTCCATACGACAGAGATCCTGCCGGACAGCATGGTACGAGCTCCAACCGAGGACGTTCTGCAACCGCACTGGTTCACGCCATCGCGCGGAAAATATGCGCACGGCACGAAGCACTTCGTTGACTTCCAGAACGATGTGACGGCTGCCGATGTGCGCTTGGCCGCGCGCGAAGGCTATGAAAGCGTCGAACACACCAAGCGTTACACAACGCTCGGCATGGCGACAGACCAGGGCAAGACCTCGAACATCAATGGTTTGGCTCTGTTGGCGGGGGCGTTGGAGAAACAGATCCCCGAGGTTGGAACAACTACGTTCCGCCCGCCGTATACGCCGATATCGATGGGTGCGATCACTGGCTCGGCCAAGGGACCACTGTTCAAGGCGGTACGCCAGACGCCGATGCACGGCTGGCACGATGCAAATGGCGCGGACTGGGAGCCAGTGGGCGATTGGTACCGTCCGTTCTGCTATCGTCGCGCGGGCGAAGATCGGCATGCTGCCGTGAACCGTGAAGTCGTGAACGCGCGGCGCAATGTCGGGCTGCTCGACGCGTCGACACTTGGAAAGATCGTGGTCAAAGGGCCGGATGCGGGGAAATTCCTCGACCTGCTTTACACCAACATGATGTCGACACTGAAGCAGGGTCGCTGCCGATATGGCCTGATGTGCACCGAGAATGGCTTTCTGTTCGACGACGGCGTCGTCGTGCGGACAGGGCCGGAGGAATTCCTCTGCCACACGACATCCGGTGGATCGGACCGCGTTCATGCGTGGATGGAGGAATGGCTCCAGACCGAATGGTGGGATCTGAAAGTCGCGACCGTCAACGTTACGGACCAGTGGGCGCAGGTCGCTGTTGCCGGGCCGAATGCGCGCAAGGTGCTCGAAGACGCAGTCTGCGATGTGGCGCTCGACAAGGGTGCCGTGAAGTTCATGGATTATGTCGAGGGAACGCTCGCAGGCTGCCCGGTGCGGATCTTCCGGATCTCGTTCTCGGGAGAGCTTTCCTACGAGATTGCGACGCCTGCAGGCTATGGCATGGCGTTGTGGGACGCCCTGCGCGTGGCGGGTGAGCCGCACGGGATCATGCCGTATGGTACGGAGGCCCTGCACATCATGCGTGCCGAGAAGGGCTTCATCATGATCGGTGATGAAACAGCCGGCACTGTGACGCCGCAGGATCTGGGGCTGTTCTTCGCGATCTCGAAGAAGAAAACCGACTATATCGGCAAGCGCGCGCAGGAGCGGTCGGACCTGGTGCGCACAGGTCGCAAGCAACTGGTGGGACTGATGGCCGAGGATCCGCAGATGGTCCTGCCGGATGGCGCCCACGCGGTGAAGCGCCGCCGTGAGCATGTCGCGATGACCACGATTGGGCATGTGACGTCCACGTACTACTCGCCGACCCTCGGACACTCGATCGCAATGGGGTTGGTCGAGAACGGTCTGTCGCGCCGGAGCGAGTGGATCGACTTCTCGACCGGTCTGGGCGAATTCATGCGCGCCCAGATCGTTGACCCGGTTTTCTACGATCAAGCGGGGGAGAAACAGAATGTCTGAGGCCGCAAGACCCGTCGCCCCGCTGCGCGCGCCAGTGGCCGACGAACCGGTTTACGCTCCGGAGCCATTGATCGGGATCGAGCCGACCGATGTCTATGGCATGATCACCCTGCGCGGCGATCTGGGATCAGAAGCACTGGAGGCTGCTGTCGACGAAGCGGTCGGCTTGAAAGTTCCAGCAGCGCTCTCAGTTGTATCAGATGGCGATGCCCGCGTAGTCTGGATGTCGCCAGACGAACTGCTGCTGTTCACGGATTATTCCGAAGCTGACGCCGCCGTCGCACGGATCAGTGAGCAAATGGGCGTCGCTCATCATATGGCACTGAACGTCTCGGATGCTCGTGCCGTCATCCGATTGCGGGGCGCACGCGTGGGTGAAGTTCTGTCAAAAGGGGCGCCTTGCGATTGCTCGGATCACGGTTTCTCGGTCGGGACGGCACGTCGCACGCATATGGCGGGTCTCGCCGTGGCCTTCTGGCGGCTCGAGCCGGATGTCTGGGAGATCGTTGCGCTCAGGTCTTATGCGCATCATTTGTTGGCTTGGCTTGAACAAGCGGCGCAGCCCGGATCAGAGGTGTTCGCCTGACCTTTGGCGCGGGCGTCACTCCCGCCGAAGCAAGGTTTCGGTCACGAAGTTACCGATGCCCGATGCGTCAAACTTCTCTGTCAAAGCTATCGGGTCGTATCGCGTTTCAATCCAATCCATGAGCGGAACGTCTTCGCCCGGATGATCGGTCAGATAGGCATTGAACAGGGTATCAAGCACCCCGGTCTTGCCTTGGCGGACATGACCGTAGCGCAATCCCAACTGCCTCTGGGCTTGACGCACTGGAATACCTTCGTGCAGCGCCAGGTACAGTCCCGATATCAGTCCCGCGCGATCCGCGCCCGATTTGCAATGAAACAGGACCGGGTACTCCAACCGTTCGAACATCGCCTTAGCCGCCTGAACATCCTCGACGGCGGGTAGCGCGCGCGACCGCATGACGAAGACTTCGAAGTCGACGCCCTCGGCTGCACAGGTTTCCTGTTCCAACGGTAGTGAACCATAGCTTTGCCCGCCGCGGAGATTGACGACCGAGCGGAGACCTTGCCGGACCAAGCGCCGGATTTGATGCGGCATTGGTTGTGCCGACCGCCAGGCGTTCGGTGAGATCCGGTGCAGGTTGAGGTAGAAAAGCCGGATGAACCCATGGTCGGAGAAGAACATGTTCAGCCATGCCGCCCAACGTTCCCGCCGTGTCACCAACGGCTTTCGCCAACGATTCAGCCGTGCTGATCGCTCACGTTCATAGGTTGAAATATGCACCGGTCGTGTCATGGGCGATGGCCTCTATCAGAGGCCCGAAGCGCCCACAACCATCTAGCTTATGTGGCGGGGCGTCCGATTTTGGTACGCGATGCATCCTTGTCCGTGCCGGACCGTCATTGGGTGCCTTGAGCGGCGGCAATCGTAAGACCTGCATGGTAGGCGGTGTCGAGCAACGCCGCACGCCGCGCATCCGATCCCTGTGAGCCGTGCAGCAGATGAACCCGTGCATCGGGCATTCCAAAGTAACCGAGTGTTCCCGTGGTCCAGATCCGGTCCATCGCACCGGGGTAACCGTGCGGTGCCATGGATTGTGGGGATGCTCCTGCCGGCACCAACATCATGCATGTCCGCTTTGGCTGCAGCGACCGGCTGGGGTCGTCAACGTCATCGTAAGCCCAACCGTAGGTCCAAACCCGGTCCACCCATCCTTTGAGCATCGCAGGCATGCCCCACCAGAACAAAGGAAAGACCAGACAAAGGGCATCGCAACTTTCGATACGGATCTGCTCGGAACTGACGTCTTGGGGAAGACCGGCTCCCGCATCCGCTTCAATGTCGGCCATCGACCAGGCTGGGCTGAAGCCCTCGGCATGCAGATCGGCGATTTCAGTCGTGTGCCCTGCTTCGGTAGCGCCCTCGCCGAAACGTGCCGCAATTGCGTGCGTAAATGATGTCGGGTTCGGATGGTCAATAACAGTGAGGATGTGCATTGAAGCCTGAGTGCGAACGGGCGGCGGGACCGCGTCAGTCTCGTGCATCATCTCGCGAATGGCAATCTGCCCACAATACGAAAGCGACGACCGCTTGGGTCGCCGCAGGGAAGAGATTGACCTATAAACTACGTGTGGATGCGGTCATGAACAAAAAAACTCTCGCAGGGTGCCGGCCGCCAATGAGGGGATTACCGAAAGCCAGCACCCCGCGAGCATCAGCCCAGGGTCTGCAACTCCTTCAACCAGGGCCGATATCCGAAGTAGCCTTCCAGATCCGCGAGGACCGCCTTGTTTGTATCGCTAATGTGCGCCCGGGCGGCGCGGGTGCGCATGAAATGGGCTTCGCGACGCATGATGTTGCGGTCGACCCAGTTGGCCTTGACGCGGATCGTCTCCTGGCCCGGATTCATGTAGAAGTTGAGGTATTCTTTTACCTTGCTGTTGTTCTGGCTGTCGTTCAGATTCAACAACTTCTGGATGGTACCGGCACATTCCTCCAGGAGCAGTTCACCAGCGTTATTGCTGCGCGCACCGCCGCCATTGAGAGCTCCGAACATCAGCTTGCAACGTTCGATGGTGTTGTAACCAAGGTTGATCTGAGTCGGAGACTGATCCGACAGGAACATCTGATGTATGCCCTCGATCTTCTTGCCGTACCCGGTGTTTCGCGAGTAATCCCAAAGCGAGAGGAGGAAAAGAATATTCTCTGATTGGAAAACTTTTGTATAGTACCAGTAAGTTCGGCGCATAACTTTTTCATTATAGAAGTTGTGGTTGAGAGCAATTTTTTCCATGGTTTCACGAAGTGGCATCTGATTGATCCTTTTTGGTCTAAGCGTCGGGTTCAATTTTTAGGGTCCGCGTTCAGGGTCCTGAATTTCAGACCCTCACTATATCTCGTTTTGACATCTAATATGTGGAATAAACTCTGCTGTCTGTCATTGGACGAGCGTCTCAAACTTGCTGTCATTCCGTCTCAATCGACCGTCTCGGCGGTAATCGGACATCTCGTGAATCACCGCTGATGAACGCTGGGGGCCTGCCCCCAAGGTGATCTCGGACTGTCAGATAGGTGGTCGCCGATGGTTATGCGTCGTTCGACGCATGGAAGCTGCACCAGGCCTTGGGCTGCGGCGCGAGCCGCAAGATTTATGGTGTCAGCAGATTGGACAGTCGTAACAGACTGGGCGCTGCTTCGTGTTCCGCCGGCTTGTCGATCGACTTGCCCGACCCACCGGTAATGACACTGCCCATGAAATCACGGGGTGCCGCGCCAAACTTCCGTTTGAAGGCGCGGTTGAAATTGCCTGTATCCTGAAAGCCGTAGCGTTCAGCAGTCGCGCGCACCAAGCCGCGCTTACCGTCGCCGGTCATCAGATCCCACTTTGCGCGTTCGAGCCGTTGGTCAAGGATGTATCGCGCGATTCCGCCCTCTTCGGCGAAAGCTCGGTAGACCGTCGCGCGCGACGCACCAAATTTTTTGATGAGCCGATCCGCGTTCATGTCCGGATCCGTAAGATTCTCCAGTATGAATTTACGAATCGATCGTGCGCGCAGCTTTTCGTGTGCGTCCTGCGACCCCTCGGGGACACGCCCTGAAGCAAGAATTCCTTTCAACATCCCGCAAACACCGGTGATCAACGCCGAGGCATCCTTAACAGGTGTCTCCGGAAGTTGACCATGGATGACTTCAACAGCCGATTTGATCAGAAGGTTCGTTGAGCTTCCGGCCCTGAAGACCAAGTGCGACGGGTCGTGCATCGGATCATAGCCGACATCCTCGTACGGCAAGTAGATGCTGATCTGATCGACGCCGTCCGAGATCGCCTGGAAGGGGTGGCGAATGTCGAACAGGTGCACATCGCCTGGTTCAAAGTCCGATGGTTCGTCACCGATTCGTCCGACCATGCGTCCCGATCGCCCATATCGCAGAATCAGGTATTCCTCCTGCGACGGGCGAAAGCTCACAGCATATCGCCGCTTATCGACCCGCTGGCACTTCAGGTCGACAATGAGCAGATCCTGGCTCTGCCAAATGTTGACCAATGCATTCAGGCCAGGTGTATCGTCATCGAGGGTAGAAAACTCGACCAGCGGAGCGTTGTAGGCTCGCCAGACCGGGATCTGCTGATCTACTGGATATGCCTGAGTATCCAATGAGCGCGTCGGCAAACGCATCTCGGACAGGGGATAATCTGGTGTCGATCGGTCCTGGGTCGAAATGATCTGAGTCCTCGTATTCGGCGAGCTGAGATAACTCCATCAAACGTTTGGATCCAGCCTGAGCGAGAACATCTAATAATTGTAAATTTGATATTCAATACGATATATTGGAATTGGGAGTGTCGGCTGTCCCACCTGTTCACGTTTCGGAGAACTGAGCTTTCCGGCATGGGTGCGCTTGCGACTGCGAGCTATACCTATCGGGCGGCAAAGACCGAGGGTAAGATGTTTCGATGCCTCATCACCTTAGCGTTGATAACCCTAGCAGCGCTTCCAGCCGATGCCTTGGTTGTCGGTGGCGGCATCCTGCGGCAGAACGGACACGGTCAGTTCGTCCATCTCGAAGCCACTTCTGCTTTCACGGTTGGTGAAGACAACTTCAATACCGATCATCTCTATGCCTTCGACGAAGATCAGAACATCGTTCTGGAAGCGCCAATCCGGGTCGACATTGGCGGCGTGAAGGGGTTGATTCACACGGGTGAGACAGTCGCCAGTCACTACGTGTTCTTCGATAGCATCGCCGGGATTCACATCGGGTTCGTGGATTTCGATGCGCCGGTGCTTGGTGTTGCGGCCTTTCAAGACACCATGGCGGCGACCGACTTTCTCGCGAACACAGCCGAGACCTATATCTGCCCGGATTTGCGCGGGCGGGAGCAGGGGGATCGCGTCTGGATCGACAAGGATTTGCCGCATCGCTTGTGGGTGTACTGGGCCGGGTCCTCTCCCGGAGACTACATCCGCGTTTTCACCGAAAAATCGCCAAATGCGCCTATGATGTAAGACTGCGCCAGACTTGATTTTGGCAAAACTGTGGCGGCGTTAATGGTTTGGTAATTCAGATTAACCAGATTCGCGCTTTGCAACGACCTTCGGGTAAGCAAGGTATGGATCCGGTCAAGCAGCCATCGGCCAGCGAAGATTTTCTGACGGAATGCCTGATACGCGGCAGTTCGATCGAGATCGAGTGGACGTTCAGCCTTGCTGGCGCGCGGCCGCCCGAGATTATCTGGTCACCGACCCGGCGCCAGTTGATGAACCCGTTGATCAATCGTTTTTTCGAGCTTTGCCAAGAGAAGCTGCGCCCGGAAGGCTGTCTGCATTGGGACGACATATCGATCGCCGATTTCGGCGCTCTGGCGGATTGGATCATGCTTCTTCGCAAGGGATCGTCCGCCGATGAGTACACCTATCTGCACTACGGACGCGGTATCGCCGGTTACTATTCCCACGACATGACGGGCAAAACGACCGCGGATTTCGGCGGGCATATCAGTCAGTTCTTCAACGCTGTGTACGAGGCATCCCGCGTCCGGCGTGAATGGGTTCTGACCGAACACGAACCTCCGTCCCGCGTATTTGTGTTCCGATGGCGTCGCTTGATCGTGCCGCTCGTGTCGGAAGATCACGATGTCTGCGGGTTCATCGTGATCAACATCCCCGAAAACGCCTTGCGTGCCGGGCTCGACATTGTCCCTGACCCGGTCTTCGTCACGGAAAGCGATCAAACCATCCGCTATAGCAACATTGCAGCGCGCCGGGATTTCGATGGACCTGCATCGACACATGTTGGCAAAGCCCTCGATGAGGTGCTTGGCATTCGTCTGGACATAAAGCACTCGCCTTACGAGATGCACGAAGCCGGCGAGGTTGTCGACGAGATCGGTACGCTTAATGTCGGGTCCACCGTGTCAGACCAGTTCTTGCTGACGATCAGCGGTTTCGTGCACGAGGATCGCAGTTTCTACATCGTGATCGTTCGTATGCCTGTCCCGGAGCTTAAGCGCACGGTTTAGGTGGATTTCTATCCGTCGATTTCACTCGACGCCGGTCAACCGGTACTTCCCCTCTACGCGCACATAGAGGACGCATTCCGCATCGGCAGCACAGGCAAGGTTGTGAGAGACATCGCCCTGAGAGCCGAAATAGCTACCACTCTCCAAATCAACGGACGGAGATAACTCTCCGGCGTCGTGGGAAAGCGCTCCGCTAACGAGAACAGCTTTGAAATCCGCGCCAAGTGTTTCGACGGTCCCAACGAAAGCAGGCGGAAGCTTCAGGAACGTTCCGTTGATCTTTCCTGCATTCGGCATGCCCCACAGGAATGACATCTCCGCACCAGCAGTCCCGTCAGATTCAGAATTCCAGCCGACATCCGCTGCATCAAGCCATACCACGTTTCGAGCTTCGACATTTATCGGACGTTCGCCGTTGTCGAACAGTTCGGGAGAAGGCCGGACGAGGTAAGGGCCTAATAGGATCTCGAGAAACGCTGTCCCGCCTCCTGGGCCAACAGACGTTACATGAACCTCGCCAGCGGGTTGGGTCCAGAACGAGCCTTGTTCCATCCACATCGTCTCGGCCTGCGGATCGTCATTGTGCACCAGACCTTCGATGACAACGGCACGATAAGTGATGTTGTGGATGTGCGGTGGGGAGGCAAAGCCATCCGCGAACGTGATCAATGCTCCGCTGGGGCCGTCCTGCCGAATGTCGCCCCATAACACTCCTGCCTTCGGACTTGCGTCACCGCGCGCCGGGTTCAGTGGAATGAACTCAACATCAGCGCGCTTGACCACCTCAACTCTCGGTTCGGCGCTCGAGAGCCCGGCAGAGAATGCGATCCCGATCGTAAAGGCAAAGAGTGCTAGCTTTGACATTGAAGTTTCCCTGTCTGGAGTCGTGTTTTCGCGCGACTCGTGCGCCTGACAAGGAAGATAGGCGTCGAGATTTCTCGATAATCGCCTTCAGATCGGAAACACTATCCGTTAATTCGGGAGAATGAGCTTAGATATCAAATCCCTCGAATTGTTCGTCAGGATCGCAAGTGTCGGCGCCATCGGGAAGGCCGGTGCGGAATTGGGGCTATCACGTACGGCAGCGACCCAGCGTATCCAAGAGTTAGAGACCACGGTTGGCGCCCAGCTTTTGCATCGTACGACGCGGTCAGTTTCACTCTCGGTGGATGGTGAGGCATTCCTGGCGCACGCTACGCGGATTCTCGACGATATCGACGAGGCACTGGCAGACGTTCAAAGCGATCCCTCGATGGTGCGCGGTGAGTTGCGCGTCGCGAGTTCGGCCTCTTTTGGGCGTAAACACCTAGCGCCTTACATGGCGGAGTTTTTGCACCTGTGCCCCAAGCTGTCTGTGCAATTGCACCTAAGCGATACGACCTTCGACATTGTTGAGAACGGGTTTGATCTCGCGGTGCGTCTGGGAGACCTTCCTTCATCCACGATGAAGGCACGTCGTATCGGAGAAAGCGCGCGGGTGATCGTTGCGGCGCCATCTTATCTCGCCCATCATGGTGCCCCGGACGCACCCTCCGATCTTAAGCACCACAACTGCTTGATCCGTTCAGACGCGCGTACTTGGACCAACCGTGCGCCAGATGGCAGGGTCGAGAACGTGAAGGTTTCGGGCAGCTTCTCGACCAACCTGGCTGAGGCTGTGACGGAAGCGGCGTTAGCTGGGGTAGGGATTGCGCGAAAGTGTAGATGGGAGGTTGCCGAACATATCCGCGACGGAGACCTGATCGAGGTTTGCTGCGGCTATACGGTTCTACCAGAATGGAGCATACACGCCGTTCGTCCGCCGTCACGCACACCACCAGCTCGCGTGCGGCTCTTTACTGACTTCGTCGCCGCCAAGTTCGCAACAATCCCCTCGCTCAGGTAGGACCGCTGAGGGTGTGAAAGTTGTCGTCCGCTTGATCCATCGAATTCCAGATTTACGCCTTCACTGCGGCGGTGACATAGTTCACGCTCAAATCGCGGGAAGAAATCGCCCAAGACCATGTGATTGGATTGAAGACGAAACCTTTTCGATCGACCGGATCGAGACCAGCGTTCGACAGGAGTTGGTAAAGCTCGTCCGGCGTGATGAACTTCGACCATTCATGCGTACCTTTGGGCAACCAGCGCATGATATGCTCCGCTCCGATGATCGCCATCATGTAGCTTTTAGGATTGCGATTGATCGTTGAACAGACGTGGATCCCGCCAGGCCTTGTCAGTGCCGAACAGGCATTCAGATAGGCCTGCGGGTCGGCAACGTGTTCGACCACCTCCATGTTCAGTACTGCATCGAAGCTTTCACCGGCCTCGACCAGTGCCTCGGCCGTTGTATGGCGATAGTCGATCACGAGCCCCATCTTTTCAGCATGAATCCGCGCAACGGGGATGTTTCGCTCGGCCGCATCGGCACCAACAACTTCAGCGCCCAGGCGTGCCATGGGTTCACATAGCAAGCCGCCGCCACAGCCGATATCCAGGATCCGCAATCCTTCGAATGCTTGTGGTTTGTTCGGATCACGGCCATGCTGCGCCGCGACCTGCGCGACAATGTAATCCAACCGACACGGGTTCAGCATGTGCAGCGGCTTGAACTTCCCGTTCGGATCCCACCATTCATCGGCCATCGCTTCGAATTTGGCGATCTCTGACGGGTCAACCGTATCGATTTTTGCCGCAGCCTCGGTCATTGCGCACTCCGCATCCTTGGGATAGGCCCTATCTTCTTGCTGAGACATAGTGCACCCACGGTCCATCGGCCACGATCGACCGGCGCGCCCCTGCGGCGCGGCGAAAGGACCGGATATCGACGGATGACGACCCCAAGGTTATACCCCTCGATCGAGCCGCACCGGCGGATCCAGTTGCCGGTCGGTGAGGGACACGAATTGTACGTCGAGATCTGTGGTAATCCGCACGGTAAACCGGTTGTCGTTCTGCATGGCGGGCCGGGTGCTGGGTGCAGCCCCTTCATGCGGCGCTTCTTTGACCCAAAACACTACCGGATCGTCCTGTTCGATCAGCGCGGTGCAGGTAAGTCTACTCCTTCGGGTGAGCTTGAAGGGAATACGACATGGCATCTGGTTCGAGATCTCGAGTTAATTCGTACACATCTCGAGATCGAGCGCTGGCAGGTTTTTGGTGGCTCCTGGGGGTCGACGCTCGCACTGCTCTATGCTCAGGCGCATCCGGAACGGGTTAGTGAGATGCTCCTGCGCGGCGTCTTTACCATGACTCAGCGCGAGCTTGATTGGTTCTACGGCGGCGGGGCAGCGAATTTCTTCCCGAGCGCATGGGCTGACTTTGTAGAACCGATTCCAGAGGATGAACGTCGCGACATCATTGCAGCTTATGCCGAACGGTTGTTCAAGCAGGATGAGGCAGTACAGCTCAAGTACGCCCGTCCCTGGGTTCGGTGGGAAACGTCGACCGCAGTTCTGCGCCCGCCGAAGGGCAATGGTATGATGAACGGTTCATATGCGAGGAGCTTCGCACGGATCGAGGCTCATTACTTCATCAACAAAGGTTGGCTTGAAGCAGACGATCAGATCCTGAGTGCAATGGATCGGATCGCCGAAGTTCCGGGTGTAATCGTCCAGGGGCGGTACGACGTCATCTGCCCACCATCGACTGCGACTACTCTTGCGGCTCGTTGGCCGGGTTCCGAACTCGTCATAATCGACGACGCAGGTCATGCGCTATCTGAGCCAGGAATTACCTCTGCCTTGATCGAAGCAACCGATAAGTTCGCGCGACAGAAATGAGTTTAGCGGTTTAGATCCCGCTATGACGAGCACGTGATTCACCTCACGCGTTTGAAGAGGTGCAATCAGAAACACACTTGGTCAGATCATGTTGATTTATGTGTCTTTAGTCCCGCGCCAATAAAATATCATTTCAGCTGCATGCGTGAGGGCGGTTGAGCGGAGGCTTTTCAATTTTGACCGTCTTTTTCATTAAACTCTAAAAATCCTTTAGCACCTCTAAATATACTTTTCATGACGTGCGAGAAAGCCATTGCCAATCAATAATTGAACAAATCGTACGACTATTGGTGACAGGAATATTGGGAACTGAGCAATTGCAACATATACTAAAACATCTTTTGGTAGTACGTCGCTGATCAGCGCAAAGCTGAGTGCAACGTTTCGGTTTGCTGCGAGCATGCCAAGAGTTAAGGCTGACCGCCGTCCGAGGTGCGCGAACAGCATTCCAGTTACTGCATAAATCGCTACGACAATTGCTGCAACCAGGAGAATGTAGTGCGCGAGTTGGGCATAGTGGTCCGGGCCAGCGCCGTGCAATTTCGACATCATGCCGCAACAAAAGCCCATCATCGTGATGGTTGCCGCCCAATGGAGAAAGCGCAGCATCCTTGCCGAACCGTTCTTCCCAAAACGTGGAGATGTTTCCCAGTAGCTAACCGCGATCACCATCGGTAGTATTAAAAAGAATATAACGTGTTGGACATAATTAAAAAGTGAAAGATCCCTTGAGATCATTCCATTTAGCTCGCCAAAGAACAAAAGAGAGATCGGCATTATGAATGTTGAAAGCAGCATCTTGCGAATCGCCATTGACCGATCAAGCCCAACCAAGTGCGCAAGCGCGGGGCTTGCAAATACTGACCCAGCGGTCGTCGTCGCGATCACGACCGACGTTGTTAAAAAATCGGCATTGGTCAGAAAGCAGACGAGTGTGACGATTGAAGGTATTCCAAACATTTGCCACAGCATAGCAAGCCATGTTGTTTGACTCATTGCACTAGTGATGTGTAAAATATTGGCATTTAGAGTGCAAAATGAGAAAACAATGACAAGAAAAAGTAAAGTATAAAGATATTCGAATAAAAACTCTGATATTGTGGGAAACAGAAGGCCAACCATCATTGATAGCGCAATGAAGGCTGAACTGAGAGTCCGCTCGTTATCGCTGATATCTGAAACGAATCTCATGACGCCACCCTCGCGCTTATCCCGTGGGCTGCGCTTCTAATGCCGTCAGATCAACATTCCATGAATACGGGCGTAGAATTTTAGAGTATGCAAGGATTCCATGAGACTTTGAATAAAATTTGGTAACCCTAGATTTTGTTGAATTGATAAATTCTGGGTATTAGATAAACTTCATATGTCGGATCTCGGCACTATGTCGATCCAGAAATTATTGTATTTTATTCCCATTCGGGCTCACCGCGAAAGGATCGGAAAACTGCTCTATACCCCGTATTCTCGGCCTTTCATCAGTCTACCCAACCAAGTCTAAAGGCTACGTTCTCTAGGCGGCATTCGACACTCTGTAGGCGTATGTCAAGTTGGACTAGGCGTTGGCTCCGTTTCTGGTCGACGAGCGCGCCCGATTGCGCGGAGCGAGATCTACGAAGGATCTTCCGATCATTCAACGCGCGAGGTTCCTAAGCGTCTTGGTCGTCGGATCCTAGGTCCCGACGAACCCGATCCTCGCTGAGCATCCGGCGGGTGTCGTCCATCTGGTCGAAAGTCTCATCGGGTAGGAAGCGTAGCTGGGGTGAGAACTTCAGCTTCACTGCCTTGTTCACGGCGCGGCGCAGCTCATGTGCCGACCGGGCAAGCGCCTTGATCACCGCCTCTACATTCACGCCACCCAGAGGCAACACGTAGACAGTTGCGACACGAAGATCCGGTGACATCCGCACCTCGCCCACCGTGACGGACACGCCCGCCAGATCGGGATCATGAACGTCGCCACGCATCAGCACATCGCTGATGGTACGCCGAATCAGCTCTCCGACGCGAAGCTGGCGTTGCGATGGACCGGAGTCGTGATCAAACTGGCGTTTGGGCATCTGACCTTAAACCTGCCAAGCGGGAGGCGCGGTGCCTACACTGTGGCCGCTGGTCTGTCCAGCGTCACCAAGGAACGCTCGTTCCATCATACGCGAAGAACCCGCCGGTGTCGCCGGCGTTCAAGCCGCCCAATACCGAGAGCAGGCTGGCTGCCGCTTCGTCAGGCGATAGTGTGTTGCGCTGGCCGGCGAACCGATCGCTGAGAGGTGTCGCTACAGTACCGGGATGGAGGGCCACGACGATTGCCTCGGGCCTTTTGCGGGTAATCTCGATCGATGCAGTCTTCACGATCTGGTTCAATGCGGCCTTTGATGCACGGTACGAAATCCAGCCACCGAGCCCATTGTCGCCGATGGAGCCGACGCGCGCCGACAGCGTCGCGAAGACGGCCCTGCGCGCGCGCGCCAACAGAGCTTCGTGGTGCTTCAGGATCAGCGCGGGGCCTATGGCGTTCACTGCGAATTGCGCCGCCATCGCGGCCGCATCGATCGTCTTGAGCTGTTTCTCCGGTCCCCGACCGTCGATCGTCAACGCGCCTGTGGCATCGAATATCAGGTCGAACGGGCCGTCGTCCGCCGCAGCGATCAAGGCCTGCTCGGCCTGCTCAGGCTTCATCCAGTCGAGTCCATCCGTGCGAGACAGACCGATCGCTTCAGGCAATCGTGCCATGAGTGCCGCGCCAATGCCTCCCGTCGCGCCAAGTATGAGTGATCTTTGCATTGGATGGGACGTGACGTGCGTTGAACGTTCGTCAAGCACCGGTGGTTTCTGTTTCAGTGCAGCTGGATCGATCGCGAAGAGAATGTGTCTGTCCACGGTTCCCCGGAATGGGCCGGAGTATCTATAAGCCTCTCCAAAAAACCGGACGAGATAGTCGAATGACCACTGCCTGCCTCCTTCGCCGTTCTCCCGGCGAGAAACGACAAAGAATCGGATGGCGAAGACAGCGAGCCATTTGCCATGCCCGTGGTCGACGATATGTTGGACGACCTCGTCGGAGAATCCCAATGGAAGGTCTTCACGGTAGACGTCTTCGACAAGTCGCATGATATTGTCGACCCAATCTCGGCAAACCATCACCGGTATCCGCGAGAGGTGGTTGCAACGAACTGTGGCGGGTCCAGATCGTTGATCGCAGCTATGCAGACCCGTGTTTGCTGACTGACTTGGAACCGTCACTGCTCGGCAGTATCCTACCAGGTAAGACTTGAGAGGACCCCGAATGCTGCTTGCGCAGATCACCGACCTGCACATGCGCCGCGATGAGACGCCCTTGTCGGGTGAGGTCGTCACGCGCCCCTACATCGCCGCTGCTGTTGATGCCGTGAACGCCTGGAGCCCGGATGCTGTTTT
Source organism: Paracoccaceae bacterium (assembly GCA_050043005.1). Lineage (GTDB taxonomy): Bacteria > Pseudomonadota > Alphaproteobacteria > Rhodobacterales > Rhodobacteraceae > Thermohalobaculum. The sequence continues at coordinate 33,716 of JBHJIZ010000113.1, forward strand.
CGTCACAGGAGACCTAACGGACATCGGAACGGCCGAGGAGTACGCCTTGTTGAAGGCAGAACTCGATCGGCTGGCACCGCCGTACTTTATCATTCCGGGCAACCACGACCGCCATGGACCGTTGCGCGACGCTTTTCCCGAGCATGAATACCTGCCCGCTGAGGGTCCCGTGAACTGGGTGAGTGATGCTTTTCCAGTCAGGATCATCGGGCTGGACACAGTCGTACCGGGGAAAAGCCATGGCGAATTGACGTCCGAGACACTGGCGTATTTGGACGCGCAACTCTCGGCCTCGGACAAGCCCACGATTGTCGGCCTGCACCATCCACCCTTCCCGACCGGTCTGATTGGCATGGACAAGATCATGTGCCTCAACGGCACCGAGATGGCGCCTATCATCGCACGATATCCCCATGTCGAACGCGTAGTTGCCGGACACTATCATCGCCCGGTGCAGATCCGCTGGGCCGGGACGCTTGCTCAGATCGCGCCATCCGTTGCGCATCAGGTCGTCTTGGATTTTTCTGACCGTGACATGGCGGAATGGGTACTCGAGCCACCGGCGATGCTGCTGCACCGCTGGGCGCCCGACACGGGCATAGTCACGCATACGGCCTACATAGGCGACTACGGCGGCCCCCAAGTATTCATGCTGGATCCGGCTTATCCAGGGAACTGAAGCCGTCATCGGTACGATTGCATGATCGAGAGTTCTGAAAACCTTCGCCACCTTTGGAAGACTGTGGCAGATTGAACGCGCCTAAAAATTGTACGACAAGGGTGCGGGACTGAACGAAACGTCGAGTCCGCACGGCGGGAGAACAAACATGCGATGGACCGTTCGAAGCGTTGCGCTTGCCAGCGCCGTTGGCGCTCTGGCGGGTGCCACCCCTGCCAACGCCGCCGAAGAGCAACACTATGCCCTTCAGACAGCCGAAGACCTCGGGGTCCTGTGCGCCGCCACCTCAGATTCGGCGGCGATCCATATGTGCCACGGTTACCTGATTGGCGTGAACCACATGCATCGCGCCATTGTCGACGCGGTTGGGGCCAGCGTCTACTGTGTGCCAGACGGGGTCACCGTTACGCGCGACAGCGCTGCGGCGGACTACGCGACCTGGATCAGCGAGAACACAGAGGCAGCCGGTCTTAGCCCCCGCGAGGGGCTGCTCAGATGGGCGAGCATCGCCTTCCCCTGTGAATGATACATAAGGAGAGCGCATCGTGAAGAACGTAACGATCATATCCGCGTTGGTGCTCCTTCTCAGCGGTTGCGCTGGCTTGGACGACACACAGCAACGCGTGCTGACGGGCGGTGCGGCGGGTGCCGCCGGTGGTGCTCTGATCGGTGCAATCGCTGGCGACGCAAAGTGGGGAGCGGTCGCTGGCGCAGGTGCCGGATTGATCGGAGGGCTCTTGGTGGATCGCTCCAAGAAGAATGAAGAAGCCGCCTATCGCCGCGGTGTTGCGGATGGTCGGAAGTCGAATTGATCGAGGCGAGTGAACGTACGAAGAACTGACGAACTTTGGATCGAGTCTTGACGGCCATTGGGCAGCTCGTCATTGAACTGTACCTTGAATTCTCCCGAGGTGAGCGCCAGCGCCCATGGTTGCAGACTTCAGACGGAACGCTGCGTGCCACTCCCTTGGCTTCTGGGCGCCTCAGGTCGCCGAACGACCGGTCGCCTTCGGCGGCATCGAGCGCGGTGTACGTTCCTGGCTTGAACCTCTCGGCGATCTTCGATTGCATGTGGTCCGGCACGCGAAAAAACTGGCCGAGCCCCTGGATGACAACGCGTCGTGCGCAGGGCGGCATTCAGTTTCGACGGGTGCATTCCTTGGGTGGATGACTTCGGCGCTCAATCCTCGCGCAGCGACAGGATCCAAGAGATCACATTGTCGGTCTGCTCATCGGTCAACCGCAGGTTTGGCATGGTCAGATGCGGTGTCACGAAGAATACGCGCAGGCTCATCTCGTTGTGGTCCGAGTTCTCTGCCACATCGATGAAACTCGGGGCTTCGTGGACATAAAGATCCGCCCATTGACGCTCGACATAATGGCATTCTGCACAAATCTGCCGCGCAAACTCGAGCCCTGCAACCGGATCACCGGGCAGGTCCTGCGCATTCAACGGGCTCGTGTCCAGAAGCAGGGCGGCGAAGGCCAGAGCCGGGAGCAATCGCATATCATCCTCCGTGCTGTTGTTGCGATAAGCACACGCTACGCAACGCACCCGTCGGAGCCATGACACAGATCAACTGCACTCAGCCGGTTTGACGCAGCGTGTCGGGAACAACAGGCACTGGTTTTCGCCCGCGCCGCAGGCTATGTGCGCGGCATGAACAAGACGGAATACACCGACGCGATCTCCTCGGTCGCCGAGATCATCGAAGAGGCGCGCAACGGGCGCATGTTCATCCTGGTCGATCACGAGGACCGGGAGAACGAAGGAGACCTGGTGATCCCGGCACAGATGGCAACGCCGGATGTCGTCAATTTCATGGCAATGCACGGGCGCGGGCTGATCTGTCTTTCGATGATGGGTGAAGCGCTCGACCGGTTGGGCTTGCCGATGATGGCCGCCACGAACCAGTCGCGTCACGAGACCGCGTTCACCGTGTCGATCGAAGCGCGCGAAGGCGTGACGACCGGCATCTCTGCGCATGATCGGGCCCGGACCATCGCGGTGGCCATCGACGCGAACGCGACACCCGCCGACATTGCCACACCGGGTCATGTCTTTCCGCTGCGTGCCCGCCAGGGCGGTGTGCTGGTTCGCGCCGGTCACACAGAAGCCGCCGTCGACGTCGCCCGGCTGGCAGGCATGAACCCCGCTGGCGTGATCTGCGAGATCATGAACGAGGATGGCACCATGGCTCGGCTGCCCGATCTGGTGGCGTTTGCTCAGAAACACAGTCTCAAGATCGGCACGATCTCTGACCTGATCGCGTATCGCAGGAAGCACGATAACCTGGTTCGCGAGGTCGAGCAGGCGACGATCTCCTCGGTGTTCGGTGGAGAGTGGACACTGCGCGTGTTCCGCGACGAGCCCGGAGGGATGGAGCACTACACCCTGACCAAGGGCGATGTCGGCGACGGAAATCCCGTGATGACCCGCATGCACGTGCTGGATCCGCTGGAAGACGTACTTTGCCTGAACGAAGACCGCTGGCAACAGGTGCCGAACGCCATGGCGGCCATTGCCTCCGAAGGGCGCGGGGCGGTGATCATTCTGCGCGACTCGTCGCCCACTGCAATCTCGGACCGTCTTCGTCCACGCGGGTTGTCGCCCAAGGAGATCCGCCAGTACGGCGTAGGTGCCGAGATCCTCAACAATCTCGGGATCCACGAGTTGATCATGCTCACGAACTCGCCCACGCCGAAATTGGTGGGACTGGAAGGGTACGATATCTCGATCGTCGAGACCCGTCCAATTCCACCCCGGGAGGGATAGATGGCCGCGACTGACGAACACACGATCCTGCCGCCACCGGATTTTGTAGCGCCCAAGCCAAACGTCCTGATCGTGGTCGCGCCGTACTATCGGGCGATTGCGGATGATCTGATCGCCGGGGCCAAAGCGATGCTGGATCGCGCGGGAGCGGTTCATGACCTCGTCGAGGTTCCCGGAGCGCTCGAGGTTCCCACGGCGATCCGCCTGGCCGGCGGGCGATACGAAGGTTATGTCGCGCTTGGATGCGTGATCCGTGGTGAGACAACGCACTACGAAACCGTATGCAGCGATTCGTCGCGCGGGCTGACGCTGCTTGGGCTCGACGGGTTCTGTATCGGCAACGGTATCCTAACCTGTGAGAATATGGCCCAGGCAGAAGTCCGCGCTGCACCCGGCGATCAGGACAAAGGTGGCGGTGCCGCCAACGCAGCGCTGCATTTGATCGCGCTCCAGCGCCGTTTCGCAGCACCGGAACCTGCGGCAGGCGGACCTGGACCGGACGGGGATGATCCCATTCTGCTGGCCGGTCATTCCGGACTGACGCGGACTGCCTGATGGCAAAATCACCCACCAGCCCCGCGCGCAAGGCGCAACAACTTGCCCGCTCGGCTGCGCGCCTAGCTGCCGTGCAAGCGCTCTACCAGATCGAATTGACTGGAAACGATTGGCGCCGCGTCGTCCGGGAGTTCGATCAACACAGGCTCGGCGCCGAGATCGAGGGCGTTCAGTACCGCGAGGCCGATCCAGGTCACTTCAAGGAGATTGTCGAGGGTGTCGTCACAAACCAGGTCGACATCGATCACTTGACCGACCGGGCGCTCGTTGAACGCTGGCCTCTTGGGCGTATCGACTCGACATTGCGCGCGGTCTTTCGCGCTGCCGGACAGGAAATCAGTTCCCGACAGGACATCCCCATAAAAGTCATAATTGGCGAATACGTCGACGTAGCGAAGGCCTTTTTCGAAGAGGGAAAGGAAGCAAAGTTCGTGAACGCCGTGTTGGATCACATGGCCCGCGAAGTGCGACCTGAGGCCTTCGGCTGAGCGAGCGCGCCCACCGCCAGGCGGGTGCGGGTTATGTGGGGGCTGCTCTGAATGAGCAATGCTGGCACCGGCAATCGGACTGCCCGGTCGCGCTACGGCATGATCGGAACGGTGCTATCGTTGTGCGCTGCGGCTGCAGTCCTATGGGCGATGACCAATGCGCCCAATCCTGTTCGCCCTGTGCCGTTTGATCAGGTTCTCGGAACGCCTTCAAATCCTCAGGTCAAGCAATACCGTCCAGAAGTGTCGATGCAGATGGCCTGGACCGAAACGGACAGCGATCTGATTGTCCGTCAGGCAAGCGGGACGATTGTAAGATGGACCCCGGATCGGGAGCAGATGCGACCGATCGCGACGACCGAGTCGGTCTTTGCCTATTGCCCGGCCGAAAACCGCCTTCTGGTCAACATGGCCAACACTGCCGTCCTGCTCAGCCTGGATACCGGGGCATTCCTCCGGATTTCCGACCGGCGTTACGACCACGCAGCTTTCAGCCAGGATTGTTCTGTGCTCGCAATCTCGCGCGAGGACGAGTCTTTCGTCCGGCTCTGGCAGGTTGGGCGCGGATGGACCTCGGTCACAACGGATCACCCGGTCCGTAACAGCCTGGTGCTTTCGCGCGACGGCTCGGTCCTTGCAGCATCTGGCGAAGCTGAAACGCCCGGAAACGGCATGGTGCTGGAGCTTTTCGATATCGGATCAGGCACGACCGAACCGACGGCACGGGTCTCTGGACCCTCTATAGCTGTCGGAGACTGGAGCATGGCGTTCTCGGCAGACGGCAGTGGTGTTTTGCTTGCAAGCTTGGTGCTCGGTCAAACTGGTCTAAAACGCATCACCAGCAGCGACGGCCTTGTGCGCTGGGGTCGGGACAGCGCGGATCGGAATTGGGTGTCGGCCCTCGCGGCATCGCCGGATGGCATACTCTTGGCGACCGGCGATCTGGATGGCATGCTGCAAATATGGGAGGTCGACCGCGGCGTCATCGTCGCGGAGTTCGACGCCGCGCAACCGATCGAGTCGCTCTCGTTCTCAAATGACGGGCGTCGTCTGGCTGTTGGATTGTGGAACGGTACCATCGGGATTGTTGGAGCCGACGCATTGATCGGGCATTGAACCTGGCGATAATGGATTGATGCGGTACTTGGTCGTCGTCTTTCTGTTGCTCTCTGCGCTTGTGGCGCACGCCGATGCGCCTGCGCTCGCCCCAAAAGCTGAACGCGCGGATTTCGTGTTGATCGAGAAAGCGGAGCGCCGACTGTCTTTGTGGCGCGACGGTGAACTTTTAAAGCGATACAGGATCGATCTGGGTTTCGCGCCAGACGGCGACAAACGGCGCGAAGGGGACGGTAAAACCCCAGAAGGTCAATACCGCATCGACCGCCGAAACGCCCAGTCCAGCTTTCACCTCTCGCTCGGCATCGACTATCCGCGCCCCGACCAGCGTGCAACCGCACGAGCCGAAGGGCGCAATCCCGGCGGCGACATCTTCATACACGGCCAGCCAAACGGATATTCCGGTACCCGCATACCCGGCGACTGGACCGCCGGTTGCGCTGCCGTCTCGAATGCCGAGATACGTGAAATCTGGTCACTTGTTCCGATTGGGACACGGGTCGAGATCCGCGAATAGTGGACTTATGGCGGTTGCGCCGCCGCCACCCGCCGGTATTCTTGCGTCAACGATAAGGTCCGTCTCGATGCACAACGCGGCGGAATAATAAATTCCGGGAGGGTCATATGCCGGGCAACGGCAATGCCGCACTGTATTTCGTTGATCGTCATGTGCGCGAGGGCCGGGCAGATAAAATCGCCTTCATCGAGGGCGATCGGACCCTGACCTATGGCGCGCTCGCTGATCAGAGCGCCCGGATGAGCGGTCTGCTCGCGCGACACGGGCTGCGCCAGGAAGACCGCGTGGCAATGCTGGTTCTCGATGTGATCGAGTTCCCGATTACTTTTTGGGGTGCTCTCAAGGCCGGAATCGTGCCCGTCGCACTCAACACGCTGCTTACGACCGATCAATATCGCTACATCCTGGGGGACAGCCGGGCACGGGCGCTGTTTGTCTCAGCGCCGTTGCTCGAAGCGGTTGGCCCGGTTCTGCAAGACTTGCCTCATCTCCAGACCGTCTTCGTTGTCGGTGGAAGCGATCCGGCCGGTTTGGACTTCTCTCAAGAACTCTCGGTCAGCAATGCGAAACCAATCGCAGAGGTTGATGACGACGACGTCGCCTTCTGGCTTTATTCCTCGGGTTCGACGGGGCAGCCGAAAGGCGTGCGCCATGTGCACTCTGCGCTCAAGGCGACGTCAGACACCTATGGGGCACAGGTCCTCGGCGTTCGAGAGGATGACCTGATCTTCTCGGCGGCCAAGCTGTTCTTTGCTTATGGTCTGGGCAACGGAATGACGTTCCCGATGGCGGTCGGTGCGACCACCGTACTCTTGCCGACCCGGCCCACACCGGAAGCTGTGTTCGACGTGATGCGCGCTGTACAGCCGACCGTTTATTGCGGTGTGCCGACGCTCTACGCAGCGAGCCTCGCCGCGCTGGGGGCAGATCCGGTTCCGGGCAGTGACCGGCTACGTATTTCGATCTCAGCAGGCGAGGCGCTTCCGGCCGAGATCGGGCACGGCTGGCGGCAGAAAACCGGGACGGACATTCTGGACGGCGTTGGATCGACCGAGATGCTGCACATCTTCCTGTCCAATGCGCCGGAGTCGCTTGAGTACGGAACCTCTGGTGTCGCAGTACCCGGATATGACCTGCGCCTGGTCGATCCGGACGGTACAGAAGTTGGGTCCGACGAAGTCGGCGAACTGCTCGTAAGCGGGGCGTCGGCATCGGACGGATACTGGAACCAGCGTGAGAAAAACCGAGCGACCTTTGAAGGCATCTGGACCCGCACGGGCGATAAGTACACGCGGCGCGCCGACGGTCGCTACATCTATTGCGGTCGCACCGATGACATGTTCAAAGTTTCTGGCCAATGGGTTTCGCCTTTTGAAGTCGAACAGGCTCTGATCTCGCATCCGTCCGTACTTGAAGCGGCAATTGTTCCTGCGCTGGACGATGATGGGCTGGAGAAACCAAAGGCGTTTGTGGTTCCAAAGACTTCGGCGACCGAGATCGATGTGCCGGTATTGCAGGACCATGTGAAGGCCGCGGTCGGCAACTGGAAGTACCCACGTTGGATCGAGGTGCGCGAAGACTTGCCGAAGACCGCCACCGGCAAAATTCAGCGCTTCAAGCTGCGCGGCTGAAGATCAGACACCCAGATTGCATCGCGGCCAAGGTTATGCGGCGATGTTCATTTCCTGCCCGGGCAATGTGTCCTCGCCGCGCGCAAGCAGGTTGGTGGCATTGGCGAGACGCTGGTCGGCCGGTGCGGATCCAACTGGATTCGGTTTGACGGCGCCGCCGTCCTGATCGGTTTCTGCGGGCACTTCGAACCTCTCTTCAATACGCTGCGTTGCAAGCTCTGCTACGGCTTCCAGCCGTTGTGCGTCCGCTAGTGAGGCGACCTGGCGGTCGGCAGCGGACGGTTCGGCCGGGGCCAGGGCCGCTGCCTTTACGACTGTCATTTTATCGATCGTCGCTTCGGGGTCACCGGGCACGGGTGCAATGTCGATTTTCACCTCGCCCCCAATGGCATAGCGCCTACCATCCGGACCGAGCTGAAAGGTGTATGAAGGGGCGCTGGCGTACTGGCCACCAACCGCGGCGTGCGCCTGTTCATGACGGCGAACCTCGGCATCACGGGCCTTCAGTTTCTCGACCTGTTCACGCTCGGCATCCGTCAGGCCATCAGCCGACTCAATGGCACCTGTGCCTAGCGTGTTTGTATCTCCTGCCGGTGACGTTGGCGCAAAGTTCGAAATGACCGCGTTGCGTCGGGCATCGGCTGAAAAACCACCACCGGTCTCGCGTACATCGACGGGCGGCTCGTTCCGCGTCGAAGGTGTCGAACGCGCGTCACCTGATCTTTGCACCGGATCGCCGGGGCGAGAAGGTGTTGCTTGCGTGCCAGAGGCCCTGTCTAGCGACAACGATCGGACCGGTGCCGTCAGCAGTGGACGGCCGGCAGCACTCAGCGTGATCGCAATCCCCTCCATGACGTCCCTCAAATCATCCCCAGAAACCACAGCACTATGATCGCATCGGGTTTCGACTCGGTTAGCGCGGGGAAAAACGGCAGTTGGCGCCATCGTTGCGGCAATGATGGTACTGGTGCCGCAGTGCAACATACTGTAAGCGCGCGGCACTCACGGGACGTGCTCCATGAACATCTACCTGCCCATTGCCGAGGTATCGGTCAACGCCTTCATTCTGTTGGGGCTGGGTGGTGGCGTGGGCTTCCTGTCCGGGATTTTCGGGGTCGGTGGCGGCTTTCTCATGACGCCACTCCTGATCTTCATCGGCATCCCTCCGGCTGTCGCTGTCGCGACCGAAGCGAACCAGATCGTCGCGTCTTCCTTCTCCGGCGTGTTGGCCAACATCCGCCGTAAGACAGTCGACATGAAGATGGGGCTGGTTTTGCTGGCGGGCGGGCTTGTCGGATCCGCGATCGGTGTCCAGATTTTTGCGGGGCTCCGAACCACCGGCCAGGTCGATCTGGTCGTGGCCCTTTGTTATGTCGTTTTCCTGGGGCTCGTCGGCTCGCTGATGCTGGTCGAAAGCATCAACGCGATGCGCAAGGCCAAGAAGGAGGGGCGCAGGGTCCAGCGTCGGCGCCACAACTGGGTGCATGGACTGCCGTTCAAGATGCGGTTCCGCACCTCGAACCTCTACATCTCGGCGATCCCGCCATTCCTGGTCGGCATGCTGGTCGGCACGCTCGCGGCCATCATGGGCGTCGGCGGCGGCTTCATCATGGTCCCGGCGATGATCTACCTGCTCGGGATGGCCGCAGTCATTGTCGTCGGCACGTCGCTGTTTCAGATCATGTTCGTGACCGGTGCGACGACCCTGATGCACGCGATTACCAACCAGACCGTCGATGCGGTACTTGCCGTGATCCTGTTGGTCGGCGGCGTTGTTGGCACACAGATCGGTGTCAGGGTCGGACCACGCCTGAAAGCCGAACAACTGCGGATCCTGCTGGCGCTGCTGGTTCTCGCCGTTTGCGTAAAGCTTGGGCTCGATCTGGTCGTAACACCGTCCGAGTTTTTCACTCTAGGCGGGGGTGCAGGTCATTGACCCGGCTGTTTGCGATCCTGGCGCTGGCGATTGCGTTGGTCGGGCCTGTTACGCAGGCAGAAGACCGCGTTGTTGCCAGCCTCAGCCAGCACAACCTTGCGCTGACCACCGATTTCACCGGGACCGAGCTGTTCGTCTACGGCGCGATTCGAACCGTGGGCGATCTGCCAGCCGATGCGATTGACGTGATCGTCGCAATCACAGGACCGACCGAGCGGGTCAACGTGCGCAAGAAGGAACGCCAGTTCGGGATCTGGATCAACGGCAAGGGGGTCGAGATCGACGCCGCTCCCAGTTTTTACGCCGTCGCGACCACTGGACCACTCCGGGATATCGTGAGCTGGACCGAGGACTTCCGGCACCGCATCGCGCTCGACCTTGTCATCCGCCTGATTGACGCGCCCGCCTGGGTCGAGGACCGCGAAGAGTACCGGGCATCCGTCGCTCTCTTTCGCGAAGAGCAGGGGCTCTACAGCCGTCAGGAAGGCACTGTCTCGTTGATTGACAATGCACTGTTCGAGACGCGCATCCAGCTCCCCGCCAATCTCGTCGAGGGCGACTACAAGGCCCGGATCTTTCTGTTGAAGGATGGGACGGTGCTCGACACCTACGAAGACCGGGTCGAGGTACGTCGTGCCGGGATCGGTCGATGGATCTATACCTCCGCGCATGAATGGCCTGCTGTTTATGGAATCGTGTCGATCCTTGTCGCACTGGCCGCCGGCTGGCTCGCCTCAGCGTTCTTCCGCACGTTTTTCCCGAATTGCTCGTCGGGCGCCAAGACAGTCACCTGTTCCATCGCGGCGATACGCTCAAGATCCTGCGCATAGTCGGCCCGTAGTCGGTCAAGCATGTCGTTGCCGAATGGCTGAAAAGCTGCGTGTCCTTTCGGCTTGGGATACTGCCGCCACAGCTTGCGCACCTGCTCCGGCCCAGTTGGTGTTCCTTCGGTCCGCAGTTTCTCCAATGCCTCGACTGCCGTAGCCGAAAGCCCCGAAAGCGCCCGCCACTTGATTGGTTCGATCGCCGAGACGCCGTAATCGTCCGCAAACGCGCGCAACACCCGCGTCTCGACCGCTTTCATGTCTTCGTACCGCCAGACCGTGAGATGCGCGTTTGGATAGGGCTTCGCAACATCCTTGACCACATCCGACCACCGGCGCCGGGCATCAATCATCCCGCGCGCACGCCCCATATCGAACGGTGTGTAGCCACGCCTCAGGACCATATGGCTCCAGACCGACGGCAGGAACCCATCAAAGCCGCGGACCGCGAGCAGGATCTTGAGGTCGACATCGCCAAAACTGTCCTGGAACACCCGCAATCTACGCCGTACGTGTTCAAAGAGATGGCCGTTTTCGTGGATCTCGGACAGCCTGCCCAGCAGCGTCTCGTCCGAGATGATCACGCGGTTAGCACCGGCGCAGGCGGCATCGTGTACCAGCTTTTCCATCGCCCGGACCAACCGGCGCCGCGTCTGAAATGCGATGGCCTTCCCAGCAAACTGCAATGACCCTGCACGGCTGAGCGCCTCGCGCACCGCCTCAGGACCGATATACATGATCTGCCGTCCCGCCAGCACATTCGTGCTGTTCCCAAGGCGCGCCTGAAGATAGGTGCTCGCGGTCTTGTGAGCGCCGAGATGCAGGACGACTTTCATATCCGACCCGTAGCCGAGATCATTGTTCGCCCGCAATCTACCTGCCGAAAGACTACAAGACCGTTTCCGGCGGATATCTTCGGGCAGCCTTCCCGCGAATGCTTTCAGAGGCCTACGGCGGCCTGACTCAGTTGGATGTTGAAGCCGTCACGAATTGCGCGGTCACGCTCGACGGGAAGGTGCATCGGATAGACCTCCTCCAGGATCTGTCGCTTGCGGACAATCGCCTTCTGCACCAGATCAGGACGCCCGATCTCAGCCCATTCCTTGGGCGAGGTCCGGTCGCCAAGCGCGGGATAGATGTACTCGGTCTGCATCAGGCCCAAGGTCTGGTCGTGACCCAGGTAATGCCCCGGCCCCTCGAGGCAGACCGATTTCATGACCTCGACTGACAGGGTGTCATCACTAACCTCGATGCCGCGTACACAGCGCAGTGCCTGCCCTAACAAATCGTCGCCCAGGATCAGGCTTTCGAAACAGAAACCCAGCAGCGAGGCGTGCATCCCGACGGACTCGTAGACCATGTTCAGGCCCGAAAGCCCGGCCATGACGTTGGAGATGCCTTGCTCCCAACCGGTCTGCATGTCCGGTAACTTGGCATCGGCAATACCTGCCGCTGCCCCGCCCGGAAGGCCGTAGAACTTGTGCATCTGGGCGCAACCCGCGGTCAGAAGCGCCTGTTCACCCGCGCCGCCCGACATTGCCCCGGTCCGCAAATCGCTCACAAACGGCCACGTCCCGAAGCTCGCAGGATGGCCCGGCTTGATCGCGTTGACATAGACGACGCCTGCCAGACATTCTGCCACCGCCTGCACGATGGCCCCGGCAATTGGTGCCGGTGAGGTTGCCCCGGCTTGCCCTGCCGAGAGCAGCAGCACCGGCATTCCGCCGTGGATCGCCGCCTCCATCACTTCGCAGGATTCTGTTGCGAACTTCATCGGCGGCACGACGAAACAGTTCGAGTTCGAGAAGAACGGCCTTTCGCGCCACTTCTCTTCGCCGCCCGCCAGAGTGTGCAGAAGCTCGAGGCAGCCGGGCATGTGGTCGGGCTGAACGAACGACGTGCCCACGTGCTTCGTCGTCCCGCGCGCACAAGCGTAGAGCGTGTTGATGTCCAGATCGTAGTTGTCCTCGACATCACGACAAACCATCGGGCGCTGGAAAAAATGCACGTTGTCCAACTGCTCGACGATCCGTGCGGCGTCGTACAGATCCTGCAACGTGGACTCGCGATACTCACGTTTCTCGACATCCACCATGTGCACAGCGGCTCCGGCCGTGCCGTAGTGCACGCGATTACCGCTTAGCTGCAGGTCGTGCTTTGGATCCTGGCCACACAACGTGATCTCGCGCGCTGCGACGGCCAGCATATCCTCGGTCAGCGCACGCGGAATGCGGATGCGACCGTCGTCGCCCAGGGTCGCACCGGCGCCTGTCAGGATTTCGATCCCGCTCTCCGGCGCATCGGCGAACCCGATCTGCTCCATCGCGTCGAGCGCCGCATGATGGATCCGCTGCACGTCCGCGTCCGAAAGCGGACGGTATAGCCCGCCGTCCATGCCCGCCCTCACGGGGCGAATATCCTCGGCCAGCGGCGCCGCGCGCAATGCCTGGCGTGCGGCGCGCCCTCCGGCTCTACGTGTTCGGCGGGGCGCTGTGTCGTCTGGTTGAGTGCTCATGGTGTCTCCTGCTGAAATTCTGTTGCCATTTGGTCAACGGATCAGGCAGGCGACCCACGCGCAGCACGCCCCCGGTTTGCACCGATGGTTCGGCTGACAAGCTCGAAAATATGCAGATCGTCCATCACGGACCCCGCGCACTCTTTGGCGAAGCGGGCCACGCGGACGGTGTCGATGCTATGCCAATCCCGACACGGAAGTCGGTATTGAGACGATTTCGCGACAGAAACCGGGCCTAGTCGACCGGCTGAGACCCTTGGTGCGTGCTTCGCAAAATCCCGGACCCAAACGTCCGTGTCGTAGGATCCGCTAGAAAACAGTCGGTTGCTCGTGGCTCAGATAACCGACACGTTTGCTCTCGACCATGCGGGCGCGGCACGAAAGCATCCCGAACGACCCATTAGTCGTCCAGCAGTGTATCGATTTCGGATCCCGACGCCGCACGTCCCAGGGGCGTTAGATCGCCATCGTTCAGGATTGCGCGCGCAGCGTCGAGCAGGCTCATCTGCGCGAGCCGCGCCAACGTCCCTCCGATCGAAACACGCGCAACACCGATCTCCCCCAGTTCTGAAACCGACAATTCGGTCGTCTTGCCTGCCGCGAGTGCGTTGACCGCAGGACCGATTGTGCAAAGCTCCCGAAGGACCTCGTCCTTGACCAGCGGCGCATAAATGACCGCTGCCCCTGCCTCGGCGAAGGCCCGGCAGCGGCGCACGGCCTCGGCGGCGTCATAGGACCGGGTCAGCCATCCGTCTGCCCTCCCACAGAGGACGATATCCGCGTTGTGCGCAGCCTCGACCGCAGCTTCGATGCGCGCCACGGCGTGGTCGAATTCATACGCGCCGGTTCCGGGAAGGTCCGTGTCTTCGATGGACACCCCCGCCAACCCGGCTTCTGCGGCCATGCCGATCGTTTCGGCAACTGTCTCGGGAGTTGCGCCATAGCCGTTCTCGAAATCGCCGCTCACGGGGACATCGACAGCACCACAGATCCCGGCTGCATGTTCCAGCGCCTCGTCCCGGCTGACATGACCCATGTCCCGGCGGCCCAGCGTGAACGCATGGCCTGACGAGGTCGTCGCGAGCGCCTTCGCCCCCAATCCGGCCAACACCTTGGCCGAACCCAGATCCCACGGGTTGGGCATAACAAACGGGCGTCCCGGCACATGCAAGGCCCGGAATGCAGCGACTTTCTGGGTGCGCGTCATGTCAGTTTCTCCGCCATCTCTTCGATCACATCGCACCCGTAGACCACGTCTTCGCGGGCCGTGTCGAACTGCCCGATGCTCATGCGGATCACGTAGCGTCCCTTGTGCGAAGTCTGGGTCAGATAGATCCGGCCATCATCGTTCAGCGCCTCCAACAGCGCTTGTGTCGGTCCGTCACCGTCCACGTGGGCAAAGGTGAACAGCGATAGTGACGGCTCCGTCACGATCTCCAGCCTGTCATGGGCGCGCAGGCGTTCGCACGCCTCCTCGGTCCAGGCAACGTGGTCGCGAATGCGGGCGCGAAGCCCGTCCAGCCCATAGGCCCGCAGCAAGAACCAGACCTTCAGCGCTCGAAACCTGCGGCCCAGCGGCACCGACCATTCATTGAAGTTGACGATGTCCTCGTCGCCTGGGCCTTTCAGGTAATCCGGACGTAAACCAACCGTGCGGATCAGTTCCCCGGGATCGCGCAGGAAATGGGCCGAGCATTCGAATTGGGCGCCGAGCCATTTGTGCGGGTTGAAGACAATCGAGTCCGCCCGTTCGGCGCCGTCCCAAAAGTGTCGGTACTCTGGGCAGATCATCGCCGATCCTGCCCAAGCTGCATCAACATGGGTGTAAAGCCCCTCGGCTTCGGCGACATCCATGATCTCTGCCACCGGATCCATCGCTCCGATCGAGGTTCCGCCGGTACAGATCACGATCCCCGCCGGGGTGTGTCCCGCGGCCCGATCCGCCGCGATCGCCTCGGCGAGTGCTGCCGGGTCCATGCCATAATCGGCGCGCGTCGGGATCTTTACCAGGTTCTCGCGCCCGATCCCGGCCAGTTGCACTGCCTTGTCGATCGAGGAATGGGTCTGCGCCGAGGCATAGACGCGAAGACGCGGCCCGCTCGATAATCCGTCACGATTGCCTGCCCAATCCAGCGCCTTCTCGCGCATCGTCAGCACGGCGCAGAAGGTCGCTGTGGTGGCACTGTCCTGCAACGTGCCCTTGAACCCGCCCGGCAACCCGATCGCCTGGCGCAGCCAGTCGACCATCTTGATCTCGATCTCGGTCGCTGCGGGCGAGGTCTGCCACAACATGCATTGCGCGGCCATCTGCGTCGTCAGCATGTCCGCGATCATGCTGACCGGGGCGGCGTTGGCCGGGAAATAGGCAAAGAACCGGGGATGCTGCCAATGCGTCATGCCATCTGGCACGATCCGCTCGAAATCCGCAAAGACCGGCTCGATTCCCTCGCCAGCTTCGGGTGGTCCATCGCCTATCAGCGCAGCTATCTCGCCCGGCGAAACCTGCGCCCGGACCGGGCGGTCGACGACATCCTCCAGATAGCTCGCACCCCAGTCCGCCGCCTTGTGCGCCCAGTGGCGATAATCCTTGCGATCCATTTCAGTCCTCCAGCAGGGCGTCCGCCGCCAGCTTCCCGCCATAGCCCGCAAAGATCACGGCTGTCAGGCGCAGGATCAGCGCACGGCTGCGAACATAAGCCGAGGCAAATGGCCGGGTTGAGCCGACCAGAGACACGATTGCATACCAACTCGTCGAGATCGCACAGATCATGATGACCGCCGCCAGGGAAAGCTCGATGGATGTATCTGCTGGTAAGGCAACCGCGAACAGTGATGCCGCAAAGGCAGCCGTTTTCGGATTCGCCAGGTTTGTCGCCAGACCGAATAGAAACGCGCGGCCGGTTCGGGCGGGTGCGCTGGTCGCGTCAACAGCGCGCGCACTGCGCCAAAGATTCACTGCGACCCAGATCAAATAGGCAGCACCAGCCAGTTTGATGACCGCCGCTGTGGCTGGCAACGCCACAAACAGCGCCTTCAATCCGAAGAACCCGGCCAGCGCCCAGACGCCAGTCGCAACGACAGTGCCCAGCGCACAAGCAACGGCCGCGCGCCGTCCCTGGCCGGCAGCGACGTGCATGACAGCGAAAAAATTTGGCCCCGGCGTCATCGCAGCCAACAGCCACAACAGGGCCAGCGTCAGAAAGGCTTCCGTCACAAGATCCCTCGCGAAACGAGCCCGAAACCGCCGGGCGGGGGGGGGCGGTGGAGGGCTCTGTTCGCTGAAAAGGCGTCGGCGCGCCAGCGCCGTCCGCTGACCTAAATGCGCACGCGTTCGGACTTCGGATCATACATCGGTCTCAACGAGGCTTCAGCCACCACCCGTGTTCCCGCGACGTCGATCTCGTAGGAAGACGCCAAAACTTGATCGGTTGTCTCTCCCGCGCATGGCACATAGCCCATCCCGATGGCGGCCCCCAGGTGATGCCCATAATTTCCAGATGAAAGGTATCCGACGATCTCGCCGTCCCGGATCACCGGTTCGTTGTGATAGAGCAGCGGCTCTGGATCGGTCAGCTTGAACTGCACCATGCGCGCCGAAAGCCCTTCGTCGCGCTTGCGTTGCACGGCATCGCAACCAATGAAGTCGTTCTTGGTCTTCGACACCGCAAAGCCCAGTCCGGCTTCGAGCACATGGTCTTCATCGGTGATGTCGTGCCCATAGTGGCGAAACGCCTTCTCGATCCGGCACGTGTCCATCGTGTGCATCCCGCACAGCTTCAAACCGTGATCGGCACCAGCCTCGTGCAGCACCTCGAAAACGTGCCCTGCCTGATCCGAGCTGACATAGATCTCCCATCCAAGCTCGCCGACATAGGTCACACGGTGCGCCCGGGCGAGGCCCATGCCAATCTCGATCTCGTGCGCCCATCCGAACGGGTGGTTGTCGTTCGACCAATCGTGCGGGCTGACCGATGCCAACAAGTCCCGCGCCTTCGGTCCCATCACGGCCAAGCAGCCCTCGCCGACCGTCACATCGGTGAAGACGACGCGAGCATCGCCCACGTGGCGCTTCAGCCAGCTCATGTCGCGGATCGCCGTCGCTGCAGGCGTGATGATCAGGTACAGGTCTTCGCGGATCCGGGTTACGGTGACGTCCGCTTCAATTCCGCCCTTCGCGTTCAGGAACTGCGTGTAGACAATCTTGCCCACGGGCACCGACATGTTGCCACCGCAGATCCGGTTCAGCACCGCTTCCGCGTCCGGACCCTCGGCGCGGATCTTTCCGAAGCTCGACATGTCGTACATGCCGACAGCCGTGCGGATTGCCATATGCTCGGCGGCATTGTTCTCAAACCAGTTCTGCCGTTTCCATGTGTATTGATATGCCGGTTCCTGTCCGTTCACCGCGAACCAATTCGGCCGTTCCCATCCTGCCGTCTCGCCGAAGACACCACCCGCTGCCTTCAGATGCGCGTGGAAGGGCGAGCGCCGAACACCGCGCGCCGTCTCGGGTTGTCGATAGGGGAAGTGATCGGCATAAAGCAGGCCCAGCGTCTCGCTCACCCGTTCCTTCAGATAGCTCCGGTTCTTCTGGAACGGTTGGACCCGGCGGATGTCGACATCCCATAGATCGAACGGTGCTGCACCGTCTTCAAGCCACTGTGCGAGCGCCCAGCCAGCCCCGCCGGACGACACAATCCCGATCGAGTTGTATCCCGCCGCGACCCACATGCCGCGCAATTCCGGATGCTCGCCCAGATAGTACCGGTCGTCCGGCGTGAAGCTTTCGGGCCCGTTGAAGAAGGTGTGGATCCCGGCCTCGCCCAACATCGGCAGCCGGTTGATCCCCATCTCCAGGATCGGCTCGAAATGGTCAATATCTTCGGGCAACTGGTCGAATTCGAAATCCTCGGGGATGCCCGCCATGCCCCAGGGCTTGGCCTTGGGCTCGAACGCGCCCAGCATCATTTTGCCCGCGTCTTCCTTGTAATAGGCGCACTCGTCCGGCACGCGCAGGACAGGCAACTGCGTCAGACCTTCGACCGGCTCGGTGACGATATAGAAGTGCTCGCAGGCATGCAGAGGCACCGCGCACCCTGCCATCGCACCGACCTCTCGCGCCCACATCCCACCGCAGTTGATCACGACATCCGCATCGATCCTGCCCTCCGCGCCACCCTGCGCCCAGGAGACGCCCGAGACCCGGCCATTCGACTGATGAATGTCCGTGACCTTGACGCCCTCGACGATCCTCGCGCCGTTCTGGCGCGCGCCCTTGGCCAAAGCCAGGGCGATGTTTGCCGGGTCCGCCTGCCCATCCAGCGGCAGATGAACGGCAGCGATCACATCATCGATGTTCAGATGCGGATACATCGCCTTGACCTCGGCCGGTGAGACCTCGTTCACGTCGACGCCGAAGGCACGCGCCAACGCCGCCTGACGCAGGATCTCCTCGCGCCGCTCTTCGGTCAGTGCGACGGTCAGCGAGCCGTTCTGCCGCATCCCGGTCGCAACCCCGGTCTCGGCTTCCAGCTTCACGTAGAGGTCGGCCGAATACTTCGCCAGGCGCGTCATGTTCTGGTTCGGACGCAACTGCCCGATCAGCCCCGCCGCGTGCCACGTCGTCCCGCAGGTCAACTGCTTACGCTCAAGCAGCACGACATCGGTCCAGCCAAGCTTTGCCAGATGATACGCGACCGAGCAGCCGGACACGCCGCCCCCGATGATCACTGCACGCGCCTTGGTGGGCAGGTCAGCCATGGATCAATCCTTTTCGTGCTGAGTCAGCCATGCGGTCTGCATGGCGGTAAAACGGGCGAGGTAATCCTCGCGCAGCGCCTGCTCGGTCGCGCCGACATCGTAGGCCGGGGTCGTCAGCGGTTTGGCCAATGTCACGTCAATGACGACGAACCCGCTGGACAGCTTCAGCAGATCGGCACCGAACAATTCAGTCCAACGGGGGGCTAGCGCGTCCGCCGTCTGGGACCCAATCGGATAGAACGCCGCCGTGCCGCGAAACCGCGCGCCTTTGCGGGCGAACACGTCGACCATGTTGACCTCGACCCGCGTGTCGTGCGCGAGGTTCGCCTTCGTGTTCGGCGACCGGATCTCGGCAAAGGCGATCCTCTGGGCGTCCAAGGCCTGGAACGTGCCTTTGGGAGAGACGTTCGGCCCTTCCGGTCCGACCGTCGCCAGATGGCCAAGCCGCCATTCATTGACGAAGTCCTGCAGCGCGGCGCTGAGCATCAGGCGCTCCCGACCAGGCGGTGCCCGGACGCCGATACCTGTCTTGCGACCTCGGCGATGTGCGCGGGCGTCGTCTGGCAACATCCCCCGACAATCGTCGCGCCCGTCTCGATCCAGCTCAGCACATGCCCGGCATAGGCAGGGGGATCCAGATCGGTACGGTTCTCGATCACTTCGACCGTCTCACCCGGCGCATAGGCGCTGAGATCGGCAGAGAACGCATTGGCATACGCACCAAATGGCCGTCCGTCGCGGGCGAGACCGGGCAGGGCCACGATCGTCACTTCCGGTGTCGAGCAATTGACCAGCAGAGCCGCGACATCCAAGCCGTCGAGTGCAGCACAGGCCTCGGCAATCGTCTCGCCCGACCGCAGCCGGGCCGTACCGTCCTCGGCCAGTGCCGGTGCCAGCGTCCACGACACCCAGACCGGCTTGCCGCTTTCACAAGCCGCGGTCGCAGCAGCGCGGCCTTCTTCAGCGGTCGACATCGTCTCGCAGATGAAGAGGTCGACATGATCGACCTCGACCTCGACGATCTTGCGGTAGTCCGCGACGTTGCGGTCAAACGCCTCGACAAGGCTGGGACGGTAGGACCAACTCAGCGGCGGCAGGCTTCCTGCAATCCGCGCGGCTGAACCAGCGGCCTCGCGCGCGTCCGAGGCAAGTTCGATCGCCAGTTTCTGCTCACCCTCGAAGTCGCGGGTCTGGCCGTGCGTGTCTTCGCTGACCCGGGGGGTGGTGGCATAGGTGTTCAGCGTGATCACCCCGGCACCCGCGCGCAAGTAATCCTCGTGCAGTTCACGAACCAGATGCGGCTCGTTGCGCATCACCCAGCCGCCCCATTCTGCGTGAATCGGGTTGGACGACCGGTGGCAAAGCTCCTGTCCCATGCCACCGTCGAGCAGGGTGATTTCCATCACAGGGACTCCGGCATGAGGCGACCGACGGCGCGATGGCCCTTGGCCTCCAACTGGGTCTTCAACTCCGCGATATGGTCCGGCGAGGTTTCGCAGCATCCGCCGATGATGCGCGCCCCGCGCGCGACCCAACCCATCGCGTGTTTGGCATAGCCCGCCGGATCGAGATCCCTGCGCTTGCCGATCATGTCGACAGTCTGCCCCAGGGTGAATTCCTTCGGGATCGGCGTGAAGCCGTTCGCGTATCCGCCCGTTGGCTTACCCGTCGCGATCAGCGTGTCCATGCCAGCCGTCATCGCCTCGGGCGCTGTGCAATTGAACATGATTGCCTCGACCGGTAGGTCGCCAAGCGCCGCAACGGCTTCTGCAACCGTCTCGCCCGAGCGCAAGCGCGGTTTGCCGTCCTCGGCAACGGCTTCGTCCAGCGTCCAGGCAACCCAGACCGGCTTACCGCTTTCGCAGGCTGCGGTTGCCGCCAGGCGCCCCTCGGTCGCAGACCCCATGGTTTCGCAGATGAAGGCATCGACACGGTCCGCCTGCAGGGACACGACCTCGCGGTATTCCTCGAACGTGTCGGCCTCTGGCGGCATCAGTTCGGGATGATAGGACCCGATCAGCGGCGGCAGGCAGCCCAGTATCGTGGTTTCAGAGTCAAAAGCGTCACGCGCGCGTGACGCAATGTCCAGCGCGATGCCCTGCAACTCACCCAACCGCTCAGCCATATTGAATGCAGTTAGGCGGCTGCGGTTGATCGAATAGGCATTGATGGTGATCGCCTTCGCGCCCGCACGGATGTAGTCCTCGTGCAGACCTTGAACCACTTCGGGTTCGTTCATCATGACCCACGCGCCCCATTGAGGGTGCGCCGGATCCTTCGAGCGGCGGACAAGCTCCTGGCCCATCCCGCCGTCAAGCAGTACGATATCTGTCATGCGTTGGCCTCCCAACCATGCGTTGCGCGGGGTTAGCCCCGCTGCTTACGCGCGCAATCGTTCGTTCTTCGGATCCCAGAGCGGCTGATCTTCTTGCACCACAGCCTTACGCCGCTCTCCGAAGATCTCGATCTCCACTTCGGTGCCGGGCACGGTGTGCTCCACCTTTATCGTGCCCAGTGCAATCGACTTGCCGACACGGTATCCCCAGGCACCCGAGGTCGTCTCGCCCACAACATCGCCGTTCACCCAGACGGTCGACATATACGGCGCGTCGCAGTCGCCCGCATCGACCGTCATGGTCACGAAACGCTTCTGCACGCCCTGCTGCTTCTGGTTCAGAAGCGCCTGCTTGCCGGGGAAGTCCTGCGGCTTGTCGAGCTTGACGAACCGGTCGAGAGCACCTTCCAGCAACGTATAGTCGGTCGACAGATCGCCCTTCCACGCCCGATAGCCCTTCTCAATCCGCAGGCTATCCAGCGCGAACATCCCGAATGGCTTCGCGCCCGCGGCCAGAACCGCATCGTAGACCGCCGGTATATCGGCATTCAGCGCATGAACTTCCCAACCGAGTTCACCGGCGAAGGAAACGCGCGCCAACAGGACCGGCTTGCCTGCAACAGTGCCTTGCTGGTGGCTTAGCCACGGCAATGTCCAATCTGCCTCGCCGATGCCCGACAGAAGATCACGCGCCGTCGGTCCGCAGACGATCAGTGTCGCGTATTCGTCGGTATGGTTTGTCAGTGTCAGGCCCGCCGGAAGCGATTTCTCCAACAGCTCCCAGTCATGCCACTCGGCGCCAGCCGCGGTGATCAGCGTGAAGTGATCCTCGCCATGGCGCATCAACGACATCTCGGTCACGATGCGGCCCTTGTCGTCCGGGAAGTATCCGAGGTTCATACGCCCGGCCTTCGGCAGGCCACCGGCTATCATGCCGCGCAACCATTCCGCTGCACCCTCGCCCGTCAGGTTGAAGCGCGAGAAGCCGGGAAGGTCGAGCACACCGCACGCATCGCGGACCGCTTCGCATTCCTCCTTGACGCGCGGTTCCCAGGGCCCCTCGCGCATCCAGGTCTGCGTGGCTTCTTCCGAGGTATCGTCGCCGGTCTTGGCAAACCAAAGTGCGCGTTCCCAGCCATTGAAGGCACCCATCTGGCCGCCCAGTTCCTTGACCTTGGCATCGTTCGGGCCCAGCCGCTTGTCGCGCCCGGCGGGCCATGCGTGATGCGGGAAGTGCATCGCGTACTCGTGGCCGTAGACCTCCATACCCTTGGCCGTCGCGTAGTCCTGATCGCACCATTTGCCGAACCGGCGCGGGTCGCACGACCACATGTCCCTTTCGGTGCCTCCCTCGGTGATCCACTCGGCCAGCACCTTGCCGGCCCCGCCGCCCTGGGCGATGCCGAAGGTGAAGACACAGGCCTCGAACGCGTTCGGCACGCCGGGCATTGGCCCGATGTTCGGATTGCCGTCCGGCATATAGGGGATCGGCCCGTTAATAACCTTGTAGACGCCGCTTTCCGCCATCAGCGGCACGCGGGCCATGGCATCTTCCAGATACCACTCCAGCCGGTCGAGATCGTCGGGATAGAGCTGGAAGCTGAAATCCTCGGGCATCGGATCTTCCGGCGTGATCCAGTGTGCCTTGCAGTTGCGCTCGTAGGGGCCGAGGTTGAAGCCGTTCTTCTCCTGACGCAGGTAGTACGAGGAGTCCACGTCGCGCAGCAACGGCAGCTTGCCGCCGGTCCGTTCCGTCCGTTCCTTGATGACGTCGAGTTCATCGAACAGGATGTACTGGTGGGACATCGAGACCATCGGCACGAAGCGCCCGAACATCTTGCCGACTTCCTGCGCCCGATACCCGGCGGCGTTGACGACGTACTCGCAGCGGAAGTCGCCCTTGTCGGTCGAGACTATCCATTCGTTGCCCTCACGGCGCGCGCCGGTGACCCCGCAGAACCGGACTATCTGCGCGCCAAGATCGCGCGCACCCTTGGCCAGCGCCTGGGTTAGCTGCGCGGGATCGATGTCGCCGTCGTAAGGGTCGTAGAGTCCGCCTTCCAGATCGTGCAGTTCCAGGTATTCGTAGCGGTCCTTCAGGTCCTGGACCGAGCACATCTCGATATCCAAGCCCTGGTAACGGCCCATGCCACGAACGCGCTCGAACTCCTGCATCCGCTCTTTGGAGTGCGCCAGCCGGATCGAGCCGGTGACGTGATAGTTCATCGGGTAGTCGACCTTCTCGGCCAGCCCCCTGTACAGCTCGGTGCCATAACGCTGCATGTTCATCACCGACCACGAGGCCGAGAACGTGGGCACGTTGCCCGCCGCATGCCAGGTCGAACCGGCGGTCAGTTCGTTTTTCTCGATCACGACGCAGTCGGTCCAACCTGCAAGTGCCAGGTGATAGAGCGCCGAGATGCCGACGGCGCCTCCGCCGATGATGACCACACGGGCCGTGGAAGGGATCTCAGCCATGCCGATCTCCTGTTGTTTGTCGCTGGGAAGGATTGATGGATTTGTCACAGGTCAATGTGATTCTGTTGCGCCCGGGTGACAATGAGTTCCTAGACAACAACGGAGGAACGTCATGAACCGGGTCACTATGGTCGCTGCCGTCGCGCTCATTGTCATAGCGGGCGTATGGTTCTTTGTTTCGCAACCTGGCGAGGATCTCGCGACTCCCGATGCGGGCGAGGCAGCCTCGGCCGTTGCGACGATGACTGAAACCGAACAGGCCGCCGCGGCGTTCTGCGAAGCCCAGGGCGGCACCGTCGAGACCATTACGGCCGCCGAGGGCAAGGTCGTCATGTGCAATCTCACGGAGGGCAACTGCGTGGTCGCAACGCGTTACATGCTCGACAACCGGTCCGAATAGCGACCGGTTCTGGCGCCCCGGGCAGGGCAGGGTCGAGGAGGAGATGCAGGACATCGACACCTCTCTCAAATGCTCGCAAGGCGGGCTGCCAGCCCGCAGAAAACAAGCGCGCAGATCCGGTTCAGCGACCGGCCCATCCTGCGCAACGCATCGGTGAAGATCCCCGCCACCGCACCATAGGCGCAGTTGAACGGGATGCTCGCCAGCGAGAAGATCGTGCCCAGGATTGCGATCTGTAGCCAGACCGGGCCGATCTTGGGGTCCGCGAATTGCGGCAGAAACGCCAGCACGAAGATCGAGACCTTCGGGTTCAAGAGGTTCGTCAGCGCGCCGCGCTGGAATGCCCGCCAGCCATCGGCAACACCTTGGGTGCCGGGTTCGGGCGCGGGGGCCCGCCAGGTCTGAATCGCGAGATAGATCAGGTAGGCGGCTCCGGCATAACGCAGCAGGTCATAGGTCAAGTCCGATGTCTGGATCAGCGCGGCCACGCCGAGAACCGCGAAGACGGTATGGCTGAGAGAACCCAGCGAGACGCCGAGGCCCGCCATCATGCCGCTGCGCTTTCCACCCGCAGCACCCGAGGCGCTGATGAACATCATGTCGGCACCGGGCGTCAGGTAGAGCGCGACCGAAGCACCCATGAACGCGAGGATGGTGAAAAGCTCGAATTCCGGCATCCGGGCGCCCTCAATACACCGGCGGCGCGATCACCCAGATCGCGATGCAGGGTTTGTCCGATGGATTGTGCCAGCGATAGGGCTCGCCCTTGAAGCGGAAGCTGTCGCCTTCAGTCAGGTGATAGGTGCGGTCCCCGATGCTCAGGTCCAGCGCGCCGGACACGATGTACCCGGCTTCCTCTGTTGGGCGGGTCACAGCCTCGGCCAGTTCGGCGCCGGGTGCGAAGACTGATCGGACGATCTCGAAGGATCCACCCAGATCGGGTGAAAGCAGTTGCTCGACCAGTCCTTCGCCTGTGGTTCCCAGGGAGCGCCGGGCATCCGCCCGCACAACATGACCACGTTCGTCCGCGGGCGCATCGGGTGCGCCGAAAAAGAGTGAAATCGGTTGATCGAGTGCACCTGCCAGCTTCCGCAGGTCATCGATGGATGGTTCGGTCAGGTTTCGCTCGATCTGGCTGAGCCAGCCGACCGACCGGCCCACTTTCAGCGCCAGTTCCGTAAGCGTCATGCCGCGCGCCTTGCGCAAGGCTCTGAGGTCTCCGCCCAAGGCTGCAAAGCCGGGATCAAGGGCATCCATTGCCTCGTGCGCCGCGGCGTCTGACACTGCTTCCCCTCAGCCTGCGAGTCTCTCCATGAAATTTTGCCTGAATTTTTCATTAGCGACGGTCAATTTGCGACGTCTGGATGTCGCTAACGTCACTTCAATGAATGAGAGTTGGAAGACTGCAGCCCGCTAGTGGTTCGATCGAGACGTTTGTATCCCGCGGCAGCATCCTCGCAAGCAAACGTCTCGATCAATAGAACCACTAGCAACTATTTGTTTTCTAGTGGATTTTCCGACTCAGACATTTGGATAAGAGAATGCGGCGATTGGATACCAAATGTCTGAGTCAATCCACTAGTGGGTGCCCGCTTCGGAATGGATGACCTGTTCGACGGATGGGAACACTGCGGTGAAGGTGGCGCCGCGTCCCTTATCGCTGTCGATCAGAATGCGCCCGCCCTGAAGCTTCAAGAGCTCGGAGACGATCGTCAGGCCCAGCCCCACGCCATCGATCTTGTTTGCACGCGCATGTTCACCACGTCCGAACGGCAGCAGGATGCGGTCCTGATCCGCTTTGTCGATGCCGGGACCTTCGTCCTTGATATGCAGAGACAACGCATCCGGTGTCGTCGTTACGGTGACCCGGACCGTGGAGCCGGGTGGTGAGAACTTCACCGCGTTGTTCACCAGATTGATGATGATCTGCTTGAAGGCGCGCTGATCCACCATCCACTCAAGCTCGCCGCTGCACATGTTCTTGATGGCAATGCGTTTCTTCTCGGCGATCGTTGCAAGCGTCAGGACTGCGGCTTCGATCTCTGCCCGGACGACAATCGGGGTCGGACTGAACTCGCGGGTGCCCGAGTCGAGACGCGACAGGTCCAGCAGATCGTCGACGACGCTGAGCAGGTGCATGCCGCTTTGATGAATGTTGCTGGAGAACTTGCGCACCTCGGCGCCCGGAACCGCACGGCTCGCCGCCTTGTGGCGCAGGATCTCGCTGAGACCGATGATGCCGTTCAGCGGCGTGCGCAGTTCGTGGTTCATCTTGGCCAGGAAATCCGACCGCGTTGCATTGGCCTTGCGGGCAACCTCGAGCGCTGCGGCCAGAGCCTCGCGCGATTGCAGAAGCTCGCGCTCCTCGGCCTTGCGTTCGGAAACGTCCCGGAACAGCGCCATGACGCATGGCCGTCCGTCCATAACCGTTGCGACCGCGTTCGCTTCGATATTGATCTTGCCGCGGGCAGGCGGCAGCGCGTCCAGTTCGGTCGAAAACGTTCCCTGGCGCAAGGTTTCGTCGATCAGGTGCGCAATTGGCGTCTCGTCCCGCAGTCCCAGCAGCCGGCCCAATTTGCGCCCGGAGAGTTCTTCGATCGTGCCACGACCCAGAAGCTGGGCCAATGCATGATTGCAGTCCTGGATCGTCGCATCCGTATCGACAAACACCATCGCGGTGTTCGTACGCATGATCAGCTCGTCCATCCGGCGCTTGCCTTCGGCGGCGCGTTCCTCGGACAAACGGCGCTCGATGATCTCTTTCTCCAGCCGCAGGTTGAGCGAACTCAGTTCGGATGTCCGCTCGGCAACGCGCTGCTCGACACTGCCCAACGCGTCCTCAAGCTGCATCTCGGTGCTGCGCTGTTTCTCGACTGCATTGTTCAGGAAGACGTTTTCGCGTTGCAGCCGTTGCTGTTCAAACGGATCGATGTCCCTTGGAACAACGCGCCAGATTCCGATGACGACCGTGATCATCATCAGCGCCATGACGAGCTTGTAGACCAGATAGGTGTCGACGACTGGCACCGCCAGAGACATCAGCGACAGACAAAAAGTCAGTGTCAGAACAATTCCGAAGGTCACCAGATAAGTCTGTCGCGGGACAACCAGCGAAATGTACTTCCGGCGATTGAGATATACGATCACGAAGAGCAGCAACAAATAGGCGCCAGCGACCAGAAAATCAGTCGCGAAATGCAACAGAACCGACTCTCGAGTGAGGTCGGCCGAATCAAAACTGAACTGTGCGCTCCCGTTACTCTTAGGTACGTTCATTCAACTGCAACATCCGGACAGGTATCATGACTGTCAAAGCCCCTCACAGTGCGATCTCGAACCGGAAATCCCAACACTTCGAATACAGAACAATGATATCATGAAAGTGGCGAAAAAACGACGCAACAGCAATGCTGATCGGATTTTTCGTGTGAATGCGGGTGGTTAGCAAACCTGGTAAATTCGACGCCAGGCCGTTGCAGGGCTGTGCTCTGCGGCCGTCAGCCCTCACACATGGCTGTGGAGGAACGGCTCGCCAGCCAAGGATCAACTCTTGTCAGCAGATGACTTTGCCTCGGCTTTGCGATCCTTGATCTCCTGAGTCGCCAGTTGGTCTGCGCGCTCGTTGCCATCGGTCCCGGCATGTCCCTTCACCCAGTTCCAGGTGACACCGTGTCCAGAGCAGAGAGCATCCAGTGATTTCCAGAGGTCATCGTTCTTCACCGGCTTCTTCGCAGCCGTCTTCCAGCCATTGCGCTTCCAGCCATGAATCCACTTCGTGATTCCATCACGCACATAGGTCGAATCCGTGATGATCGTGATCTGCGACGGACGGTCCAGCGCCTTCAGGGCCTGGATTGCGGCCGTCAGTTCCATGCGGTTGTTGGTCGTCTCGTCCTCACCGCCGCTGATCTCGCGCTCCTTGACCACCGTCTCCCCGTCCAGCGCCTGCAGGACCACGCCCCATCCGCCCGGTCCGGGGTTCCCGGAACATCCCCCATCCGTATATGCGACGAGATCCGGCATGGTGGCTCAGGCCTTTCGTGCGTAGAGATGCAGTTCTTCGATCGGCGCGCCGTCATACCGTTTGCCTGGCGTCAACTTCACATCCAAGATCGAGAATCCGGCGGCTTCAAGGGCTCTCCGCATCTCTACTTCGCTGAAATAGGTGTAGAGGCGGCCGAAACCGTCACGCTGTTCGCCGTCTCCAGAGATCAATCCAACGTAAAGCGCACCGCCCGGCCGCAAGGCTTGCTGAAGCCGCGTCAGATGCCCCGGAAGCGCCGCGCGGCTGTCATGCAACAGGCAGAACGACGCCCAGATGCCGTCATAGGCCTGGATGTCGGAGAACTCCTCGAAACGTCCGACGGCGACGTCGATGCCGTATCGCGCGCGCGCCTGCTCTGCCAGACCTGCTGACCCGTCAAAGCCCGAGACAACAAAGCCCATCCCCTGAAACCGGTTGGCCGCCCAGGCCGAACCGCATCCAAAATCCAGCACGGTACCGCCAGCGGGCACCAGATCCGCGAAGGCATCCATGATATCGGTCGGAGAATGGCCCGCAGAAAACTCGGCATACTGTTCGGCTTCACGCGTGTAAAACTCAAGCGTGCCGTCGTCTCCGCCCATGCCGCGTGGCCTCAGCTCGCCTGGCGCAGCACGCGCGGCATCTTGAACGAGACGTTCTCTTCCGCTGTCACAATCCGTTCGATGTCGACATCGAAGCGCGCTTCGAAGGCGTTCACGACCCCTTCGACCAGAACCTCGGGCGCGCTTGCGCCAGCGGTAATCCCAACGGCGCCCACACCCTCGAGCGCACGCCAGTCGATGTCGGCGGCGGTCTGTACCAGAATGGCGTAGGGACAGCCCGCAGCCTGACCAACCTCGACCAAACGTTTCGAGTTTGACGAATTCGGGGCGCCCACGACCAGCAGCGCGTCGATCTTCGGAGCCATCTCTTTCACTGCCGCCTGACGATTGGTCGTTGCGTAGCAGATGTCCTCCTTATGGGGACCGACGATCTGCGGAAACCGAACCTGAAGGGCTTCGACGACTGCTGCCGTGTCATCGACCGAAAGCGTCGTCTGGGTGATGAAGGCAAGCTTGTCCGGGTTGCGCGGCGTGATCGTCGCCACATCCTCGGGCGTTTCCACCAGGATGACCTCGCCATCGGGCAACTGACCCATGGTTCCGACCGTTTCGGGATGCCCCGCATGACCGATCATGACGATCTGCAAACCATTCGCTGAATGGCGCTCGGCCTCGATATGCACCTTCGACACCAGGGGACAGGTTGCGTCGACAAAGAGCATCTCGCGCCGCTCGGCTTCAGCCGGAACGGATTTCGGGACACCGTGCGCCGAAAAGACAACCGGCCTGTCATCGGGACACTCCGAGAGTTCCTCGACGAAAACCGCGCCTTTCTCTTTCAACTCGTCGACGACATGCTTGTTGTGCACGATCTCGTGGCGCACGTAGACCGGTGCACCCCATTTCTTGATCGCCGTCTCGACGATATCGATAGCGCGAACAACGCCTGCGCAGAACCCGCGCGGGTCGGCTAGGTAGATCTTGAGCGGAGCGCCCGACATCTCTGAACTCCTGAGCGATGCTGCCCACGGCAGCTCGGATGGCAGAGGAGTTAACGATCCTGAGGCGGCTTTGCCAGTCCGGCGGGCAGCGTCGTGGCAAATTTCAGCAGTTCTGCGGCTTCTTCTTCCTCGGCCTCGTCTGGTGCTGCGTCGTATTTCGCCAGCCAGGCTTTCTCTTCGTCCGTGTATTGCGGGCCCAGGATTGGCAGCGGCAGCTTCATTTGCTCCGACAGCCGGATCAGCCGGTTTCTGGGTTCGGGCACATCCTGAACCTCGAAGGCCGGGCACACCCAGTTCTTCAGGAAGTACCCTGTCAGGCGCAGCGATTCGCGAATATCGGGCATGCTGGGCAGGCCGCGATCGAGCAGGAACTGTGGCAGCGGCAGCATCCGTGCCGCAAACGGCGACCCAGCCGCGCGACAGACGGCCCGGCCTGAACGCGGCGATACGAACACCAGATCATCGCGCGAGCCGGTCGATGCGCACCGCGACAGGTCCAGGCCGTAGCCGATCTCCTCCAGCAGAACGAGTTCCCACTTGGCATAGAGAACCGGCCAATAGGGATTCGCATCGCCAAGCGAGTCGACCAGTTCCAACGTGGCCGCATAGAGCTTCGGGCTTGCTTCGCGTTCCGGCGTGAACTTGACCAAAAGCGCGCTGACGACATTCAGCGCGGCCAGCGAGTCCCGGCTTGTCATGATCATCGCGGCGCGGCTGCGCACAAGGTCGATCTTGTATGTGCCGAGATGCTCGCTCAGCCGGGCGCTCCACTCCAGCGAAAGCTGTGCGCCCGGTTGCAGCATCTGGGCCTTGGCCTTGCTGGCACCGCCCTGCACCAGACCGGCGTGCCGGCCGTGTTCCGCGGTGAGCACTTCGACAATGGCGCTCGACTCACCATGACGGCGAACCCAGAGCAGAATGCCTTCTGCGCGCCATTCCATTCAGGCGTCCTCGTCGACCTCTAGGTACAGGTGCACCACGCGGTGCCGTGCGTGGTGTGTTTGCCGGATCGCTACGTAACCACACTTGGGCCCGATGCCCAAACATGATTGCGCAGGATCGTGAAACCCACCACGCGACACGATGTTTACCGTTTGTTGCTTACGCGAGTGTGAACCAATTGCTTTCGCGCAGCGAACTTACCGATGCACGCCGGATCGGGTGCACCCAAGGAACCAGGCTGGAGCAGCGAGAGTGTCAGCTGGCGCTCGATCGTTCTGCAACGCGCAAGGTGCGCAGCGAGAGCAGGCGGCGGCGATAGGCTTCCTCGTCGAAATTCTCGTCGTCACCTTCGTTGAACATCGTGACATCCCGAACGTTTTCCATCGCGAACACCACTTCTGCCCGGTCATCCGGCATCTCGGAAAGACCAAGCGGCGGCATCGCGAACTTTCTGAACAGCATGGCGGTCATTTCGTGGCCCTGGCGAACATCGGCGGTCGTGGCGGTTTTCTTTCCCATGAAGAAGCCCGGCACCGGGATCATCCGGTCCAGAAATGCCCCGGCCTCGGCGCGGGACGCGGACCTGCCGGTGCGCGGCGAGATATAGATCGCCTCGCCATGGCGAAACGCGGTTTCGCAGCGCTCCAGGCCACCCGAAAAACCCAGCGCGTTCAGGATATCGAGTTCCCATTTGAGATAGTAGACCGGCCAGCGGCCATCGCCATCGCGCAGGACCGGGATCAGTCTGGTGGCCGATTCGTAGACTTTCCGCGCTGGTTCATACATTGGAAGGAAGGTCGTCATCATCGACCGCATCGCCTGCAGGACGACCATGCCTTGCAGGTTGGTATCGGCGTTCTCCAGACCGCCCGACGCGTCGTGCAGTTCCGCATCCGGCATTTCACCCATCCCGGTGTCGAGCTGGGTGAGGCGCAACGTGCATCCGGGATAAAGCGGCGGAATCGGTTTGTCGTCTAGTGTCACCTTGAGCTTGCAGCGCCCGCGCTTCTTGGTCATCACCTCGAGCACAAGAACGTCTTTGTTCGGCTGCATGACGCTGGACATGATCGCTTCATCCGTCCACGGCATATTTGTCTACCCCTCGTTCCGCTCCAACCGGCAATGGGTTGTTGATGCGGTATTCGACCTAAACTGACGTATACGAATGTCGTTAATGTATTAGGAATCTCGAACACCCGAACCGGAGCATCGCGGCAGGTCCCAACGATCTGCGGCGTTTCTGGACTTGCATCGCGGGGCCGGGCACACTATGTGCTCGCTCTCCCGGATCCCTGATGAATGGAGCGCCGCGCAATGGCCCGTGTGACCGTTGAAGATTGCATCGACAAGGTTCCAAACCGGTTTGACCTGGTGATGTTGGCCGCGCACCGCGCCCGCACGATCTCGTCCGGCGCGCCCATCACCGTCGAGCGCGACAATGACAAGAACCCCGTCGTCGCGCTGCGCGAGATCGAAGACGAAACGCTGACGCCGGACGATCTTTACGAAGAAGCTGTCGAAAGCCATCAGGTCCACATCGAAGTCGATGAGCCGGAAGAAGACAACATGGCCGCTCTGATGAGTGGTGGATCGGATGTTGCGCCGCGTCTTCAGGGCGATGATCTCGACGAAGAGAAACTGCTCCGCGCCCTGATGGCCGAGCAGGGAAAATAGGACACTGATCCTCGCCGCTGCCTCGGGGCGGCTGCGAGACCGGGCCGGGAGGGTGTCGTGATCCGTCAGTTCGAGCTTGTCGAACGGATCCGCGACTACAATCCGAATTGCGACGAGGCGCTGCTGAACCGCGCCTATGTCTACGGCGCCAAGGCCCACGCAGCCCAGAAACGCGCGAATGGCGAGCCGTATTTCGGTCATCCGCTTGAGGTCGCAGCGATCCTCACATCGCTGCGACTGGACGATGCGACCATCGTAACAGCGCTTCTCCACGACACCATCGAAGATACCGAAGCGACCTATGACGAGATCACCCGGCTGTTCGGGGCCGAGATCGCCGATCTCGTCGACGGTGTCACCAAGCTGACGCAGCTCGAGCTCAGCTCGAAGGACGCAGCCCAGGCCGAGAACCTGCGCAAACTGTTGCTGGCCATCGCCAAGGACGTCCGCGTCATTCTGGTGAAGCTCGCCGACCGGCTGCACAACATGCGGACGATCGGCAACCTCAGGATGGAGAAGCGCCAGCGGATCGCGCGCGAGACGATGGACATCTACGCGCCGCTTGCCGGGCGCATGGGGATGCAAACAATCCGCGATGAACTCGAGGATCTGTCCTTCGAAATCCTGAACCCGGAGGCGCGGACCTCGCTGATGCGGCGCTTCATCAAGCTGCGCAATGACACCGGCGATCAGATCGGCCCGATCAGCGACGAGGTGCAGCGCTTTACCAAAGATGCGGGTCTGGAGGTCAAGATCTTCGGGCGCGAGAAGCGGCCCTATTCGATCTGGCGCAAGATGGAGGAGAAACAGGCGGGCTTCGGCCAGCTCTCGGACATCTATGGTTTCCGGGTGATCTGCGCGGACGAGGCTGACTGCTACACCGCACTCGGCGCCATTCACCGGAACTGGCGGATCGTGCCGGGGCGCTTCAAGGATTACATCTCCAGCCCGAAGACCAACGGGTATCGTTCGCTGCACACCGCCGTTTATACCGGCGATGCCAGCCGGGTCGAGATCCAGATCCGCACGCAGGAAATGCACGATGTCGCCGAAACTGGCGTGGCGGCGCACTGGGCCTACAAGGACGGCGTGCCGTCGGTGAACCGGTTCGCGGTCGATCCCTTCACATGGCTGCGCGATCTGGTGGCCAGATTGGAGAAGGGGGACGAGCCCCAGGAATTCGTCGAGCACGTCAAGCTCGATATGTTCCACGATCAGGTCTTCTGCTTCACGCCCAAGGGCGATGTCGTGCCGCTTCCGCGCGGGGCAACGCCGATCGACTTCGCCTATGCCATCCACACCAAGGTCGGGAACCACTGTGCGGGCGCCCTGGTCGACGGACGACGCGTGCCGCTCTGGACCTCGCTGCGCAATGGCCAGCAGGTCGAGATCGTGACCGCCAAGGGACAGACGCCCTCGCCGCACTGGGAAGACATTGCCAAGACCGGCCGCGCCAAGGCTGCGATCCGGCGCAAGCTGCGCGAAAGCCTGCGGGCAGATCAGATCGCGCTTGGACGGGACCTGGCGATGCAGGGCTTCGCACGGGTCGATCGCGAGGCCGGTGACAAGACCTTTGCAGTCGCGGCCGAAAAGCTGGGCTTCGCCTCGCCCGATGACATGCTGATCGCCTTGGCCGAAGGCGTCCTGACGTCCAGCCAGATGATCGAGGCGGTGTATCCCGCCCGCCCGGCCGAGGATTCGGTGCCCGAGATCACCGAAAGCGCCGAGCGCGTGCGCGGCAAAGGCATTCGGCGCGGGCACGCAACGCGGTTCTGCACGACCTGTTGGCCGATTCCCGGCGATCGGATCATGGGCGTCGCCCGCCGCGGCGGCATCGTCGTGCACGCGGTGTTTTGCCCGGAACTGGCCGAACTGGAAGGCGAACTGGAACGCTGGCATGATCTGAGCTGGCACCCGGATGCCGACAAAAACGCCAATAACATTGCGCGGATCGAGCTGACGCTGGCCAACCAGCCCGGCACAATGGGCCAGGTCTGCCTGCTGGCGGGCGAGCAGGGTGCCAACATCGACTATTTTGCCATAACGACGCGGAAGCCCGATTTCTTCCGAATGCATATGGATCTTGAGGTTAGAGACACTAAACATCTTTCGGATATCCTGTCCGCTCTGAAGGCGCAGAGCTTCGTCAACCAGGTCGACCGCGTGACCAGTCCGGCCGAACCTCCTCGGGAGTGGGAGGACGCGCACCAGGGGCGGCTTCCGTTCGGCGCTGCGACATCGCGGGCATGATCGGGACCAGGGTGCAGGGTGACACGGAACAATGATCTTCAAGCGGCGTAAGAAGGCATCGCTGCTGTACCGCGCCCGAGAGCTCTTCGCACCGCGCAAGGGCTTCTGGCGCGGTATGGATTACATCGGCAAGCGCATGCGCCGGTTGCCGGACAGCCCGCACCGGATCGCACTCGGATTTGCCTGTGGCGCGCTGGCGTCCTTCACACCGTTCTTCGGGTTCCACTTCTTTGTCGCCGCGGGTCTTGCCTGGGTTCTGCGCGCGAACGTCGTGGCGTCGCTGTTCGGCACGATTGTCGGCAATCCCCTGACCTTTCCGCTGATCTCGGGCCTGTCGCTCTGGCTTGGTCGCCGCATCCTGGGGCGCGAGGGCAACGGCTCGGACTTCGACGCCATCACCGAATCGTTTGGTGAGGCGTTCTCGTCCATCTGGGCCGAAATGCAGAGCTGGTTCGGCTACGGCCCCTCTATGATGGATGGGTTCCTGGCGTTTCTGGATCACGTCTTCCTGCCCTATCTTGTCGGCGGGTTCGGGCCGGGGATGTTCTGTGCCTTGATCTGCTATTTTGGCCTTGGCCCGCTGATCGACGCCTATCAGCGCCGCCGCCGCGCGAAGCTCGAGCGGATCCAGGCAAAGCACAAGGCCGAGACCGACGAAGAACTCGAGGCCTATGCAGCGTCCGACGGGCGGGAGGGCGACCGTGTCTGAACAACTCACCAAACCGCTGGGGCATCTGCGCCTCGGTGTGAACATCGACCACGTCGCGACGATCCGCAATGCGCGGGGCGGCGGTGTTCCCGATCCGGTCCGGGCGGCGAAGCTGGCGGAACGGGCGGGAGCAGACGGCATCACGGCGCATCTGCGCGAAGACCGGCGCCACATCACGGATGACGACATCGAACGGCTGGTCGACGCGTTGGACGTGCCGCTGAATTTCGAGATGGCGGCCACCGACGAGATGCAGGCCATAGCGCTGAAACACAAACCGCACGCTGTTTGTATCGTGCCCGAACGGCGCGAGGAGCGCACGACCGAGGGCGGCCTGGAAGTGGCGCGCGAGGAGAACCGGCTGGCTCACTTCATCGCTCCCCTGCGTGAAGCCGGATGCCGCGTGTCGATCTTCATCGCCGCCGATCGTCGCCAGATTGAAGCCGCGGCCCGCATCGGTGCGCCAGTGATCGAACTGCACACAGGGGCGTACTGCGATGCGTATGCCGAGGGACGGCTTGCAGACCGTGACGTGGAACTGGAACGTCTGCGCGATATGGCGACGTTCGGACACTCCTTGGGACTGGAAGTCCACGCGGGCCACGGCCTGACGTTCGAGACGGTCAAACCGGTCGCCGCCTTCCCGGAGGTGATGGAGCTGAACATCGGCCACTTCTTGATTGGCGAGGCTATCTTCTCGGGTCTGGAACCGGCCATGGCCCAGATGCGCGGGTTGATGGATGACGCCCGGCGCGAAGCTTTCGGGTCTGACTGACGACCAACCCTGACAGTTTTAGGTAAATTTTAACAACGGCAGCTTACAAGACCCGCTGTCTCGAGACTTCCGTGGCGGATCATGAAGATGGCCCGCCGCGACTTTACTCGGCCCTTTGGTTTGGGCCATCGGACTGGCCGGTCCGACTTTTCCCGGTGCTGTTGCGCCGATAAAAGCAAGAGCGGACCGGGCACAGACCCAACCCGCTCTTTTCCACGAGATCCAGGATCCCGAAGCGGCGCTCTGCGCCGCCTCGCGCTTGCGCGTGTCAGCCGCGTCCCTTCCACGGGATCAGCCAGCTCTCGGCCATGCGCATCAGGATATCGATGCCATAGCCGATCACGCCGATCAGGATGATCCCCATGATCACGATATCGGTCAGCTGGAATTTCGAGGCGACCATAATCATCATGCCCGCACCCTGGTTCGCCGCGACCAGTTCGGCGGCAACCACCGTGCCCCAACAGACCCCCATCGCGACCCGAGCGGAGGTAAAGATATCCGGCAGCGAGTTCGGAATGATCACGTGCCGCAAGATCTGCCACTTTGACGCGCCCAGCGAGTAGGCCGCGTGGATCTTTGATATTCGAACCCCGGATACGCCGGATCGCGCCCCGATCGTCCTGATCCAGAGCGCGGCCAGGAACAGCAGGATCACCTTGCCTTCCTCGCCG
This sequence comes from Paracoccaceae bacterium, assembly GCA_050043005.1. GTDB lineage: Bacteria > Pseudomonadota > Alphaproteobacteria > Rhodobacterales > Rhodobacteraceae > Thermohalobaculum. Next base: position 70,338 of record JBHJIZ010000113.1, read on the forward strand.
ATCCCCGCCCAGAAGATGACCAGCGGGATCAGCGCCAGCGGCGGGACCGGTCGCATGAATTCGACTATCGGGTCGAACCAGCCCCGGAACCACGAACTCAACCCCATCGCATAACCCAGGGGGATGCCGACCAGCGCACCGGCCACAAAGCCCGCGATGACCCGGAAAAGCGACATGCCCAGGTGCTCCAGCAGTGTCGAGTTCTGGTAACCCTCGCTGGCGATCTCGCTCAGACGGCCGACAACGGCTTCCGGCGAGGGCAGCCAGATCGGCTCCATCTGCCAGCCAGGCGCGGGTTTGTAGTTGGGCGTCCCCTTGGCGGACAGTGTCACCTGGCCGGAGTCGATCTCGACCGTGCCCCCCGGCTCGATCGGTTCGCCGTTGATGGCGACGATCTTGGCGCCGGCGGATTTCGTGATCTCGTCGTTCGAGTCGACCCGGATCAGCTTCGAGCGCCAAGCGCCCACGGTCTCGGAGTCGTTCTTGGCAAACCCGTCACCGGGCTCGACCTCGGCCTTGGCGACCTCGGCCCCGACCGGGAAGACATTGAATGTCACGGTCGCATCGTCGCGTGTGCCGTCCGGTGCCTCGGCCGTATAGGTGAACGTGGTCTCCCCGCCGAACGGGCCCGGCGCATGGATCGGCACGAGTGACGAGCCGGTGAACGCCCCCCAGATCAGGAAGATCGCCAGGACCGAGATGATCGAGGCCGACCGGTCGGCGGTCACGGCACTCTCGTCGCCGAATGTCACGGTCTTCAACGAGGTGAAATCGTGCGCCTTTGCCATCTGGCTCGCCACGGCCCGAACCGCGAAATAGGCACCTGTGAAGATCGCAATATAGATGATGAGAATGATCATGCCGCGCTCTCCGTCCTGCCCATGATCTCTTCTTCCATGTCCCAGATCATCGAGAGGATCTCCTCCCGCGTCGGGTTGAATTCGGGATGCTTCTTGACCTCGCGCAGATCGGCGCCAACGCCCAGTTCCGCGAACGGAAGCCTGTATTCCTTGTGAATACGTCCTGGGCGCGGCGCCATGACCAGCAGGCGCTCACCCAGCAGCAGGGCTTCCTCGACCGAGTGGGTGATCAGGATGATCGTCTTGCCGGTCTCTTTCCAGATATCCAGCACCAGGGACTGCATCTTCTCGCGCGTCAGCGCGTCCAGCGCCCCCAGCGGCTCGTCCATCAGGATCACGTCCGGATCATTCGCCAGACAGCGGGCAAGCGCCACGCGCTGCTGCATGCCGCCCGACAGCTCGTAGATCATCTTTTGCCCGAAATCCTGCAACCCGACGATGCCGAGCAATTCGTCGACGCGCTTCTTGGTTTCGCTTTTGGGCGTGCCTTTCATGGCGGGGCCGAAGCCGATGTTCTCGCTGACATTCATCCACTCGAACAACGCGCCCTGCTGGAAGACCATGCCGCGCTCGGGTCCCGGGCCCGCAACACGGCCACCACCCAGCGAAATGCCGCCTTCGGTCGGTGCCAGGAAACCCGCCACGATGTTCAGAAGGGTCGTCTTTCCGCACCCGGACGGCCCAAGGACGGCCATCAGCTCGCCTTCCTTGATGTCGAGTGACACGTTCTTCAGCGCTTGCACGGCCTCGCCGTTCGGCAGGTCGAAGCGCATCGAGATATCGTCGATCAGCAGTCCGGACATGAGCCCCCTCCGGTCACTCGGGGGTAGGCCCCCCGGGAATCGCTCTCCCCCCACCCCTGGGGGGAGAGAAGTCTCGTGCCCTGCGGGACTTAGCTGCCGCTGCCTTTCAAGGTCGACAGCGGGCCGATGTTGACCGCGTCCTCATATGTGTCGCGGGCCTTGTCGATCGAGCCTGCTTCGACGAACACGTCAGCCACGCCCTTCATGAAGGCCTGCGCGTTACCGCCCAGCCACTTGCCGTCAAGCTGATCGCCCACGGTCGGGAAGACAAAGGTCGCGATGGTCTCGGCGGTCGCCGCTTCGTCCATACCGGCATCCTTGGCGATCACCGGCAGCATCGACTTGTCGCCGCTGGCCCACTGGGCGTTGGCATCCGCCGTCACCTTCAGGAACTTGGCGAGCAGATCCGGATTCTCCGCAACGAACGACGCAGGCGCCGAGGTCACGTCGAACACCAGGATCCCAAGCTCGGTCTTCTCGGCCCCGGTAATCAGCACATTGCCGTGCTCGAGCATCCGGCGCAACGAGCCGCCCCAGCCGCAGACCATGTCGAGATTGCCCTGGGCAAACGCTGCAGCGCCGTCTGGCGGTGCCATGTCGACGATCTCCATGGTCGAGATATCAACGCCGAAATGGTCCATCTGCTTCAGGAAGCCGTAATGCGCGGCCGTGCCGATCGGAACACCGACCTTCTTGCCGGCCAATTCGCCCGCGCTGGTCTTGTCGATTTCCAGCTCGGACTTTACGACGCAGTTGTCGTTGTCGGCATAGGATACGGCCACATCGACGATCTGCAGATCCTGACCGGCCGAGGTCGCGACGACGAACGGCGGCACACCCTGGCTGACGGCGATCTGCACGTCGCCTGACGCCATCGCAGCCGACATCGCGGTTCCGGTGTCGAAGCTGACCCAGTTGACCTTGACGCCCATCTCTTCGTCATAGGTGCCGTTAACCTTGGCGTACTGGAACGGCATCGGCCACTCCAGGAAGTAGGCTACGGTGATTTCGTCCAGCGCTTTTGCCGGCATCGCCGAAAGCGCAAGCAAGGCCGCGGCTGCCACCGTGGCCATGGATTTGTTAAACATGTCGTTCTCCCTGTCATTCTCGAGCGCCGTGTCCGGCCGCTCGGCAGAAATCGTTGATGCACGGTCATGCAATTGTCAAACACCGACTGACGGTTGCACTTCGCATCTGCACAAACTGGTCCTTCCTGCCCGCGATTTCGGCTTTGTTCTTGCCAGATGCCACCCGCCGGGCAATGAGTGTGCCGTCACTCGGCGGCCTGACGGATCAAGCGATGATCATTGGAATCGGTACGGACCTGGCGGACATTCGCCGGATCGAAAAAACGCTCGAGCGGTTCGGCGACCGGTTCGTCCAGCGCTGTTTCACCGAGGTCGAGCAGGCCAAGTCCGACAAGCGCCGCCACCGGGCCGCGTCCTATGCCAAGCGCTGGGCCGCGAAAGAGGCCTGCTCGAAAGCGCTCGGCACCGGCCTGCGGATGGGCGTCAACTGGCGCGAAATGGGCGTCGTGAACCTGCCCTCGGGCCAGCCGACCCTGCACCTGACCGGCGGCGCCGCCGAGCAGCTTTCGCGTCTGATCCCGCCCGGCATGCAGGCGCGTTTGCATCTGACCATCACCGACGATCATCCTTACGCTCAAGCTTTCGTGGTCATCGAGGCCGTTTCCCAGGATACGCCCTATATCCAGTCGCACGACTGACCCTACGGCGGACATCCCATATGGCTGAGCATCACGACCACCCGCACAAGATATTCAATTATTGCGAGCGCGCGCAGGATCCCAGCTTCTGGGCCGAGCCGTGGAACGCGGTCACCAACGCCGCGTTCCTGATCGCGGCAGGCATCTGTCTTGTCATTGCACTGCGCGAGAAGCGTCTGGACGGACCAGTGCTCTGGCTGATCACTGTAACCTCGGTGATCGGTGTCGGTTCATTCCTGTTCCACACGGTGGCCGAGAGATGGGCGCTTGCGGCTGATGCCATCCCGATCGCGGTCTTCATTCTCAGTTACTTCGTGCTCGCGATGCGGTGCTATGCTGGATATTCGTGGGGCAGGTCCTTTCTTCTGCTGATCGGGTTCCTCGTCGCGATGTTCGCGCTGTCCTGGGTCCTGAATACCCTGCTGCGTGATCTCGTCGGGGGGTCCATCTCGTACGGTGCGCCGCTGGGCGCGCTTTTTGCGGTCGGGTTCTGGTTGAACCTGCGTGGCCATCCGGCGGGGACGTGGATGATGGTCGTCTCGGGGATCTTCTTCGTGTCGCTGGGGGCGCGGACGGCCGACTATATGGCGTGCGACGCGCTTCCCTTCGGCAGTCACTGGCTGTGGCATATTCTGAACGGCGTCGTGCTGGGCGGGCTGACACTGGCCTTGATCCGGCACGGTGACAGGCAGGAAGGGGTGACCTGAACAGCCCGAGGCGCTAGCGCCGGTCAATCGCGGCGAGCGCCCTTTCCCCGGCAATGGTTAAACGGGGCTGATCCCGCACGAGATCCGTGATGATCGTGCGATCCTGGCGTTCGCCGACCAGACGCAGACCTTCCAGCGCATTGCTGCGATAGAGTACATCTGCGTCACGTTCGGCCTGATCGACATAGGCCCCACGGTCCGCCTGTTGAAGCCAGCGCCTCGCGTGCGGTTTGTCGGGGTTGCGTTCGGCCCAGGCCCGGGAGCGATCGAACGTCCTCGCTGCCTCCTGCCGCGCCTGCACGCGGACTGCCTCCGACGGCCCGGCTCGCACGACCTCCAGGAACAGTGCCCGCGCCTCGACCGGAGCGCTTGCGACCAGACGGCCAAACCGGTCCGCCGTTTGGCCCGCGCCGCAATTCGTCGCCATCAGCGGCAGCAATGCTCCCCTGATCTCGACGTTCTGAGCATGAACCGAGAGCGGCAGCGACAGCACGGCACACAGCATCAGGATCCGCATCGCATCCTCCTCAGTTCGGCGGGAACACACTGCCATCGGCCCAGATCCGGCGCCCCAGCGCGGGACAGGCAGGCGACACGACATACGGATCGCAGGGCTCGACCGGCTGACCCGCGCGCGCGCCAAGTTCGGCATTCACCGCAGAACTCGTCTGGAAATGCATGCGAAAGGTCTGACCTTCGGTGAAGTGATTTCGGGCCGTAGACGCGTTCATCACGTTGGTCGTGCCGAACAGGTTGCCGATGCCACCGTCTGACGGGTGCTGCAGGCTGAATGCATGACCCAGTTCGTGCGCCAACAGGCTGCCGGTGCTCGAGAACCCAATCACGATGCGCGCGCCAAAATCGGACCAACCGACCAACGGGCTGCCCTCGACGGTGTTGATCCAGTAGACGTTGATGCGCCCTTGCGTGAAGCCGATATCATCCGAGAACGCATCCCAGTCGCGGTTGTTGCCGCCGACCGAGTTGAGCATAGCGTTCGTGATATCCGGATCGTTCCGAGCATCGATGACATCGACATCGCCCAGCACGAGGCCGGTCCGTTCGTCCTCCCACAGCGCTTCCGTAGTCACCAGACTGTCGTTGATCCGAAAGTCCGCAGTGCTGAAAGGGCCCTGAAGGACCCAGATTGCCAGATCGACCGGGATCGGCTGCTCCAAGCCGAAATTGAAGCTGTCATCGTCGTCGGTCCAAGGTGTGGTCAAACGAGTCGGTGCACGGTCTTCGCCGAATCCGAGAACCTCGTTGCGGTTCGGCGGCGGGGCGGCATCATAGGTGCCCACCCGAAACACCACCGTGCCGACATCGTTCTGCGACAGACGAAAATCGTTGAGTGCCACAGGTCCGGTCTGGTCCTCAGACGCGGTCTGGCCGTCGACAAACAGACCGACCTCGCCCGCCGAGTTGCTCACCGTGACGCGGTCGCAGGCGAGCACGGCCATGGGTATCATAGCAAGCAATGCGAGACGCATCGGCTTCCCTTCCCGTTCGATCACGGGAAGAAGGATATCACGGCCGCATGATTCTACCCAAAGTGGCGTCGCGTCCGCTGTTTTGCTGAGCCGACATCAGTTCGCGGCAAGATCACCCAACGCTACGCCATCCATCCGCGCAATAACGCCCGGATGAAACGGCAGGGACTTGGTGCCTGCGGAGCTCAACGCGAGATCGCCCTCGGCGATCGCAGCACTCAGCATCCATGCGTGTCGGTCCGGGAAACCGGCCTCGGCCACAAGGATGTGGTTCTCGAACGCCGCGATCTGGTTCAGGTCGATCTTGCCATAGGGCGCAAAGCTCCCGGCGCCATCCCGCATCGCCAAAGCCTCTGGCACGGGCAAGACCGCGACCTCCATCTGGTTGGTGCCGATCAGGCTGGCGAGACGCTCGGGGTGTGGGGCCCTTGCCGCACGGGCCTTGGCCGTGGGCAGCGCATGGTTGATCCCGGCGACCAGCGCTTCGGCCAGGCGGAAGGTCTCGGCATCCTTGCGGTGACAGCCGATCAGCAGGTGCTTGCGCCGGTAAGCAACCCATTGCGGATAAAGCGTGTGGGCGCTGGCGGCAGGCGCAATGGCGCCCGCCGCAAGGCCGACCGGGAAGGACCGGCGCGAGAGCATTCGTCGAACACGCCTTCGTTCAGCACCGCCGTGATCACATAGTTCGGCACATCCACGACTTGTCCCACGCGCAGATCGACCGCGACCGAGGCGAGGATATAGGCCTGCTCGGCCGTCAGCCCGTGCTCACGTTGGATATACTCGATCATCTGAATCAGCGCGTGGCGCGCGGCCAGCGTCAGATCCTCGGACAGGTTCGTCAGGTCCGGCAGTTCGGCGGCATCCAGATAGGTGTGCGATGGCGGCACCTCTCCGGCGGCTTTCAGGGGCATTCCGACGGTCTGGTAGAACTTGGTCGGCTCCATGTTGCGGATCTGCGCGCCGCCCTCGACGGCGGGCGCCTTGACGAACTCGCCCTGACCGGGCCGGATCTCGGTCGTCAGCGTGACAACGGCCCCCATCTCGATCGCCGTGCCGCCAACCTCGCCATCGCCTTGCGCATAGTGAACATCGCCGACGAACAGACCGCAGCCGTCGATGAAGCAGGGGAACAGCATGGTCGTGCCGATCTGCATCTGCTGGACGTCCATGTTGCCGCCGTTCTCGCGCGGTGGAACGGTGCGCAGGCAGTCGTCCTTGTGCGCGCCATCGGGTCCGCAGACCGCCGAGGGCAGGGCGCCGACCGGCTGCGGCGGCAGGGCAATCCCTCCGGCAGCGGCCAGTGCGGCTTCCCGGGCTTTCCATGCGGTTACCTCTTCCTCACCCGGCAGAACCCCCACCGAACCAAGGAACGCCTCGTAAGGGATCTTCACGCCCGGCATCCCGTCGGATTCAGCGTGGGTCCGGCTGAGCCGCCAGTTCACAACGTAAGGTTCCGTGAAGATGTCACGCAGGAAGCCGAAGCCCGGCGCGATGACGGTATAGCCGTATTCGTCCGGCACGATGTCCATAAGCGTCACCGCGAGCACGTCGCCGCGCTTGGCGCCTTCGATGAAGACGGGCCCGGTCATCGGGTGCACGAGGTTCAGATCGACCGCGGCCAGATCCGCCGCGACTGAGTCGAGCGTCAGGTCGCTGTCCAGCGCATCGCGGGCGTGCAGAACGATCACATCGCCCGGATTGGCGCGCGTCACGGGCGGGATTGCAGGGTGATAGCGGTTGAAGCAGTTCGGATCGTCAGCGCAGTGATCGCCCTGTTTTTCGATCACGACCTTGGTCATCCAGGTCTGATCGGTCGTGTCGGCATGCGCCGGTGCGACCACAAGGGCTGCCACCCCAAGAAGAACGGCTGTTCTGGTCATGATCTCTCTCCGCTGTCGTGTTGTTCTGAAATGACACGTATCACGAATCCAGTGATGTCCAGACATCGCAATGCTGCGCTGCACGCAAGCGCGGATGATCACATGCTTGAAGGCGCGCGATCCTTCCCGTAACACGCCGATCAGGACCAGACGGGAGGCCCCAATGCGCGCACGCGTCCACGTGACCCTGAAGACCGGCGTTCTCGACCCACAGGGCGAGGCGATCCGCCATGCACTGGGCTCGTTGGGTTTCGACGGTGTCGACGGGGTGCGGCAGGGTAAGGTGATCGAACTGGACTTGACCGAAACGGATCCCGCCAAGGCCGAGGCCAGTGTGCGCGAGATGTGCGAGAAACTGCTGGCCAACACGGTGATCGAGAACTACGCGATCGCGCTGGAATAGGGTATGCTGCTCCCGTTGGGATGTTGGGGGCAGGGCATGGCAGCGAAGACCGAGCGTGGGCGCCGGAGCAACTATACCCTTTTGTGCATGCTGTTCGTGATTCCGGGCTTTTTCTGGTGGTTCGCCGCCACCATGGCCAGTGACCTGAACGAAGCCCGCGCGTTGTCCGAGAGGATCACCGGCGAGGTCGTCGAACAGGTAAAGAACGAGTACAGCTGCAAGGACTCGGACGGCAAGCGGCGGACCTGCACCAATTGGCTTTACAAGGTGCGCTTCGACATGCTGGGGGACAAGATGACCCGGCAGCTCATGACGCCGCGCTTCGATCCGAAATACATCGAACATGTCGACGGCATCGACCACGAAACACAGACCGTCGGCACGACGATGAACCTGCTGCTGCGGCGCGATCTGGATTACGCGGTGGCACCCGATTCCTACTGGGCTGCCTATTTGACGCCGCTCATACTGGCGGGTGGAGGTTGCTTCGCGATGCTGTTTGTGGTTGTCGGGATTTCACTCGGATGGGAACGCCCAAAGCGCCGCGAGGTCGACGCGGCCTGACACGACGTTTTGGATCGGGACCCGGGGGAGACGGATCATGGCCTCGCACAATCGCGGTTTGAACAACGGGCTCTTGCTGTTGCTGCTGATCCTTCCGGGCATCTTCTTCTACTTCGGGATCAACATGGCGGTCTGGCGCTATGAGCAACGCGCGCTTGCCGAACGGATTGTCGGCGAAGTCGCCGAGGTTCAGAAGAACAGCTACGAGTGCAAGGACTCGGACGGGAACCGCCGGACCTGCACCGAGTGGGCCTACACGGTGACCTTCGACTTCGCGGGCGACAGGATGCGACGCCCGCTGCTGGAAGTGAACTTCGAACCCGACGGTGGGCGTTTCAGCTCGGACGAGGTCGACCCGGAGGTCTACGTCGCGGGCGCGAAGATACCGTTGCTGCTGCGCCGGGATCTCGACAACGCCGTCGCACCGGATCTGTTCTGGGCGGCGTTCCTGATACCGACCGTGCTGCTGGGGTTCGGCACGTTCGTGCTGATCATGATTTCGATCGCGATTCTGGTGTTTTGGGAGCGTGCGCCACGCAGATCCTGAAGCTTGAAAGCACTGCCAGAATTGCCCTCTCCCTACCGCCCCCGATCCTGGAAGCGAAAAGCTAACAACATCTGAGCAACGACTGGCCATCGGGTTGATAATGCTGAGAACACGATTCAAATGCCATGGGACAAGCTCGACCGGCAACCAAGGCCGACACACCGTCGCGACGACCAAGGGCGTTCAGAAGTTCGTCAAACCGTCCATGTCCAGCGCCTCGAAATAAGCGAGCTTCGTGTCGACATCGGCCGATCCGGTGATCTGCACCATGATGCGGTTGTTGATCAGGGTCTGGACCTCGCCGTCATTGGTCACGACCAGTTTTTGGCGGTTGATCCGTTTCACCGTGCCCATCGCGCCCATGAGTGCCACGTTCGAAAACATCGCCCCCATCGCCGTGACCATCTGGTTGTCGGCCATCAACTGGATCTCGACCCGGTCCGATCCGTTCGAATAGGTGGCCGAGGCGATCTGCCCGCCACCGAAGGCACCGACATTCTGGGTCTCGTTGTCCTCACGGGTCCAACCGCTCAGTGCGGCGGGCAGGAAGTTTTTCAGGCCCTCGGCTTTCAACTGACCAAGCAGTTGCGCGACGAAATCGATCTCTTCCTTCGCCGCCTTGATGTCCCCGGCGCGGTACGCCTCGAGCGCTGCGGCAATCGTTTCCTCGACCTCGTCGGCTTGTGCCGGAAGGCTCAGACTTGCGATGATGGCAATGGACAGGAGCGGTTTCAGAAAGAGCTTCATGGTCGAAATCCCCAGTTCTTATTGGGCCGCAGTATACCCCATGCACCGTGGCAGACCGAACGATTTGCTCAGGCGGCGAGACGGCCCTGCATCCGGTCGCGGATCGTCGCGAACGGAACTGCGTCGGTCACAGCGTCCGCAACATCCCGCCCGGACAGCGCGCCAAACTTGAACCCATGTCCAGAGCAGGCGGAAACAGCGATCGCGTTATCGACCTTCTCGATCACGAAGGCACCGTCCGGTGCTGACGTCCAGTAATTGGCCTGGTGCCAGCGCACGCGAAACCGCTCGGCTCCGCGGAAACGGCCACGATACCCGGCGAGCAGTTTCTTGACTTCGTCCGCGCTCATCGACCTGTCGCTGTCGTCGGGATCGGCGCGCCCAAGGGCGCCGTTGCCCAGCATCATCGGCAGGCCGTCAATCGCAGGCATACCCCAGAGGTCGGTGTTGCCGCCCAGATCCGTCCAACAGGGCGCTGAAGCATACGCGTCCGCGAGGTCCTCCGGCGGTTCGGCGTAGACGATCATGGTGCGATGGGGGCGCAATGGTGCAGCGAGATCCGGCATCAGCCCGGGTGTCCCGACGCCGGCCGCGACGATTACGGTCTCACCGGTCAACGCGCGTCCATCGGCCAGTGTCACGGTCGCCTGTTCGGGATCGATCCGGCTCACCGGCATATGTTCCAGCACCGTGGCGCCCGAGCGTCGAAGCCAGTCGGCCAGATCGGTCAGGATGCGGTTGGCCATCAAGGCGCCGCCCTCGGACAGCATGCCGTAGGCGACATTCGCCGCCTCGAGAAACGGAAACCGCGTGGATAGCGCGGCGATGCCGTCGATGCGTTCGAACGGGATCGCGTGGCGCTCCATCACCTGCCGGGACAGATCGGCGTAGTCACCGCTTTCCTGCGAGACTGTAAGCATCCCAGTGGCCGCATAGTAATGCGCCTCGGCGCCGCCGAGATCGGCCCACATGGTGCGCCAGGCTTCGAACGCCTCGGAGATGCGGACACAGTATCCCTCGCGCGGTCCATAGGGGTAGCGGATCAGGCGGTGATGATCGGCCGAGGATGCCGTCGGGCACGGGATCGGCCCCTTTTCGACCACGGTGACGGCGTGTCCCCGCCTTCTCAGCCAATAGGCGGTCGACAGGCCGCCGATGCCGCCGCCGACGATCAGGATCATGCCGCGATCTGCCGGGCGATCAGCAGTTTCTGGATGTCATCGGTGCCTTCGTAGATCCGGCAGACTTTCTGGTCACGGTAGATCCGCTCGACATCGTAGTCCGCCAGATAACCGTAGCCGCCCAGCGTCTGGATCGCGTCCGACGTGATCTTCTCGGCCATCTCAGCGCAGAACAGCTTGGCCATGCACGCTTCTTTTAGGCAGGGCTCGCCCCGGTCCTTCTTGGCGGCAGCGTTCAGCAGCAGACCGCGCCCGGCTTCGAGTTGCGTCGCCATGTCGGCCAGCCGGAACTGCACGGCCTGCAGGTCGAAGATCGGTTTGCCGAAGGCTGTACGCTCCTGCGCATAGGCCAGCGCCTTCTCGTAGGCGGCCTGGGCCATGCCGGTTGCCAGCGCAGCGATGCCGATCCGGCCCGACTCCAAAGATGAAAGTGCGATGGCGTAACCCTGGCCTTCTTCGCCGATGCGATCTTCGAATGCGATCTGCAGATCCTCGAATGCCAGCGCACAGGAATCCGAGGCTTTCTGCCCGAGCTTTTCCTCGACCCGCACGACATGGAAGCCTTCCGCTGCGTTCTCGGTGATGAACGCGGACATGCCGCGCTTTCCGGCATCGGGATCGGTCATCGCGAACAGGATCGTCACCTTGCCGATCCGGGCGGATGAGATGAACTGCTTCGAGCCGTTCACCGTGTAACCCGCGTTGGTCTTGACCGCCTTTGACTTGAGGTTGGAGGCGTCCGAACCCGCCTGCGGTTCGGTTAACGCGAACGAGCCGATGTGCTGTCCTTCGGCCAGAGGCTTGAGCCAGCGTTCCTTTTGTTCATCGCTCGCCCAGCGATCCAGCACCGCACAGACCGGCGCATTGTGGACCGAGACCATGGTCCCTACTGAGGCATCGCCCGCGCCGATCTCGGCCAGCGCCAGGGCGTACGAGACATAGTCCGTCCCGGCACCGCCCCAATCCGGGTCGATGGTCATGCCGAGGAAGCCCAGTTCCCCCAGATCGCTGATCACATCCTGTTCGATCACACCGGCCTTTTCGCGTGCGCTAGCCGAGGGCGCCAGGCGGGTCTGAGCAAAGTCGCGCGCAGTATCGCGGATCAGGATCTGTTCTTCGGTCAGCATCACTCGGTCTCCCTGGCGGGGGGAAGCGGCGTCACGGCGTCCCCTATCTTGATCTTGCCGGGAGATAGCACCTCTGCGGTGATCCCGCCATGCCCGCGCATGGCCGTATAGCCTCCGGACCCCAGACATTCCTCCATGCGGGAACACGGGGCGCAAAGACCGGTGCCGCGCAGCACCGCCGTTCCGATTTGGAATCTCGCCTTTCGCAATCCCAACAGGTTGACATCGGCGATCACGATATTCCGGCGAAGCAGGGCCGGATCAACGGCCACGAACCCGGACAAGGCTGCAATCACCGGCAGATGTTCCGCTTGCAGCAGCGTGACCGCACGTTTGCCGGGCTGGTTTCGACGGTCGCCCACCAGACCGGAGCAGTCGATCTCGGCCCGCTCCAGGACGGTCATCAACTCGCGCCGGCCCGGGCGGGCACCGATCCATCGGATCGTGCCCGGTTGCGAGAACGTCTCGGTCAGCCTTTGCAAATCGCCGTCCATGGCGCTGGCCTGGCGATCAGTTCAGATAGCCCATGCCTTCGAGCATCATGTGCGTTCGCGGCATCGTACTTTTGATCTTGCCGACCAGGCTGTCCTGTAATGGGGTCCCTTTGTCGATGCATTGCGCAATCTCCGGCGCGTTCGCATACACCAGCGTCGCGTGATGGCTGTTTATGAAGAACTCGTGCGATCGGAACGGATTGGTGATCAGATCCTTTCGGTGCTTCGAGGCCTTCTTCTTGCCGCCGAACGTGCCGACCTTCTTGGTGTAGAAGAACCGGACAGAGGAATAAGCCTCGATCAGTTCGATGGGGCTGAGCTTGTAATTGCAGGTCAGCGTCGTCCCGTGCGCTTCGAGAAACTCCTGGCAGAGGTGAATGCCGATCTCGCCTGTGCCGGGGCCACGGGAATAGGCCTGGGATGCGCTGTGCCCACCGGGCATCGGGAACAGTTCGCGCGGCGTTCGCTTCGGGTTCGAGCCGGTGTAATCGGGCACCACGCACTTGAACGTCCGATCCTTGGGAACGACAACCCAGCCGAGCTTTGCGATGTTCTCCTGCAGGATCGAGCGGTAGCTGTGCACGCACGGTGGCAGGGTCGTCGGCTTGCCCGCCCGGCCGGTCGAGCCGAAGGTGCCCGAGTTCTTGAAATCGTTCATCGAGCCCGGCACCGGGTCGAACGTGAAGAGATTAACCCGGACATTCCCCAGCTTGGAGAACCCGGCTTCCTGAATGGCGTGGGCCAGCATGATGCAGCTGACACCGCCGCGGCTGAAGCCCGCGACGTTGATGTCGACGAAGCGTTCCTCGTGCCAGGCGAGCCAGAGCCACTGCAACGCTGTGACGATGTTCGACTGGGTGCCGCCGCCCGTCGCCGCGTTCAGGTGGTCGTTGTGCTTGTTCTTCAGCATCTTCTTCCAGGCGGAAGACTTGGACTTCAGAATGCCCTTGCTGGAGTCTTTGCCCGAATCGACCATCTTCATGATCTTCTCGGTATTCAGGATCTTGGCACCGCCGGGGCCGTCGAAGATCACTGCCCGCCCGGTTTCGTTCGGGTCGCCCGGCTTGCCGACCGTATTGTTGAACAGATGCGGCAGGGCGTTCGTGTCGCCCATCGTGCGGTCATTGCCACTGCCGCAGAAGTAAATCGTCACGACATCGCGTCTCATGTCTTGATATCTCCCCTTACTGCCAAATCCGCAATGTAACCTTCAATATGACATTGTTAGTCATATTTTTGAAGGAGTTGCAAGGATGGAATGCGAACAATTTGACCAATTGGTCTGGGCTCAGCCCGTTCAGGGAAGTGCTTCACCCGCTCGATGGATCGGTCTTGTGAAGGGTGCGCGGGCAGCGAAGCTGGAAGCTGGCTTACCCGACCGTCAGAAATCGTGGGGTCGTGCCAGGGTCCAGGACCACCGCCGTCAGCACGCCACCCATGACTGCTCCGGTATCGATCCCGATCCTGTTCGGCCGCAGCACCGGATGTTCGGTCGGCGTGTGTCCGTGCACCACGATTGCCCCGTGATCGGCATCGCTTTCGAGAAACTCATAGCGGATCCACATCAGATCCGCATCACGCTGCTGGTCCAGTGGCAGTCCCGGTTTCACGCCCGCATGGGCAAAAAAGTAGCCACCCGCGTGATGGCTGAGCGGCAGGCTCTCCAGCCATGCGATCCGCTCGGGACCGAGTGCTGTCCGCAAGGCGTCGGGCGAGAACCCATGCGTGTCGAGCGCGTAGCCCAGATCGTGCAGCGTCATGTCACCGCCATTGCGCATCCAGCGGGTCCAGACCGCGGGGCTGTCCGTACCCAGGCAGTCCAGCATCATCGCCTCGTGATTGCCCTTCAGGCAGATGGAATCAAAACCCGGCAGGCCGCGCATCAGTCGATCGATGACGGCGATGTTCTGGCGCCCGCGATCAACGTAATCGCCGATGTGCACGATGGTCGCATGATTGGCTCCGAATGCCCGCGCATGGTCGAGAATACGGTCATGCATTTCTGCCAGCAGACCGTCACAACCATGGACATCGCCGATAGCGAAGATCAGCGACACAGACTAAGACGCTCTGCGCGGCACTGGGCCGAACACACGATCACGAATGCTCGCCGGAATTCTGTCCGCCGGACGATTGCTTACCGAGAAACCGTGCGACCGCTCCGCCGAGACACCGGTACTGTTCCGCGTTCGTATCAGCGAACGCCTCATCGCGAGTCGAGGGGATATCGGAATACGCAATAGGTGCCTCGAACTGGCTGTCGGTGAAGTCGACCCGTTCCCCGTCGATCCGGTTGTAGAAGTGCCAGATATCGCCGAACCGGGTCTTCAGGATCTCGCCGCCCAGATGATCGGACGCCACCAGGGTTGAGACGCCGCAATGACCGGCTACAGGGCGTTCCGGCGTCCAGAGCGTGCTCGATCCGGGTCCCCAGGACGCCTCCAGCGCCTTCCGAACATGTGCGATCTGGCTCAAAGGGCTCAGCCTTTCTTCGAGGGCTTCTCACCCACCGGACCACCGGCATTCTTCCAGCCGCCGAACCCGTCGGTGATGTGGCTGACATTCTCCAGCCCCATTTCCTGCGCCACCTGCGCCGAGAGCGCCGAGCGCCAGCCTGAGGCACAATAGAAGACAAACTTGTTGCCCGTCTGGAACTGTTCCTTGGCGTACGGAGATTCAGGATCGATCCAGAACTCCAACATTCCGCGCGGGCAGTGGAAAGCCCCCGGAATCATGCCTTCGCGTTCCAGTTCGCGCGGGTCGCGCAGATCGACGAACGTGACGCCGTCGGCGCCGTGCTGATCCAGCAGATCGTTGGCCGGAGCGTGCTCGACAACTTCGTTTGCAGCCGCCACCATATCCTTGACGCGTTTCATGATTGTCCCCTCATGCCGGGCAGACGATCACCTGTGACACGCCGCCATGCGCTTCTATGAATCCGTAGAGTACCAAGCATCCAAGGATAAGGATTGCAAGCACCCCCTGCGAACTGTGCAGGCTGAGCGTATCCACCACCTTGGCAATCCGGTTCTTTGCGAAGTGCTCGTCACGCAAGAAATCCTGATAGAGGTTCGGTCCGATGCCCAACGCGTTCAGTTCTTTGTCGAACATGTACTGGATGTAGCGTCCATGCTTGGTGATGTTCCAGTTGACGATCCAGATGTAGAGGAAGACGAGGACCGCGAGGAAGCCGGGGATCAGGACAATGGTCTCGAACGGGTACACGCACAGGAAGCGCTTGTCTTCGATCGACAGAATGAATGCAAAGAAGGCGAAGAACCCGGCAAAGCTGTACCGCAGGATCTCGAACCGCCGCGACTGGCCGGTCCTGATGTGATCGACATGGGCGTCGAAATTGTTGATCAGGAAGTCACGGCGCGCGGCTTCTTTCGACACGGGTGTATTCGAGTTCATGACGATCGCTCCCCCACGACGGATCCGGAACCATTCGTTCATGATACAGCGTGCGCACGCCCGCCGGAAACCCTGGCGGTAGCGATGCAGGGTTTCCGGTCTGGTTGGTGGGCGAGACCTCGCCCGGATCGGCTGTTAGTCGTCCGCCTGGATCGCCTCGACCTCAATGATCAGCTGAACCTCGTCCCCGACGATCCCGCCCAGCGCATAGGTCATTCCGAAATCCGACCGTTTGATCGTGGTCCGCGCTGAAATTCCCATTGTCTGCTTCTTGTGCCCGAATGGATAAGGTGCGGCCTTGTTCAGCGTGACATCGAGCGTCACCGGCTGCGTGACACCGCGCACTGTCAGATCGCCGGTCACCGTGCCCGCGGTGTCGCTGGCCGCCTCGCCGCCTGTCGCCGTGAAGGTGATCAACGGATGCGCCTTGCTGTCCAGAAAGTCCTTTTTGCGGATGTGGTCGTCCCGGCGTTCATCGTTCGAAAAGACCGATGTCGCATCGATCTCGACACTGACGGTCCCAAGCTCGCGTGTTTCCTCGTTGTAGATGAACGAGCCTTCGGTCTTCAGGAACTTGCCCAGCGTCTTGGCGTAGCCGATGTGATCGACCAGGAACGCGATCGTCGTGTGGGACGGATCGATCTCATAGGTGCGAGGGGCTGCGTTGGTCGCAGTGGCGGTGGCGGTCATCGCGAACAGCGCAAGTGCGGCAGCGGTACGGCGGATCATGTCAGGTCTCCGTTCTGGAATGTCGCATCCTATGACATTTAGAACTGAGGCGCCGTTGCCAAGCCCGTGCCGATACCAATTCCGCGAGCGGTGCCGCTTTATGCTTTGCGCGGCGCGCGGGTGAACACCATCTGCTGATCGGCAAGCTTGGTTTTCGGTCCGTGCCAGGCATAGGCCAGCAGGGCGGGTTCGCGATCGCTCACCGTGATCCGGTGCGTCCGGCCCGGCGGGTTGAAGATCAACGATCCGGGTGCCCAGACGCCCTCGTCATTCTCGCTGACGGTGCCTGACAGGACATAGTAACTTTCGGTGAGCCCGTCATGCGCGTGTGCGGGGTACGTGCATTTCGGACCAAACAGCACGAGGCCCAAGGTTAATTCCGGGCTGAGGACAGGCCCGCGATTTCCAACGATTTCGGCGAATGCGTATTTCTTTGCGAGCCCGCGCGGGACCTTTTCATAACCATAGAGCCAGGAAAGCTGCGGCAGCACGGCGTCCAGGGTACGGATGATCGGCCGCGTCGGCCCCTCGCGCCCGTTGTCCATCGCACGGCGCAGGTGAACTGTAACAGGTTTGTCTTCAGGTTCGTGTTCGACAACCTCGGCATCCGATTCGAGGACTTTCGAGATCGTCTCGCGCACCACACGCTGATGCGAGCGGATCTTTCCAGAACCGCCAGCCCCTGACCGGCGGTAAAGCTCGCGGATCTCACGCAGCAGATAGATCCAGTCCGGGTTGCTCGCGAGTCTCATCATGTGTGCGCCAATCAAGGAATGCTGCGGCGCAATATAATCGGTTTCGCGGAGACTGTAAGAGCCGTTCTGCGGTTTCTTTGTGTAATTTTGATCTTGCGCGCGTCAGTTCCGCTCGATCGTCACCGCGGTTCCTTCGCCGCCTCCGATGCACAGGCTGGCGACGCCCTTTTTCACATCGCGCCGCTCCATCTCGTGCAACAGGGTGACGATGATCCGGGCGCCGGACGCGCCGATCGGATGGCCCAGCGCACACGCGCCGCCGTTCACGTTCACCTTCTCGCGGTCCAGGTTCAGGTCACGCATCGCGGCCATGGGCACGACGGCAAAGGCTTCGTTGATCTCCCAGAGATCGACGTCCTCGACCGACCAGCCCGCCTTGTCCAGTGCCTTGCGGATCGCCGGAATCGGTGCCGTGGTGAACAACCCGGGCTCCTGCGCGTGGCTGGCATGTGAGCGGATGCGCGCCCGGATCTCGCGCCCCGCAGCGTCGCTCTCACGCATCAGGACAAGCGCCGCCGCGCCGTCCGAGATGGACGAGGAATTGGCGGGCGTCACGGTCCCGCCGTCGCGGAAGGCCGGTTTCAGGGTCGGGATCTTGTCGGGCCGGGCATTGCGCGGCTGTTCGTCCGAGGCGACCTCGACAGTACCCTTCCGGGTCTTGATCGTGACCGGTGTGATCTCACGCTCGAAGTAACCGTCTTCCTGCGCCTTCAACGCTCCGGCCAGCGAGGCCAGCGCATAGTCGTCCTGCGATTCGCGGGTGAACTGGAAGCTCTCGGCACAATCCTCGGCAAAGGTACCCATCAGGCGACCCTTGTCATAGGCGTCCTCCAGCCCGTCCAGGAACATGTGGTCCTTCATCTCGGCATGGCCGAGCCGCGCACCGCTGCGCATTTTCGGCACGACATAAGGCGCGTTGGTCATGCTCTCCATGCCGCCCGCGACGACAACGCTGCCCTCGCCCGCGCGCAGGGCGTCCATGCCCATCATCACGGTCTTCATGCCGCTGCCGCACATCTTGTTGACTGTCGTGCAGGGCACGTCCTTGGGCAGACCGGCACCAAACGCCGCCTGACGCGCCGGCGCCTGTCCCTGACCGGCGGGCAGGACGCAGCCCATCAGCACCTCGTCGACCGAGGCTACATCGAGGCCCGAGCGGTCCAATGCCGCCTTGATCGCGGCCGACCCCAGTTCGGGTGCGGTGGCGCCGCTCAATTCTCCCTGGAAGCCACCCATGGGCGTACGGGCAGCACCGACGATGACGATGGGATCGGACATGGCGGGTTCCTCCGGTCGGGCGGCGTGTTGCCGCGAGGGTTTGAAGCATCAAGTGACGGTTCGATCAAGAACGGCTGGCGAGAATTCTCGATGACGATGCCGACATCGGTTATCCCGCCGCGACCTGCGTCAACACGTTGCGCGCATGGTCCCGGGTCGAGCCGCCGCGATACGTCAGAATATCATCATCTTCGTCCAGCAAGGCTGCATGCAGGCCTTGCGCCTGCGCTGGTGTCAGACACTCCAGCGGACAAACCGAGGTTTTGATCCCGAAGGCGACCGCACGGCTGCGCGGCAGGCGGACAAGGGTCTGCCGCTCGGTCCTCAGAAAAAGCGGACCGCCGACCGGTGCCTCCTGCATCAGTTTGTCCGACAAACCGATCGGCAGGAAAAGTTCCGCCGTCGGATGCACGAGCCAGTTGATCCGCACCAGCGGGCGATCCTGATGCAGGGCCTCGAAAACCCGGTTCACCCGGCGGGCCAACGCGTCGTCATAATCCGGCACAGGATCGTGGATGATAGTCAGCGGCCGGTTCATCTTCTCGGACAGCAGCCAACGTGACGGGAAGCACAGAATGGCCCCGATCAGCTTGTACTCGCCCGAGCTTTGGTCCGGCAGCAGCAGGCAGAAATCCTCGGCCACCAGATGAGCAATCGCGGTCCAGGCGCAGTATTCCTCGAGCTGAGTGATTTCCGGGTCCAGCCCCAGATGCGCCTTCAGCATTGACAGCAGTTCCAGCACCGGCTCTTCGGCATCATGGCCCGAGCCGATCGCGACCTCGGGATGATCACGCAGAACCTCGCGCCGCCGTGCCATCTGGGCTTCGAAATCCGGCAGGCGCACGGTCCAGGCGTCCATGTCCAAAGGCGAGAGACCTGGCGGTTTCGCGGTTCGGCGCTGCATGAACGGCGTGTAGGGTGCGTGATCGAGCAGCCAGGGCGTGCGGTCCACCGCGTTCATCGTCCGGCCCCTGTCGAGTAGTGCAGCAGGTTGAAACCGGTCAGCGCCCGGTGCACTGGGCCCCAGAGCGTCGAGAACGCCATCCAGTCCTCTCCCGCCGACATCTGGCCGAGTGTGCGGGCATTGTTGACCCGGCCGATCAGCACGTGTGCGTCGTTGGGGATGTCGACCGTCATGGATTCGCCGTCGAAGCTTGCTGTCAGGCGCCCCTTATCGCGGATTTGTTTGGCCAGGGCGCTGGGGGCAACGCCAGTGATATGCGGGACCAGTTCGGGCTTCGTCGGGCGTGCGACGGCCTTCGAGGCCCGATCGGCATGCGTCACATAGGCGACATGGGTCTTGATGTTTCCGGCGAGTTGCTCTGCCACAGTCATCCGCTGAGATGACGACAATGCCTTGATCCGCGCGGCATACGCCGCGTCCGCAGGCAAGTAGCTTGCCGGGTCGTAGCGTGCGCTTTCCAGGAACGAGGCCAGTCCCAGACCGGCCCGATCCAGCGCGGACAGGAACGACACCACGTCATAGGCCCGGTCGCGCGAATGCAGCAGCAGGTCGTAGAACCCTGCATCGGAGTCGCGATGATCGCCCAGATGGGGATTGCGTTGGAACGGATGCCCATCCGGGACTGTCTTCAGCGCCGCGCGCGCCAGCCGGATCTGGTCTGCCGGAGCGTCGTCGCCGAACAAGGCGCCGAATGCGTGTTGAATCGGGTAAACGCCTGCCCGGCCATAGGGTGCATAGACCATCAATCCCATGCCGCCCTCGGGCGCCAGCGCATCGGCCAGCGCACGAAGCCCCGCATCCGGGTCCGGCAGATGATGCAGGACGCCGCAGCAATCGACGTAGTCGAACGGGCCGTGTTCCGGCGCCGTCAGAAGATCGCCGGTCAGAAACCGGATCTCGAGCCCGCGCGCCTTGGCGCGCGCCTCGGCCACTGCCCGGCTGGCCTCGGACATATCCAGATACGTGACCTCGGCCGGACAGCCCAGATCCGCCAGCTTCTGCGCCAGCATGATCAAACCGTCACCCGTGCCGCCACCTGCGACGAGCGCCCGGAACGGCTGGGACCAGTCGCGCTGACCTCGGAACAGAAAGTGGTCGATCTCGACCGGGTGCGAGGGCGACCCCTCAATCAGGCGCGTCGCCTCGTCCGCGGGGTCACGCTCAGGGTAGGGATAGGTCTCGTATTGTCGGCGTACGGCATCCATCGCCCGTCTATGTCGGATCGGCCGTCACGCCGCAATACGAAGGATGCCTCAGTCGTCGCCGTGGACATCCGTCCACTCGACATCCAGATCCCATTGCAAGTTGTTCATCTGATCGACCAGCCATTCGTTCCGTTTCTTGGCATCGCCCAAGCTGCGGTCGCAGGATCCGTATGACTTGTAGAGCATGTGCAGAACCTCGGCCATCACATAGGCCACGCCCGAGTCGACGATCGGCACATTCACCCATTTCCCGGTCCAAAGCCCCTCGATCAGGCTGGGCTGCGGGGTCTCCTTCATCACGCGTTCGCGGATCTTGCCTTCCAGAACGATCTGAAGTGCGGTGTGCTTGAGAAAATCCTCAAGGTATCCCGCATCGAGTTCGTTGGTGCCTAACCACGCCCATTTGGGATCGTTCAGCCAGCGGTAGTAAAGCGAGATTCCGCTGAGCGTGTGCGGCGTCCAGCGGGCCATTTCTTCCGAGGCGACCTTCTCGGCCTCCTTCCTGACTGTCTTGAACGCGGCTTCGATCAACATGCGATTCTTGGAATCCTTCAGGAATTCGCGCTGTTCGACCGAGACATCGGATCCGCCAAGATCCGAGACTGTCGAGTAGATCGTGTTTAAGTCGGCCGCCAGACTGACCGCTTGGAACGAGCGCCCGACGACCATCGCGACCTGTGCGCCCTTGATCAGCGTTCCGAACCCGAGCGTCGCCACCGCCTCGACGATTGCGATGCCGATGTTCGTCCAGGCCTGGTCGCTGACATGGTCCTTGAAGATCTTCGAGGTCCGCGCAACCTCGCGCTCGTAGTGGTTCCGCTTGCTGTTCGCGATGTGGTGCTGAACCTGAATATGAAACTCCTCGGCATCGTAGAGCAGCAAGTAGAGCGACTCGTATGCCAGAAGTTTACCGATCTTTGGCGCCAGTGTTTGATCCAGCGCCGCCTTGCGCATGAGTTCATCAACAGGATAACCGGACATGCGATCTCCTTTGCGAAATAGATGTATAAAATTGGGCTCTCACCCCACATGAGAACGGTTATAATTACCATTCCCGTCGGTCGAATTCAAATATTCAACTTAGCGCTTAGTGTTTCCGATCTGTGCAATCACAAGTGTTCTATCGTCAGATTGTATCGCACGGTTCGGTTGTTCGCCGAGATGTTCGAGGACGATCATCAACGCCGTCGCGGCGTCGGCACGCATGGCCGCGGCCAGTTGCATCGCATCAGAGATCCCGTCAACGCCGAAAAACGAGGGCGTGCCCGTGGCATTACCGGTGTGAACCTCGGCCTCGGTCAACCCGTCGGTGAACAGGCAGATCAGGTCGCCTGGTTGCACGTCGACCGTCCCGCAGGCGTATGTCAGGTCGTCGGATAAGCCAATCGGCGGCCCGCCGCGCACGTCGAGCGATCTTGGCGGCTCACCCGGCCGCGCGAGGATCGGCATGTCGTGACCGGCACCGCTGTATTCCAGCGTCCTCTCCAGGGGATCGAACAGGCAGGCGACCCCGGTGACGAACATCTGGTCGCGATTGTCCCGGGTGATGTCCCGGTTGGCCTGATCCTGCACCGATCCCAGGCTCTCGCGAACCAGAGCGGCATTTTTCCAGAGGCTTTTGGACAGCGCCATGAACAGGCTTGCCGGGACGCCCTTGCCGGAGACATCGGCGATCGAGAAGAAAACCTTCCCGTCGCGCCGCGTGACGTAGTCGTAGAAATCGCCGCCGACGACCTGGGCGGGCTGGATGTGGCATGCCAGTTGCAGCGTGGGCACGGGGCGCGCCTCGCCCGGCGGCAACAAGCTCATCTGGATGCGCTGTGCAACGTCCAACTCGCCGTCCAGCCGTGACCGCTCGGCCCGTTCGTGCAGCAAGGTAAGTTGCGTTTCCTGATGCCGGCGGTCCCGTTCGATCAAATAGGTCGCCATGGCGAAGCCACCGGCGATCAGCAACCCCATGCTCAGCCCTATACCATCCAGCAACACTCCGGTCGTCGCGAACAGTGCGACGCTGATCGGTAGGAATGCGAACGTGATCAACAGACCAATCGGCAGCATCTGCGTCGAGGATCTGAGGCCAAAGAACGTCGAGAACACAAGTGCGAGGCCGAAGAAGACAACGATCTCGGCCCAGGCGAGCCAGGTCGGCCGGTATTGGAAGTGGCCATCCAGGATCTGTTCGACCATCTGGCCGATCAACTCGCCCGTCATGGCGTTCTGGAACAACGGTGTATCGATCCGCCCGGCGAAATCTCCCAGCCCGGTCGTCACGATGACGAACTTGTCGCGGAATGCGGCTGGATCGATCGCGCCCGCCAGCACCGCGTCACCATCCAGATAAAGATCCGGGTTCTTGCCACGCAGGTAGAAGCGTGTCGTGCCGTCGCGATCCATCGGGACGCTCAGGTTGCTGCCCAGGTCCATGCGGACATCGGACCACCATCCTCCGACAAGATCCGGCGCTGGCAGATCAAGCCCCTTGCGGATCAACTGGATCGCCATGGCATCGTAGCGCGCGACCGGAGCTGGTCCACGATACAGGATCTGAACCGTCGAGGCTTTGCGCAGTGTCGATACTGTGCGGATATCGTCGACGATCACGCCCTCGGCAGCGGCGCGCGCGCGCAGTTCGGGATGAACGGACAGGGCCGTCGTGAATTTCGGTGCATCCGGCAGAGATGTGATCGCCCCGTCCAGAGCGCGCAGCGATGCCTCTTCACGCAGACCATGCGCCAGCCCGACCCCGCGCTTGCGCAGGATCGGCACGCGCGCCAGGGCGCTTTCGTCGAACAGGGCGACGGGCGCCACGACCGTGTGCGCCGCCATCGCCGCGGCGAGCTGTTGCGTCCGGGGACCGGTGAAGCCGGGCCCGCTTTCGATCAACTCGAAGATCCCCAACCCGTCCAGCAGGACATCCAGTCCGATCGCCTTTGCGCCGCTCTCTCCGATAAGGGTGACAAGCTCGGCAATGCGTTCGCGGGGCCAGATGCCCTGCATCCGGACCCCACCGGGCGCCTTTTGCAGCGCGACGATCCGAACGGCATCGCGTGACGCATCAGGTGCGCGCTCGAAGTTCTGGTGCAGCAGGTCGAACCAGTCGGTGCGCCAGGGCGGTTCCTGCTTCTGCACGGTCAAGATGCAGGCGGCGAGCGTCATCGCCAGAACAATGGTGAGCCGGATAACCAGACCCAGCCGCCGTCGGCGCGCGCGCTCGTCGGCATACATCCTTGGGTTCCGGGTCTTCGCGTTCATCCGCCGTCCGGGATATTGCTCCATCCGGCAACGGAGCCGCGCCGGACAGCGGGAAATTGACATCTCTGCGACATTTCCCGCCGCTATCGAGCATGACGTGCCACATGCCTGTCTGTCTAGCTGTAGAGATACCGCAGGAGATTTCCATGGCCAACGACCATTCGCCCGCTCATATGCCGCGCAAGATCGACCCGTCGCGCAGGCCAGCGACGAAACCCGATGGAACACCGGACGATCCGAACCGGGTCGAGATCGGGCCGACGCAACTGGCCTTCGACGAATGGGCGGCTGCCGGGATCGACGTGCCGAATTTGGAGCGGATGCGCCACCACCGGCATGGTCGTATCGTCGATGCGCTGGCCAAGTGGGATTACGGTGCAGTTTTCCTGACCGATCCGCTGAACATCCGCTATGCGACCGACACCACGAACATGCAGCTCTGGAACGCACACAATCCGTTCCGCGCCTGTATGGTCTGTGCCGATGGCTACATGCTGATCTGGGACTATGCCCGGAACGAGCATTTGTCGTCCTATGCCCCGCTGGTGCGCGAAGTCCGATCCAATGCCGGGCTGTTCTACTTCTCGGCCTCGGACCTTGCGCATGACCGCGCCGAGGCGCTGGGCGACCAGATTGTCGACCTGATCCGCGAGCATTGCGGCGGCAACATGCGGGTTGGCGTCGACAAGATGCAGTTGCACGGGATCCGTTCGCTCGAGGCGCGCGGCGTGATCGTGGAAGACGGCGAAGAGATCATGGAGAAGACCCGCCTGATCAAAGGACCGGACGAGATCTCTGCCATGCGGTGCGCGCTCTATGCCTGCGAACAGGCGATGCACGAGATGGAGGATGCGCTTCAGCCCGGCATGACCGAGGTTGATGCCTGGGCGGTGCTGCAAACCGGCAATTTTCGGCGAGGCGGTGAATGGATCGAGACGCGGATCCTGAACTCCGGCCCGCGCACCAATCCGTGGATGCAGGAGTGCGGCCCCCGCGTGCTGCAGCAGAACGAGTTGTTCGCCTTCGACACCGACATGATCGGTTGCTACGGCATGTGTGCCGATCTCAGCCGGACATGGTGGATCGGACCGGGCGAGCCCTCGGCCGAGCAGAAGCGACTTTATCGCGAAGCAAAGGATTTGATTGTTGAGAACACCGCCAGCCTGAAGCCCGGCATGACGTTTGAGGAAGTTTCACACGCGGGTCGTGAACTGGCCGAGGAATTCATCCCGCAGCGCTACGGCTCGAAGATGCACGGCGTCGGCTTGTGCGACGAGTGGCCTTCGATCAAATGGCCCTGCGATGTCACGCCGATCTGCGGGAACTACACATTGCAGCCCGGCATGATGCTGTGCGTCGAGACGTATATGGGTGTGAAAGGTGCCAAGGACGGCATCAAGCTGGAGGATCAGGTCCTGATCACCGAGGACGGGGTGGAGAACATGACGAACTATCCTTGGGATGAAAAATTGCTGGGCTGATCGGCCACGTCGGCCAGTCAAATTGTTTCAAATCTTGGCCATGCGGTGATCTGCCGTGATTTGCGGCGCTCATCGGTAATTCCCAAATCTGATCGTAGAAAAAGACGATCAGGGGTAAAACAGATGAACGAACATCTCTCTGCAATTGTTGATGAAGCCACACCAGAGGACGCCTGGAACGCGCTGGCGATCGACGACGACGCCGTGCTTGTGGACGTGCGCTCGCGGCCAGAATGGTCCTTTGCCGGGATGCCGGATCTGTCGGAGCTGGGCCGCGAGGGCTGGACCGTCGAATGGCAGACTTGGCCGGACATGACGCAAAACCTGGGCTTTCTGACCGATCTGGACGCACAGATGGGTGAAGAGGTGCCAAGCCGCATGTTCTTTTTGTGCCGGGCGGGCCCGCGCTCGCTGGCGGCGGCGCGCGCCACGGCCAAGCAGCTCCACGCGCGCGGGATCAATGTGCACATCACGAATGTCGCCGAAGGCTTCGAAGGTGCTCAGAACGACAGCGGACAACGCGGGAAACTGAACGGCTGGAAGGCGGCAGGCCTGCCCTGGCGGCAAAGCTGAGCACGCGGAAAGGTCAGGCCTGATTGCGGCATGTCCCGTCGCGATCAGACCAGACGACGGGCCGTTTGATGGCGCAGCCTTCGGGATCGGAGGCCTGTTATGAACCAGCATTTTTCCGATACCCGCAAGATCGATCCGACCCGCGCGGACCGCGTCCGTCCCGACGGTACGCCCGACAACGATGACCGCGCCGAGATCGGACCGACGCCGCTGGCCTTTGCCGAGTGGGCGGCGGCCGGGATCACGCCGCCGAACCTGGCGCGGATGCGCGAGGACCGGCATGCCCGGCTGGTCAATGGGATCAACGATCGCGGCTATGGCGGCGCATTGTTCTTCGATCCGCTGAACATCCGCTTCGCGACGGATGCGACCAACATGCAGCTTTGGAATGCGCACAACCCGTTCCGGGCCTGTTTCGTCGCGGCGGACGGCCACATGGTCCTGTTCGAGTACAAAGGGTCGTACCGCTTTCTATCGGGCTTCAATCCTTTGGTCAGCGAGGTTCGTGGCGGGGCAGCGATGTTCTACTTCTCGAACGGTGACCGGCTTGAACAGGATGCGCACAACTTCGCCGGAGAGCTTGGCGATCTGATGGCCGAGCACGCGCCGAACAAGCGCATCGCCGTCGACAAGAGCATGGTGCCGGGCTACCGCGCGCGGACCGAAGCGGGCTTCACGGTCGAGGAAGGCGAGGAACTGGCCGAGAAAGTGCGTTCGATCAAGGGACCGGAAGAGATCGCGGCCATGCGCTGCTGCATGCACGCCTGCGAGCTATCCGTCGCGGCGATGGAACAGGCAGCCCGCGACAACGCCGGGGGCGGCATGACCGAGGACGATGTCTGGGCCGTGCTGCACGCCGAGAACATCAAACGCGGTGGAGAGTGGATCGAAACCCGGCTTCTGTCTTCGGGCCCGCGGACCAATCCGTGGTTCCAGGAATGCGGCCCACGCGTGCTTAAGAACAACGAGATCCTGGGCCTCGATACCGATCTGGTCGGGTGCTACGGCATGTGCTCGGACATCTCCCGAACCTGGTGGATCGGCGACGAAGAGGCGCCCGTCGAGATGCGCCGCCAGTATCAGATTGGCGTCGAGCATATCCAGACGAATGCCGAGTTGCTGAAGCCCGGCGTGTCGTTCAGGGAGCTGACCTTCGGCGGGCACCTGCTCGCACCGGAGTTTGTCGAGAGCCGTTACGGCTGCAAGATGCACGGGGTTGGTCTGTGCGATGAGTGGCCGCTTATCACTTACCCCGAGGACTGGCGCGAAGGGGCATTCGACTATGTCGTGCAACCCGGAATGATGTTCTGCGTCGAGGTCGTGGTCGCGCATCTCGGCGGGGACTTCTCGATCAAGCTGGAAGATCAGATCTTGATCACCGAGGATGGCCACGAGAACCTGACCAACTATCCGTTCGATCCGCGCCTGATGGCCTGAGGCGCGGGTTTCGCCCGCTCGCACTGCGCCCTGCGGGCGCACCGCTCGGGAGCGACCAGGCCCGCCACCACCCCCGCCGCCGCCAACGAACGCTGCGCGTCCGTTTTCGGCGGCGTGGTGGCGGTCAGTTTGAACAGGCCTCCCAGCGCGGGTCGTCCTGGGTCACCAGATCGGCGGTTTCGAACTTGCCGCGGTTGTAGTTGAAATAGGTCACCTGTCCGCGGATCACGCCGCCCGGGAAACCATCGCCCAGGATGCCGCGCCAGCGGCTTTCGATCAGCACCATGGCGCCGGGATCGGTGCGCAGCGCCGGGATCGCCGTGGCCGGTCCGGTGTTATCGGTGTCGGTGCCGTTCAGGAAGATCAAGCTCGGCTCGCGATAGCCGATGGAATGCAGTGGGCCCGAGGCGCACGGTTGATATTGCTGCGCAAGCGCCGTGATCCGGGGACTGGCGAACGCCGTTGTCAGCGAGGGCAGACCGAAGTGCAGGACTGCAGGGTACAGCGCGAGGGCAGCGATCAGGCTGGCGGCCACTTGCACTCTGATCCGGCTGTCCAATGCGGCGCGGGCGGCCTGCCAGGCGGCCCAACCCCCGATGGCGATGAGCGGCAAGATCGGCCAGACGACCCGCTGTTGCAGGATGGCTGGCAGAATCAGGAGCGCGCCGATCAGCAGAACGACCGGCAAAAGCGTCAGGACAGCGCTGATCCTGCGCAGCCAGAGCGGTGCTTCGCCGCGGTTCTCTGAAAGCACCCACGCCGCAACCGCGATTGCCAACGCCGGATAGACGGGCAGCACGTAGTGCGGCAGCTTCGTCGGCACGATCTCGAGGATGATCCAGAACGGGATCACCCAGCCCGCCAGCAGCCGCAGCCAGGGTTCCCGGCGCCCGGCCCACAGCCCGATTGCAGCAAGCGGCAACAACGCCGCCCAGGGCCAGAAGGTCAGCCAGACCAAAGCCGAATACAAACCGGGCGGCCCCCAATGCTTCTCTTGTCCGCTGGTCAGCTTGGCACCCATGTCCCGCCCGAGGGACTCGGCGAAAAAGGCGCCGTCCGAGACGATCCAAATCGCTACGAGCCAAGGCGCGACCAACGCGACGGTCAGAGCCAGTCCGGCAAGTGGCTTGAACCGCATGAAAGCAGGTGGTGCGCGTGTCGCGATCCAGATCCAGACGAAGGCGAGCACGGCGATCGCAGGAACAATCGGCCCCTTCAGCAGGATGCCGCCCGCGATCCCGAGCCAGAAGATCAGCACCGCAACCCAACCGCCGGTGCCCACCAGAAGATGCGCCATGCCCCCCAAGACCGCAATCGCGCTGGCCAACAGGGCGGCATCGGTCTTGGCGATGTTGGCCTCGCCCGCCAGCAGCAGGCTGGTGACCATCATCAAGCCTGCGAGAACCGCCGCGCGGTCGCCGATCAACGGGCGCGCGGTCCAGACAGTCAGAAGTGCCGCCAGTATTGCCGCCAAAGCCGACGGTACCCGGTAGGCCCAGATCCCGGCCCCGGCCCCGCCGCCCAGCACCTGCGCCGAGGCGGCCTGCAGCCAGTAAATGCCCACAGGTTTCTTCCAGCGCGGCTCGTCCTGGAAGCGGATGTCGATCAGATCGCCCGTCTCGATCATCTGCTTGGATGCCTGCGCAAAGCGTGCTTCGTCCCGGTCGGTAACGGGCATCGCCCAGAGGCCCGGCAGAACGACAGCAAGTGCCACGATCAGCATCAGGGCCGTCGCGCGCCATCGGCCCGCCGCCGCCCAGTCGAGTGTGCGGCGGAACCCATCCTCGAACCGGTCAAGCATATCGCGACCGTGTTCGGAGCGCGGCGGGATCAGTTGCCGCTGGGTGCGGCCGGAAGCGGTATCTCGCCGTCATCGCCGGTCGGCGCGGGCAGGTCAGGCAGCGGGATCGCACCGCTTTCCAAGGATGCCGGAGAGCCATCGAACACCGAGCCGGTTCCCTCGCCACCGCCCGCGACGATCGCGAGCATGATAGAGGTACAAAGAAAGCCGATCGCCAAGAGCCACGTGATCTTGCTGAGCGCCGTGGCAGCTCCGCGCTGCGAAACCATCCCGCCGCCGCCGCCGCCAATGCCCAGCGCACCGCCCTCTGAGCGCTGCAAAAGCACGACAACGATCAGGAAGACCGCAATGATAAGATGAACGATCAGCAGAACGTTTTCCATGAGAACCCAGCCAGATGTCCGGAACAAGCGGCGCTTCTATACGCAGGGATTTGGGATGTCGAGCGGCAATCACAAGGGTGGGAGCCACGGTTGGCCCGTGTCAGAGTGAGCTTTCCGGGGGAGCTGGTTCGGCGAGGTACGGGCGATGGGATATGACGGCGACAGTTTCTTCACGCTGAGCCCGACCGGGCAGGCTGGGCTTGCGGTGCTGTCATTCTGTCTCGCGATCGGGATGATCGTGCTGACGGGTTGGCTGGCACGCGGACATCCCCTGATCCTGCGCATCGCGCTCTGGCTGGCCGCGTTCACAGCATTCCTCGCGCTGTCCCCACAGGTCTACTACACCTACTACCGGGCGATCATCCCCGGCTTGCCATTGCAATGGGTGATTGCCTGGCCAGACCCGCTCGAGGCGCTTCGGCTCTTGGCCTTCGTGGATCGCCCAACGCTATCGGCGCACGGCCGCGGTATCCTTGGCTGGCTCATGCTGATCGCGGCTCTGGTTGCTGTTCGTTTCCAAACCGCCAGGCGTTAACGGGCGCCTTTGAGTGCTATTGCATTTGCTGCTGGATCTGCCGGATCGTCGCCGTCCCTGGCAGCACGGGCGGCTCGCTTTCAGGTGCTGCCACGACGTCGACCCCGACCGATAGCAACTGACGGCCAGCACCGACGACGATCCCCGACACCGGAGCCACGTCCGAGTAGTCCCGGCCCGACGCGAGCGTGACATGGTCCACACCCGGCACGCAGTCATTCGTCGGATCGAAGTCGACCCAGCCGAACGCCGGGTCCCAGACCGATACCCAGGCATGGCTCGCGTCAGCGCCTTGCAAGCGCTCTTGCCCCTCTGGCGGGACGGTCCGAAGGTAGCCCGAGATGTAGCGCGCCGGGATACGCAGCGACCGCAGCGCCGCAAGCATGACATGCGCGAAATCCTGGCACACACCGCGCTTCAACTGAAAGCTCTCGCTCGCCAGCGTTTCCGCGCCGGTGGCAGCGGTGTCGTACTTGAAGTCGTTGTAGATCCGGCTCATCAGTTCCTGCGCCCCGGCGAGGATCGGACGCCCCGGTTCGAAGGTTTCGGCGACATAAGCCTCGATCGCCACCTCGGGCGCCGACATGGCCGAGGGAAACGCATATGGCGACAACTCGGCCACCGGGGTCGCTTCGGCCAGGCCCAAAGCGGCCGCGCGCGTGGCCTCCCACGGCACGGATGCCTCGAAGATCAGCGCCGTGCGCTCGGCCCGGTCGATCCGGCTGGTCGCGATAATCTCCAACTCGTCATGCGGGCGCGAGATCGTGGCGACATGCACCCGATTGCCGAACATGTCCTCGTGTGTGTCGATCGCCTCGGGCTCCGGCAGGATGTTCACACTGGAGAGGATGACGCGCTGGCCGGGGACCGTGACAGGGCTGAGCCGCAACAGATGCTGCGAGAACGCGGCAGGGTTCGCATAGCGGTAATGCGTGCGGTGGCGGACATCCAGCCTCATGACGACACCTCGGCGTCGTTTGGCAGGCGGGCCTGGCTGACAAGGGCTTCGGGCGCATCGGCGTGCGCGAAGAACGCCCGGCTGATCAGGTCCGAAATCTCGGCTAGATCGCTCTGGCACCGCGTCAACAAGTCGGTGAGTTCGGGCCGTACGGTGTCGTCATCCGTCGCAGCCAGGGCATCGGCATCGAAGAGGCGCAGCTCCGTCAGCAGTTTCAACGCGCGGCGGTGCTCGGGCCGACGATAGGGCACGTCGGTCGGCAACTCGTGCAGTACCTTCTCGAGCCGGTCGACCTGATAGGCCAGCGAGCGCGGGTTGGTCTCGTCCAGGATCAGCAAGTCCAAAACCGCAGCGGGTTGCACTGTCATCATGTAGCGTGAACGATAAGCCGAGGACGAGTCGCTCAGCGTCAGCCAGGCCCGCAGACGGCTTTCTTCGTGCGTGTTCACACCCGCCGCCATCTGCTCCGCCACCGCTGCGATCTGAACACCACGCTCCAGACGGCGTCCGATTTCGAGAAACCGCCACGCGAAGTTGCGCGTCAGGTTCTCTTGCGCCGACCCGGCAAAGGCGGCAAGCGCTTGCAGCGAATCCTCGATCAGCCGCACCAGCCCGGCATTCTGGCGCAGCGCGCCCCGGGCCTGCCACCGCCGGTCAGAGCACAGCCGTTCGATATAGCGCCAGCTTTCGGCCGAGATCGACGTGCGGGCCCGCATGCCGCCCGAGCGCAGGATCCGCAGAATAGACGGCACGCTTGCGACATCGTCGCCGCGCGTCAGACGGTGGATCGCATCGCGGTATCGGGCAGCCCCCGTCAGGGATTCATCGGGCTGCGCATGGATCTCGATAATGTCGCACAGCAGGTCGGGATCGGAGTCCGTCCGGTTGCCATCCAGATGACGTTGGACGCAGACGCCCAGAACGCGCAGCACGCTCTCGGTCCGTTCGGCATTGCGCCCCAGCCAGAACAGTTCGTCGGCGACGCGGCTGAGCAGATCGCGTCCCGTACGCCGCAGATGCGCTTGCGCATAGCGGTCATCCAACCGGGTGGTGATTTGCGCCGGTGTGCTTGGCTCCGCACCCGGCAGAACCCAGACATCCTTGCCAAAACCCAGAGCAGACGGCACGCCCGAGGCCGGCATGCGTGTTGCAACGCCACCCGGTGCAACGCTCCATCCATCCTGGGTGCGTGAGGCGAAGACCCGCATCATCCACGGCGCACGGCTCAGACCGTCTCCGGTCCAGAAAGCCGTTTCGGCCACATCCGGGGATTGCACAGCGCAGAACCGCTCGCCGAACCGGCCGAGCAGTGTTTCGATGTCTCCGCCGTCGCCATCGACTGTGCCGCCACTCATGTCCGCGGCGCTCGCGAGCAGCGTATCGCGGCTGTTCAGCGGGACGATGCGCCAGGCTTCGCGTTCCTCGAGCACCTGTTTGCGCGCGCGTTCGCCGCCCAGCCAAAGGCAAGGCGCATCCCTGAGGTGAAGATCCTCGCCCAACAGGAACTGTGCGAGGCGATGCGCATATGGCGCCAAGGCACGATGCGCCATGACGGCAGAGCCGATGCCGTTGACGATCTTGAGCGAACCGGACCGTGCCGCGAGCGATAGCGCCGGAGCACCGAAGGCTGCCCGGCCGGGCCGGTGCAGCGCATCGACGCTTGAATCCGCGACACCGCGCAAAAGGACATCGATCCGGCGCAACCCGCCCAGGGTTTTCACAAAGGCCGATCCGTCGCGGACCGTCAGATCGGCTGGTTCAACAAGGGCCGCATCCATGTAGCGCGCGAAGTAGGCATGGCTGAAGAAGCGGGGGTCCTTCTCGCCGCTCGTCAGCAGCGCGAGACGCCCGTCCCAGCCCATCATGTGGCCCAGATGATCCTGGAACCGGGTATAGTGCGACGCCAGGCGCCGCACCCCCATCTCGATGAACGGATCGGCGAAGGCCTGGCTGGTCGCGATCCGGTTCGAGAGCAACCAGCCATCGCCCAGCGGCGTATCCACCCGGTCGCCCAGGATCACCCAGCGCCCATCGGCGGTGCGCGCGACATCGGCCTCGTAGATATGCACCCAGTTGCGTGGCGGGCGGCTCCAGCCCGCGCAATGCGCGGCAAAGGCCGGACCGCCGTAGACCAAGCCTGGCGGCAGCAATCCCGCACCCAGGGTCCGCCGGTCGGTGTAGACATCCGTGACCGCAGCGTCGGCCAGCCGGGCGCGCTGCAGGATACCCTCTTCCAGCTCACGCCAATCCTTGTCGGTCAGGATCACCGGCAGAGCGTCTTCCTCGGCATCCGGTGTGCCGTGTGCTGCGAATGCGATGCCGCTTTCCGTGCGCAGGCGCAGCAGAGCGGCATTGGCATCGTCGTATCCGGTGCGCCCGATCTCCGCCAGCCAGTCGATCAGCCCGCGCCAATGCGGCCGCAGCGCGCCGTCGCTCGACAACAACTCGTCGTGGACGCCCGACACCGGGCGCCCGTATCCTGCCAGCAGGGCCTCGCGGATCTCCGCGGTCCCGGGATCGACGTCGCTGAGCGTCAGCATCTCAAAGCCACTATCACCTGCTCAAACAGTTCTAGCCGTGCCGCCGCAGATCCAGCGTCAGCGGGAAGTCCGGGTGCATGCGCGCCGCCATCGGAGTGTAGCCATCCGGGCTATGTCCATGCGGAATGAAACGCGCGAGCCTTCGGCCTTCCGCCTCCAGATCGTTCACCGGCTGGTCGTCAAAGCTGCGGCCACCCGGATGCGCCACGTGATAGACACATCCACCAACCGAGCGTCCGCTTAACCGATCGTAAAGATCGATGGTTAAGGGAGCATGAACTCCGATTGTCGGATGCAGGCATTGCGGCGGCTGCCAGGCCCGGAAGCGGATCCCACAGACGTATTCATCCGGGCCCGAGGCCCGCGTCAGCGGCACCTCGATCCCGTTACAGGTCAGGCGATACCGATCCGACATCGGACCTGCAACGCGCAACTGGATCCGTTCCAGCGAACTGTCGACGTTGCGTGCGGTGCCTCCGATCGCGCCGGTCTCGCCCAGAACGTTCCACGGCTCGATCGCGCCGCGAAGTTCAATCCGGATGCCCTGGTAATCGACATCGCCAAGCAGCGGGAACCGGAACTCGAACTGCGCCTTGAACCATTCGGGATCCAGATCGACGTCCAGCGCTGAACCGGTTTCCTCCAATACCTCGAGGAAATCTGTCCAGATGTAATGCGGCAGCATCCAGCGATCGTGCAGGGCGGTGCCGTGATGGATCAGCGGCTCGCGGTAGGGTTCGCGCCAGAACCGTGCGATCAGCGCGCGCAGGACCAGAGACTGCGCAAGTGCCATCCTCGGGTGCGGAGGCATCTCGAAAGCGCGGAATTCGACCAGTCCCAAACGGCCCGTCGGGCTCAGCGGGTCGAACATCTTGTCGATGCAGATCTCGGACCGGTGCGTGTTGCCGGTCAGATCGGTCAGCAGATCGCGGAAGATCCGATCAACCAGCCAGGATGGCGGTGTCGGCCCGGCCTTCTCGGCCTCGGCCAGTGCAATCTCCAGCTCATACAGTACGTCCTGACGCGCTTCGTCGACGCGCGGCGCCTGACTGGTCGGCCCGATGAACACACCCGAGAACAGATAGCTCAGCGCGGGATGCCGCTGCCAGTAGCGTACCAGGGAAGCCAAAAGATCCGGGCGCCGCAGGAACGGGCTGTCATTCGGCGTCGCACCGCCCACGACAATGTGGTTGCCACCGCCCGAGCCGACCTGCCGCCCGTCATGCATGAACTTGATCGTGTCCAGCTTGCAGTGGCGCGCGGCGTCGTACAACTCCTCTGTCACCTTGACCTGATCCGACCAGTTCGCCGTCGGGTGCACGTTGACCTCGATCACACCGGGATCGGGGGTCACCTTGATGACGTTCAGGCGCGGGTCGAAGGGTGGCGCATAGCCGTCGATATGCACCTGCAGCCCGGTTTCCAACGCGGCTTCCTCGATCGCGGAAATCATGTCGACATAGGCCTCGGCGTTCTCGACCGGCGGCAGGAAGACGCTGAGCTTGCCATCGCGCGGCTCGACCGTGACGGCGGTGCGGACATACTCGGTGTGAATCGCGCGCAGCGGATCGTGCGGCACGCTGGGTGCCGTAGCCAGCACGGTGACAAAGCCCGGCGGCAACGGCTGCAGCTCGGGCCAGTGCCGGGTCTCGCCGGTCTCCTCGTGGACGATTTCGATATGTTCGGGCGGCGGCGGAGCGCCGCTCCCCGGTCCCAAGGGACTGCCCAATGCACTGCCGCGGCGTTGCAACACGACCGAGCGACGCGGCAATGCCAGACGTTGGGCAAACGGATCGCGCTGGACGATGAACGGATAGTCGCCCTCGTCGAGCCATGGCAACGAGGTCAGAGGCAACCGATAGCCCGCAGCTGAATCTCCCGGCGCCAGGAACAACCGCCCGCGCCGTGTCCGCCACTTCTCGGTCACCCAGCGATACCGCCTGCGCGGATTGCGTCGCGCCGTCGCCCGCGACATTGCCAACTGGACCGGCAGCACCATGCAGACCGGGTTGCGCAACCCGCGCTCGAAGGCCGTCGCGACCTGGCGCCGCTCCAGCGGATCGTCGAGCTGGTTCGAGGCCGGATCCAGATTGTCTGGCAGCTTCGCCTCCTGCAGGACATAGGTTGCCGGATCCTCGTAGGCCGGTTCCACATATCCCGCATCCAGATCGAACGCCTCGGCCAGCGCTGCCGTGAAGCGGCTTGCGTCCTCGACTGTCGCACCTGTCGCCTTTTCGGGCGCGATCAGGTCGGGATCCCCCCACAGCGGCACGCCGTCGCCGCGCCAGTAGAGCCCGAACGCCCAGCGCGGAAGCTGCTCGCCCGGATACCACTTGCCCTGGCCGAAATGCAGCAGCCCGTTCGGCGCGAACCGCTCGTGCAGGTGCCGGATCAGCACATCGGCGTAATGGCGCTTGGTCGGGCCAACCGCCTCGGTGTTCCATTCGTCGGCATCGCGGTCGAGTTCCGAGACAAAGGTCGGCTCGCCGCCCATGGTCAGCCGGACATCGCCCGCCGACAGAATGTCGTCGATCTTCCGCCCCGTCGCGTCGATCCGGTCCCAGTGTGCATCGGTGAACGGATAGGTGACGCGCGGCTCCTCGCGAACCCGGTTCACCTCCATGTGGTGGGAGAACGTGACCTCACACTCCTCCAGCGCGCCGGTGATCGGTGCCGCCGATTTGGGCGAGGGAGTCGCCGCCAGCGGGATATGCCCCTCAGCTGCAAACAGACCCGAGGTCGGGTCGAGCCCGATCCACCCGGCACCGGGCGCATAGACCTCGGTCCAGGCGTGCAGGTCTGTGAAATCCTCGTCCGGTCCGGACGGCCCGTCCACGGCCTTCACGTCCGGCGTAAGCTGGATCAGATAGCCCGACACAAATCGCGATGCGAGACCCAGACGCCGCATGATGTGGCACAGCAGCCAGGCTGATCCACGGCACGAGCCCGAGCCCTTCTCGAGCGTCTCCTCCGGCGTCTGGACGCCCGGTTCCATCCGGATCGTATAGGCGACGGCGTCCTGCACCAGCCGGTTGACCTCGACCAGGAAATCGTTCGTCGGCTGCTCATCGCGCGAGATGATCTCGAGGAACTCCTCGAACAGCGGCCCCTGCTTGCCGGTTTCCAGATAGGGTGCCAGGTCCTTTGCCAGATCAGGCTCATAGGTGAACGGATAGCTCTGCGCCTCTTCCTCCAGGAAGAAATCGAACGGATTGATCGAGGCCATGTCCGCGACCAGATCCACCGTCACCGTGAAATGATCGACCTTCTCCGGGAAGACGGCGCGCGCCAGGTAGTTGCCATACGGATCCTGCTGCCAGTTCAGGAAATGCCCCTCGGGCTCGATCTTCTGGCTAAACGACAGGATGCGCGTGCGCGAATGCGGCGCGGGGCGCAGCCGGATGACCTGCGGACCCAGTGTGATGCGCCGATCATACGTATAACGCGTCACATGCGTGATCGCCGCGTTGATGCTCATGGCTCTGCCCGTCCCCGTTTACGTAAGCCCGAAGCTTAACGCCTGCGAGCCGAGATATGTCAACGGCGCGGATCGACCAGCTCCGGGAAGCTTGCCCGCCCGGGCTTGTCCGATCCGGACGGCGCGCAGCTTTCGGTCTTTCTGGAGCATTACGCCTTTGCTAGATTCGCCAAAGGGGAAGAGGGGAAACACATGCCATTGAATGACAAAATTGCGGCTTTTGAAGCCGGTGCTGTGGCAGGGAGGCGCCAGAACTATTCGCACACAGGGCTCTACACCTATGCCCTGAGGATTGCCCGGACGCCGCCGGTGAACGTGCACATCACCAAGGTCGGATACAAGCCGACTCGCCACACGACCGCACTGTTAGACGCGCTGGACGTCGCCGAGGCGATGGAAGAGGGCCCCGAGCGCGATTCAGCGGTCGCTTCCGCGTTCGAGGCGATCTATGCGGACGAGCATGCCCCGCTCGGGCTTGCACGCCGCACGCTTAAGTCGACCCGCAACCAACCGACCACGATCAACTGGTCTGGCAGCATTTGTGACATGGCGGCCTATGCGGTCTTGTGCATCGGCGCGGGCGTTGCGCGGATCGAGCGTCTGAACGGCAATGACCCCGCCGAACCCGGAGACCGACTGGTCGAAGTCTCGGACAGCGCCGCATGCAGTGACCGGATCGACGAATGGATCGCCGTCAACGCACCGGGCGTGATGCAGGTCAAGTTCGACGCTAACGGAATGCACACATTCGCTATCGAGAAGGTCTGCGGCCGGGAAGGCGGCAGGCTGGGTTTTCGTATCTATCAATCCTATCAGGGCAAATACCGCCTCTCGGACTTTCTCGGCCTGTCGAACTGCCGGGACCTGGTCGAGGGATCCAATCTGTACGGTAACAAGCAAAAGACCGCGTCCTGGGCTGCGGTCACCGAAGCTGCGAACACCTTCGGCAATGGCAAACGTTTGAGCCAGGAGGAGTTCGTCAGCGAGGTCAAGCCGATCCTCTGTGGAATGGTGGGCGATGGCGTCGACAACCTTGGCAGTCTGATCGGTGTTGCATCCGAGCCGGGATCGCCGGTCGCGCGCAGTGCCGACAAGATACTTCTGGTCATCTGCGATCGGATTGATCCGACAAGGTTCAACGCGAACTATGAAGGTTTCATCAGCGGCGTCGGCGTAAGCGGCGGATTCGTCGATTTGAATGCAGTGGCGGCAGGCTAAGCCGGGCGGGCACCGCTGGTGCTGTGGTTCTCGCCGATAAACGGCTTCAGAATGTGATCAGCACCTCGTCGTCGACCTCCGGCAGCGCGAAGGCACCTGTGTTTGCGGACGAAAGCTGGGTCCGGCGAACGGGAACATAGCGAAACTCGGGTTTCGCGTGCGTTCCAGCGGCAGTCGCGGCGTCCAGAGCCGCCTCGTTCAATTCGGTCGGTTGGGTCATGTCGATCTCCTTCGCCGGGTCAAGGTGACCGAGGTTCCGATCCGCGTCTGTATCAGCCGCTACAGATCCGTCGACAATACGCGTGAGGCTTGTCTGAAAAGACTTACACCTCCGTGTGGATGGGGAGGTCGAGGATCTTTTCGGTCGCAGCAAATCGCCCGCCCCTTGACCGCACAGGATAGACGAGGCTCAGGACCCATAAACGGGATTCACAGATAGGGTGAGATGTGATTCAAGCTCCCAAATGTTGGGAGTTTACGATGTCCGACCACCACTTCTGGCTCTCAGATGAGCAGTTTGCCCGCCTGCAGCCCTTGTTACCTAAT
>JBHJIZ010000114.1:0-13606 GCA_050043005.1 Paracoccaceae bacterium
GAACGCAGAAAGACTGAGCAAGAGGAGACGACCTTTTTCGGGTCACTGGACGGTGCTTCGAAGTTCGTCAAGGGCGATGCGATTGCTGGGCTTCTGATCACGTTGCTGAACCTGGTCATGTGGTTGGCGATGGGCCTGGACGTG
This sequence comes from Paracoccaceae bacterium, assembly GCA_050043005.1. GTDB lineage: Bacteria > Pseudomonadota > Alphaproteobacteria > Rhodobacterales > Rhodobacteraceae > Thermohalobaculum. Next base: position 145 of record JBHJIZ010000114.1, read on the forward strand.
CACGACCTCAGCTTCAGTCAGGCAATCGAGACTTATTCCATCCTGACCGTCGGCGACGGCCTCGTCAGCCAGATACCCTCAGTCATCACTTCGATCGCGGCCGCGCTGTTGCTCTCGAAGGGTGGCGAGCGTGGATCGACAGATCAGGCCATGCTGCGCCAACTTGGCGGATATCCGGGCGCCCTTGGGACTGTCGCCGGTCTGATGGCTTTGTTCGCATTTGTGCCGGGTCTGCCGTTCGTTCCTTTCATTCTGGGAGCATCGGTTCTTGCAATGGCTGCAGTGCTCGCTGGCCGGCTCGCGGGCGCCGATGAAGACGTCGCCGCGGCGAGCGTGGCCGACGTGCCGGAAAAGCCTTCGCGCAAACCTCTCGGGGATCTTCTCGACGTTGACGAGATTCATGTTCGCTTCGCGCCAAACCTTGTCGCTGCAGTGATGGAACCAGGAGCCGGACTTGAATCGAGAATAGTCAACATGCGGCGGCACATTGCGACTGAGTACGGTTTCATTATTCCGGAAGTCCGATTGACCGATGATCCGATGCTACCCCCAGACAATTATGCGATCCAAATCCAAGGGGTCGAGGTTGCGAATGCGGCGTTGAAGCCCGGCAAGCTTCTTGTGCTGCTCAACGAGGACGTGCCGCTCGAGGCATCCGGCGAAGACGTGAAAGAACCTGTCTACGGTGCTCCCGCGCGCTGGATCGAAGAAGCAGCTCACGAAGAGGCGTCGGAACTTGGTTTGCCTGTCGTGTCCCCTGGCGAAGTCGTTGCCACACATCTGCTCGAGATGATCCAATCGAGCTTCGACCGTCTGCTGACGCGGCGGGCCTTGCGCAAGCTGCTCGACGAGTTCGCCGCCACGTCAGACGACGCGCGCGCTCAGGCGAACCGGCGTCTGCTGGACGAGTTTGTACCCGACAAGGTACCAGTTGATGTCCTGCAATCGGTCCTGAGAATGCTCCTGGCCGAGCGTGTCTCGGTCCGAAATCTGCCCCTGATCCTGGAAGCGACAAGCGAAGCGCGGGTTGGCAATGCCTCAATCGAGGACATTGTCGAGCACGTCCGTCGCCGTATCGCGTTCCATATAATTTCACGCCTCAGCGATAACGAAGGAACCCTGCCACTGATTCAACTAGCCCCTGAATGGGAAGCCAAGTTCTCGGAGTACGAGCGCGATGATAACGGCGTGCCGGACGTGGCCTTACCGCCGGAGGAATTCAACCGGCTTGCGGGTTCGGTCAAGGGAATGCTCGCCCGGGCTGCGCAACGCGCTGCGATGCCGGCCATCGCGACATCCGCGCGCCGACGCCGGTTCGTTCGCCAAGCGCTCGAGGCCAAGGGGATCTCGAACCCCGTTCTATCCTTCGAAGAAATCGGGAACACCTCAAAGCTCGCCCTACTGGGCACCGCCTGACGACCGGCATGGAAAACCTGCTGACGATCATCTTTCAGCAAACCAACGAGACGGTTCTGATCGCCGCGGGGATCTTTGTCCGCGTTGGTGCGATCGCATTTCTGCTTCCGGGCATGGGCGAGCGCGGGATTTCGCTGCGCGTCAGGCTGGGGGGAGCCCTGGCGCTAACAGCACTCCTCGTTCCCCTCATCACGCCGCTTCTTCCCCAAGCACCGACCACCGTCGCCGATCTGGCACGCATGATTGTGGCCGAGGCAATTTCGGGCCTGATCATCGGGTTCTCTTTTCGGCTTCTGATATTCGCATTGCAGACCGCAGGGATGGTGGCGGCTCAACATTTGAGTATCGCCCAGATGTTCGGTGCCGGTGTCGCACCCGAGCCTGAACCGACAATTGCAACAATGCTTGCAATGGCCGGGATCACGCTGGCTTTGATGGCCGGACTACATGTGAATGCCGTCGCTCTGATCGCGATTCTCTATGATGTTTTGCCGTTCGGCCGGTTCCCTGATCCAGTGTCGGTCGGCGGTTGGGCAACAGCGCGCATGTCAGAGACGTTCGCTCTGGGCGTCTCGCTTGCGGCTCCGTTCGTCGCAGTCGGTTTTACGTATAACATCGCTCTCGGCGCGCTGAACCGCGCGATGCCGCAACTCCTGGTCGCGGTGGTGGGCATTCCAGGGCTTCTCTGGATTGGAATGATCGTTCTTCACCATGTCATCCCATCGATTTTCGATGCGTGGGATAGTCGTCTACAGAGAGTGTTGATCGATCCACTTGGGGGCCTGCGGTGAGCGATCAAAACCAGCAGAGCCAAGAAAAATCTCATGAAGCGTCGCAGTCAAAGCTGGAGCGTTCGCGCAAAAAGGGCGATCTGCCGCGATCACAGGACCTCCAGGCCGCCACTGCCTATATCGGCTTCGCGACCGTGATCCTACTGGCCGGTGGATGGGGCGGAACGTACCTTGGCGAAACCTTGATGGCGTTCCTGGCACATCCGGCTGATCTTGCAGCGTTGTTGATCGATGGGGGTGCTTTCGACACAGGTATTACGCTGTTTGGTCGGATTGGCGTGGCGATTTTTGCGGTCTTTGCAGTCCCTGCTCTCCTGATCATCACGCTGCTGATCACCCAGCGCGCCATCGTACTGGCCCCGCAAAAACTCACGCCGAAGTTTTCTCGGATCAACCCCGTCGAAAACGCCAAGCAGAAATACGGCCGGAACGGCTTGTTCGAGTTCTTCAAGAGTTTCGTGAAGCTGATCGCAATCAGCGTGATCCTGGCCGTCGCGATCGCGGGAGAGATCGATCGGCTGCCGGGCTACGTCCACATTCACGAGCGTATGTTGCCGCTGTTGCTGCTCGACCAGTTCTGGAACGTCATGACGGGTGTGCTCATCTTCGCGCTGGCCGTCGGAATGATCGACTTTCTGTGGCAGCGCCAAAACCACCTGCGCCGCATGCGGATGACACATCAGGAGGTGAAGGACGAATCCAAGCAGGCCGAAGGGGATCCGCATATGCGGGCGTCCCGTCGGGACCGCGGGCGGGAGATCGCGAACAACCGCATGTTGCATGACGTCAAGAGCGCCGATGTCGTCATCGTCAATCCCACGCACTATGCCGTGGCCCTGAAATGGTCGCGCTCGGAGAAGTCGGTCCCGCATTGTGTCGCAAAGGGTGCTGACGAACTCGCACGACGTATCAGGGTCAGGGCAGAGCAAGACAACGTGCCGATTCACTCCGACCCGCCAACGGCGCGATCCTTGCACGCGCTTGTTGATGTCGGGAAACAGATTGAGCCCGAGCATTACAAGGCGGTCGCGGCAGCGCTCGTCTTTGCAGACCAACTTCGCGCGAAAAAGCGCGAACGAGATGCGGTGTTGGGATGACGCCCGTTCGAACTCGATTAACGCAGGCACAGCGGACTGGAACGCGCGGCCGACGTACCGCTTTTTCAGATCCTAACGCCGGGAATATCGCATGAAAGGTGCGGGAAAACTCGAAGTTCTCAGCCGGATAATGTCCGCAAAGAAGCGCGCGGAGACGGCCAAGCTGAAAGCCATCACGCTTCAAATGCAGTCGCTGCGAACTCGCGCCGACGAGGCGAGAGCGCAGTCGCGCGAGCAGTCAGCGGGATCGTCCCTAAGCGAGATGCTGGCCATCGCCAGTCATCAACAACGCCTTGAGGCAAGCGCGCGCGCGCTGGAAACAGAGGCATTGGCAATGAATGACGAGTTCATCGCGCAACGAAAGACACTGAGTACAACGTTTGGTCGGTCGAGCGCACTCGAGCACGTGATCAAGGAAGCTAAGAGGAAAGAACGATGCGAACGTGAGCGCCGGGCCGAGGCGCCACCGTTGAAAGGCAGGCGTCAGTCTTCGCGCGTGTCAGACCCTTCATCCGTCGGAACGGAATAGCTGCCGTTGATCCAGCGGCCAAGATCGACATCTGCGCATCGCTTCGAGCAGAACGGACGATATCGCGCTGCCGTCTCGGCAGTGCAGATTGGGCAAGTGGCGGACAATGCAGGCGTTTTCGCCACGACCGAGCCTCCAATTGTTAATACGTGTTTCTCCAAGGCACGGCCTCACATAAAAAACAACAGGATTCCTGTAAATCGAGGTTATATCTAGCAAAGATTGCTGCTGCAAAAGCCGGAAGACCGGAATTGGAAACACTGCCACAAAGAACTATTACGCGCAGATCCGATCTGAAACGCGTCGATGTGCAGACTGACCTCTCTGAGCCGATTGATCCCATTTCGTCGGTTCGTACGGATCGGGAACGCGCGCCATCGCTGATGCGCAAGGTCTTCGCAGGGGCGGTTCAGTGCGCGCTGGTGCTCGCGATCGCGTTCGCCGCATACAAGACGTCCCTTTGGCTGACGGAGACTGCACCCAAAGCGGAACGCACGGCACGCGAACGCGTTGCACGTCTGGTGGAAGTCTCGACTGTCAGGGCGGCAGAGCAAGGACCTGTTATCGAAGCCTGGGGCGAGGTCCAGCCAGCCCGGACATTGGTCGTGCGGCCCGAGATTACGGGAACGATAACCTGGGTACACCCGGACGTCAGAATGGGCGGTCGGCTGAAGCAGGGCGATGTCGCCGCGCGCTTTGACGACCGCGATCTATCCTTGGCCGTCAGCCGCGCCGAAGCCGACATCGCCGAGATCGAAGCACGGATCCTGATCGAACAGGGCCAGGGCGAGATCGGACGACGCGAACTGACCCGGCTCTCGCGAAATCTGACGGCGTCGCAACGCAACCTTGTGCTGCGTGTGCCGCAGATGGCGCAGCTTGAAGCGGAACTCGCATCAGCGCGTTCAACGCTACAGCAGGCTCGCATCGCCTTGTCCAAGACCGAAGTGATTGTCCCGTTCGATGGCGTCATCACCAGCGAGTCCGTCGCACCGGGCGCAGTCCTTTCACAAGGAACGGAAGCCGCGACCTTTGTGGCGTCGGATGTGTTCGAGGTCGTTCTGGCAGTTCCTGCGAGTGCTCTGGAATGGATCGATCCTAACGAGGGGCAACTCCTCGCGATCTCGCAGGACAACGTCTGGCAAGAGAACTCGCAGCGCACGGGGCAGCTTGTCCGGCTGTCATCCGAACTCAGCGAGACAGGACGGATGGTCGAGTTGATCGCAGAGGTGCCGGACCCGCTTGCACTGACCGAGGTCAACGAAGGCAAACCGCCGCTTCTGCTCGGCAGTTTCGTTAGGGTAACGATCGAGGGTCGCCAGATCGATGGCGCCGTATCGCTGGATCGCGCCCTATTGCGGGACAACGACACTGTCTGGATCATGCAGACGGATGACACGCTCGATATCAGGCCGGTCGACATCGCATGGCGTGGCGCCGACAAGGTTCTTGTCCGGTCGGGCCTGTCCACTGGCGAGCGTGTGGTGACGACGCCTCTCAGCACCGTTGCACCGGGCATGGCGCTGCGAACCCGGTCCGAAGAAGTCTCGGGATGAGACCGGGCGACCGCCTGGGCGGGCCAATCGCCTGGATGGCCAAGAACTCGGTCGCGGCAAACCTGCTGATGGCGGTGCTGATCGCCGGTGGCATCTACATGATGCTGTTCATCGTGAAGCAGGAATATCTGCCGAGCGTCGAACCGGACACCGTTACGGTGACAGTTGCCTCGCCGGGCGCCACTCCAGCCGATATCGAACAATCGATTGTTCTGGTTCTGGAGAATGCGATCTCGGCCCTGGACAACATCGAGAAGGTAACGGGAACGGCCTCCGAGGGTTCTGGATCGCTGAGCCTTGAACTCGGTATCGACAAGGACGTTCAGGCCACGTTCAACGATATTCAGTCGGCAATCGATGGCATCACGACATTTCCCGAGGACGCAGAAGAACCCTCGGTCGCGCTGTCGATCCGGCGTCGGCCGGTGGTCGATGTCATGCTCTATGGCGACACCGACGACATGTCGATGCGGATGGCAGCCGAGCACCTGCGCACGGCACTGCTGAGATCCGATGGGATCAGTCGTGTCGACATTCAGAACGAACGCGATCTGGAGATCCGTATCGAGATTTCGGAATCGCTACTACGCTCTTACGACCTGACCCTCGGCGAGATTGCGGAAACCGTACGACAGACCGCATTGGACAGGTCTGGTGGAACAATCGAGACGGACGGCGGGGATCTGCTGCTGAGGATGGCGGACCGGCGCGAGGAACTCGCCGAGTTTGCGAAGATCCCAATCCTGTCGGATCCGCGCGGCACGGTGCTGCGGCTGGGGGATATCGGAACGATCTCGCGTGCCTTCGGTGACTCCGAGAAGTCATTCATCTTCAATGGCTACCCTGCACGAGAGCTCAAGGTCTATCGTGCCGGACGCGAGACACCGATCGGCGTTTCAGAGGCCGTTCGTACCGCCCTGCCGGACGCGATGAGAACCCTGCCCGCAGCGCTGGATGTCATTGTGCTCAATGACCGCTCTGAGTACTTCAAAGGCCGCAAAGAACTGTTGCTCACCAACGGTTTCGTTGGGCTCTCGCTGGTTCTGCTGTTGCTCAGCCTGTTCCTGAATGTCCGCCTGGCATTCTGGGTCGCAGTTGGGATCCCGACGGCTTTCATGGGCGCGATGCTGGTGCTGCCCTCGACCGGCATGACGATCAACCTGGTCTCGATGTTTGCCTTCATTGTGGCGCTGGGTCTCGTGGTGGATGACGCGATCGTGGTGGGTGAGAACATCTACGATTACCGGCAAAAGGGTATGCCGTATCTCGAGGCCGCGATCCGCGGGGCTCAGGACATCGCGGTCCCGCTGACGTTCTCGATTCTGACCAACATAGTGGCCTTCATTCCCCTGGCCTTGACCGGTGGGTGGCTGGGCAAACTGTTCTTCGCAATCCCGGTGGTCGTTTCGCTTGCCTTCGTCATGAGTTGGATTGAGGCGCTGTTCGTGCTGCCAGCCCACCTGGCCCATGACGAGCGCAAGAAGGTTCGCCTGTATCCACCGATCTCATGGATTGCGGTTGCTCTGTCGATGATCGAACGAAAAGTCTTCGGACCGGTCCAGCGGGCGTTCGCCGGTGGACTCGATTGGGTGACACACACCCTCTATGGCCCCCTGATGCGGTTTGCGGCGCATGGGCGCTACGTGACCGTGGCAATCTGCTTCGCGATTTTCGCAATCGCTCTTGCGTATGTGATGAGCGGGCGCATGGGCTTCGGGCTGTTTCCGCCAGTACCCCGCGATTACGCGAAGGCGTCGATCACGATGCCTGTCGGCACACCCACGGAAATCACGCTGGCGGCCCGCGACGCGGTGGTTGCCTCGGCACTAGGTGTTGTTCGTGAAAACGGTGGAGATGACTTGAGCCTGGGCGTCGATGCCCACGTTGATGGTACGAGCGTCAGAGTCCATGTGCATCTTACACCTCCGGACGTGCGCCCGCTGGAGACCCGCGAGTTCGTATCAGAATGGCGTAAGGCCACCGGCGTGTTGCCCTCGGCGCGATCGCTGCAATTCGAGTCGTCCTGGGGCGGGCCCGGCGGCAGTAGTCTCGAAATTCGCCTCTCGCACCCAGATACCGATACGCTGGCGCAGGCTGCGGCGCGACTTTCCTCGGATCTTGCGCAGTTTGGACCCGTTCGCGATACCCGCGATGGCTTCTCACCGGGCAAGGAACAACTTGAGTTCACATTGAGCGAGGCGGGCCGGGCGCTCGGGCTGAGCTCGGCCGAAGTGGCGTCTCAGGTGCGCGCTGCGTTCTATGGAGCCGAAGTTCTCCGCCAGCAGGACGGGCGGAACGAGATCACGGTGCGCGTGCTCAGACCCGAGAGCGAGCGCCGTTCTGAAGCGGATATCGAGACGCTGCTCGTGCGCACACCCGATGGTGGCCATGTCCCGCTCTTCGAAGTTGCAAATGTGGTGAACAGCAGGGCCGATGCGACGATCACCCGGGAAGAAAACCAGCGGGTCGTTTCGGTCACCGCGAATGTCGAACCCCGCAAGGAGACGACGCAGGTGATCGCTGCGGCCCAAACCGATTTGCTGCCGCAATTGAGCGAAGACTACCCGGGGCTGAGCTACTCGCTCGAGGGACGCCAGGCGACCCGCCGGGATGCGATGAAGGACCTGATCTACTATTCGGCCATCAGCCTGATCATCATCTACGGGTTGCTGGCCGTGCCCTTTAAATCCTACTTCCAGCCGATCATCATTTGTCTGACCATACCGTTCGGCTTCGTCGGCGCCGTACTCGGCCACCTGATCATGGGGTACGCGCTTTCGTTGATCTCGATCTTCGGAATTGTCGCCCTGTCGGGCGTGCTGATCAATGCCGGGATTGTCATGATCGACTATGCGAACAAGCGGCGACTGGAGGGCGTGGGCGCATACGAAGCTATCTGTGGAGCGGGAGTGCGACGTTTCCGGCCGATTCTGCTGACCACGATCACGACTTTCTGCGGGCTGGCCCCGATGATCTTCGAAACATCGCGGCAGGCTCAGTTCCTGATCCCAATGGCAATTTCTTTGGGATACGGCATCGTTTTCGCGACGCTCGTCGTTCTGTTTCTGATCCCGGCGCTTTATCTTGTGCTGGAGGATGTCAAATCATTGATCAATCCCGATCGCGACTATGCGGCATCAGAAGACCTGGAACAGCCCGCAGACGCGACGGTCCCGGTTCCGGCCGAATGACTCCGACGTCATTGTTGCAACGACAGGATCATACCCCTATAAGGCGCGCTTCGTTTGGGTGACCGGCCGGTACGGGCTGCCGAGTCGCCTGTGATACGAGCTCGAAATCAGGAGATCGAAATGCCCAAGATGAAGACCAAGTCAGGCGCGAAGAAGCGCTGCAAGGTCACCGCCTCCGGGCGCGGCAAGGTCGCACAGGCCGGTAAGCGTCATGGAATGATCAAGCGTTCACGGAAGTTCATCCGCAATGCACGCGGAACGACCGTGATGTCTGCGCCTGACGAGAAAATCGTCAAGCAATTCCTGCCCTACGCGTAAGGAGGACCAGTCATGCCCCGAGTAAAAGGTGGACCAGCCTCCCGTCAGCGTCACAAAGACGTTCTCAAGTCCGCAAAGGGATACTATGGCGCCCGGTCGCGGAATTTCCGGACAGCGACACAGGCAGTCGACAAGGCGTTGGAATACGCAACGCGGGATCGTAAGCGGCGCAAGCGCAACTTTCGTGCGCTCTGGATTCAGCGCATCAATGCGGCTGTTCGTGCACATGATGACACGCTGACCTATTCGCGCTTCATCAACGGTCTCGCTTTGGCAGAGATCGAGGTGGATCGGAAGGTTCTGGCGGATCTCGCGGTTCACGAACCGGAAGCCTTCGGCAATATCGTCGATAAGGCGAAAGCAGCCCTCGCCTGAGCCGCTTAACACGGCAAACGTTTCGAACCCTCGGTGAAAGCCGGGGGTTTTCTTTTGATGGCAGGCGCAATTTCCGGCGCCGGAAGAAAATTGAATCGGCTCGCAAGTCAGGGCATAGATATATTTTAAGGAAAGTAGCGTCCAAGAATGTGACGTAGATATCGTCATCGCGGCGAGCAGCAGAACGAGGAGACCGAGATGGTCCGCTCCCCAGATCCCCGGCGACTCGGTCGGGTCAGCCTTGGTACGACACTCGCCGTTCTTGTTTCGGCATCGGTGGCGGCGGCCGATTTCCCGGGTGAACGCTGGAACATCGATTTCGTGAGGGTTGCCGGTGAGGACCAGACTGCCGTCCGCAATGGTCTGCAACGCGCAGCAGAGATCTATTTCTACGGTGACGAGACCGACGCTCGCATGGAAGCCACCGCGCGGGGCGATGGTGCTTTCGACGTGAAGATTATCGGATCAGACGGGCGCGTGCTGGCAGAGCAAACCGGCCTCAGCTATGCTCAGGGTGGCAATTCAGCAGACTCGGTGGCGCAGGCAGCCCTTGCCTGGCTTGACGGGTTGGCCTGTGCTGATGGGTGCGCGATCGCACAGGCTGGGCCTGCACCATCAGCGACGCCCGAACCGACACCAGCACCCAGCGAGCAGGCGGTGGCTGTAGCGCAGGCTACCGTTGAAGCCTTGCGAACAGCACCCGCTGAAGAAGTGCCCGCAGCGGTAGAGCTTTCTCCCGTCACGTCAGAACCTGTGGAAGTGCCTGCGCTCGCTGTCGCGCCAACGCCTGAAATTCAAGCGCCAGCAATCACCGTTCCAGCTTCACCGGTGCAAACTGACGACGTACAGATCGCAGCAATCACGCCGGAACCGGTACGATCCGAGGGACTCGACGCAGCTCTCGTGCTGCGCCAGGAACGCGCGCGCCAGGCGCCGCGAGCCGATCGAGGCGCGTCTTCGCAGCCCTCGACGGCGACAGAGATCGCGGTACCAACCCGTCCCGTACAACAAGAGATCGCGACGCCGAGCATTTCTGCCGCACCCTCGACTGGATCATCCACGGGCGCCTCTCTCGCTGCTGCCACACCCAAGACGCAGACACCAGTGATTGCGACAGCGCCAAAAAAGCCTGAAGCGCCGCGCGTTGAATCTGAAAGCCCTGTATCCGAAACCCCGGATGAGAGCGCGATCGCAACAGTCACGGCAGAGGCATCCCCGGTCGTCGAGACGGCGCCTGTCGGCGACGAAAGCGTCGAGGCTTCAAGAACCGTTTCCGAAGCCGTCGACACAACCGAAACATCGGCAGCCCTTTCGATCCAACAGCCCCAGGAAGTGGCTCTTTTTTTTTATGAGACGGCGACCACCGAGAATGGGACACCATCCACGATTGCCGAGATCGCGACCGGTTCGTCCACACAGCCAACCGTCGAAACCGAACCTGCGGCGGAAGTCACGTCGATTGTGCCAGCACCAACGACAGTTACGACAGCGGCACCGTACGTTGCGGAAGTTGCATCGGTCGCGCGCGAAGAGGCAGATACCGCTTCAACGCAAGATGATGGCGACGGTGAACAACTTGCGCTGGTGAACCCTCAGGGCGCGGTGGCACCGCAGCCGACGCCGTCAGCGACAGCCAGCGCAACGACACCCGAGGCACCCGAAACAGAAACGGCACCGACAGCGGTCCAAACCGATAGCTCAAGCGATGATGCAACGACGGTCGAGACACGGATCGCCGCAGTGGATCCAACCGCAGAGGGTCCCACGCTTGCGAATGCGCGTTGGGTCGGGTTCACGCCCGCGGTCTACACCGGCAGTGATAACAAGACGGGGGCCTGGATCTCCGGACCCTTCGACCGCAAGCAGCGCACGGGCTGGATCACCGACACAGCCACCGGTGCCACAACGCGCGTGACCTTTATCTGGCGCGATGGCGGCTCGGGTTCCCGAACGGCGCTGCTTTCGCGCGAGGCGGCGAGGGCACTTGGGCTTGGGCAAGGGGATGTGGCAAACGTCGCCGTGTATCTGCCGCGCTAAAACCTCGCCGAAGGCCTTGATCAGACTCGGACACGCTGATAAAGAGCTCGCTCCGCTACGGCAGAGCGTGTGTTCTCCGGGCCAGGAAGGGACAAGTTAGGCGCCTGAGCGCCGGGAGACCGATGCTATGAAAGTCAAGAATTCGCTGCGTTCACTCAAGAACCGTCACCGGGACTGTCGCGTCGTGCGCCGCAAGGGCCGCATCTACGTGATCAACAAGACGCAGCGGCGCTTCAAAGCGCGCCAAGGCTAAGCCCGCGACACCAACTCACAAGAGCTTTCTATCATACGGACTGAGCGGCGTCGCCGCTCAGACGCCATACCCGCACCCTCGCCCCTTCGGGCTCGGGCTGCGGAGTTGGCGCATTGTTCAGGCAGCATGCCAAGACTTATCGGCACGAGTGTAGGCGTCAATGAACTCAGTGCGACCCTGCCCATCGCTCCAGAGGATCGGAAAGAACGCGGGATCCATAGCGTCGGTTCCGATCCGCTTGTACCGCGAGTAAACATATCCAACGTCGCTGGTGAACCGCGCTTCGCTGGAGATCGTGTGACTGACCACAGATCGCCTGGGGTTGTTAGTCGCGTTCGGGCCAGAGCCGTGCCAGAGCCAGCCATGGTGAATCGAACCGCCGCCTGCGGGAACCTCGACAGCGATCATATCCGGATCCGGAACACCCGCTGCACCAGCAGCGCGGCGGAAATCGGACTGATAGTCTTCCGGGTTGTGAAACGCCTCGATCGGAGAGGACGCGCCCCATAAGTGCGATCCGCGTGCGAACTCCATCGTGCCACCTGTACGGGTCACATCATCGAGTGCGATCCAGACAGTGCACATCAACCGCGGCGTCGCCCAACCTGCATAAGCGCTGTCCTGATGCATGCCCAGCGCCCCCCCGGGCGTGCCGCCGGTTGCAGGGGGCTTATGCAACAGATTGTCTTGAGCGATCCGGGCTCCTGGCCACCCGTTCAGGGTAGCTGTTGCGCGCCCTATTGCTTCGGACAGGATGATTGCGGCCAGTGTCCGATTGGATTTCCAGACGTTGCAGATCTGTCGGGTGACGTGTGGATCATCGCCGGGCTTCCAGTTGACCTCGTCCGGCGCCAAACCCGTTTCGCACTCACCCTGGAAACTCCGCTCCATGGCGTCGCGCAGTCGGTCGACAGTCGTCTTGTCGATGATACGATCGCGGATCAGGAAGCCGTCTCGAGCGAATGCCGTGACGTCCTCGTGGGTGATTTCCAGAGAAACCGGCATAGCACGTCTCTCGTTATCGCGATGGGCTTGCCCGGCAAAACTCAGGCGTAGTTGCCTTTCACGCGTTCTTTTGTGGGATCGAAATGCGGGAAGCGGCAGACCGATGCCGGAATGCGCTTCTGCATCCCGTCGAGTTGGCCGATCTCGACCTGCGTGCCTTCGTCAGCGTGAGTCACGTCAAGCCGCGCCAGCGCGATGGTCTTGCCGAGGAACGGCGACTTCATGGCCGAGGTAATCTCGCCGATTTGTGCGCGCCCGAGGCGGATGCAGTCGCCATTGGCGGGTACGAGACCACCCTTAACCTCCAGCCCAACCAGTTTCCGATGCGGGTTTGCCTTGCGCCGCTCGATCGCCGCGCGGCCGATGAAATCATCGTTCTGCGTCTTTAGCGGCACGGTGAACCCAATCCCGGCCTCGAAAGGATCGGTTTGGTCACAGAATTCATACCCCGCGAAGACCAGCCCCGCCTCGATCCGCACCATGTCCAGTGCTACCAGACCGATCGGGAGCATCCCATGCGGTTGCCCCGCCTTCCAGACTGCATCGAAGACAGTTTCGGCATGTTTCGGATGGCAGAAGATCTCGTAGCCGAGTTCGCCGGAGTATCCGGTGCGCGAGACGACCAGCGGCGCGCCATCGAACGCTCCGATCCGACCGACAGCAAAGCGGAACCAGGCGAGTTCCTCGAGCGTTGGCTGTGTCGGCGCAGTCCAGATGATCTCTTTCAGGATATCCCGGGATTTTGGTCCCTGCACGGCGATGTTGCACAGTTGGTCAGTCGAATTGCGGACCCAGGCCTGCATCCCCTCGCGTTCAGCAACCTCGCGCATGTGTATGCCACTCAGATCATTGCCACCAATCCAACGGAAGTTGTTCTCGCCAAGGCGGTAAACC
>JBHJIZ010000115.1:0-19621 GCA_050043005.1 Paracoccaceae bacterium
ATAGTCGATCCCGAAGATCGCCGTATAGAACCGGCGCGGGTCCTAAAGCACCAGTTGCAGCCCCGTCTCGCAGTTGGAGATCGGAGTCAGCGCCGAAAAGGCCAGATTGTAGCTCATCTGGGCGAAGGCCAGCGTTAGGATCGAGAAGTAGATCCCGGATCGCCGAAGCGAGACAAAGCCGATGATCAGCGCGAACACCCCGCCCATCACGACCGCCAGGATAAGGGCCGGGATCGGATTCATGCTGAACAGCTTGAAGGCCCAGACCGCGGTGTAGGAGCCCGCGCCCAGGAAGGCCGCGTGGCCGAAGGACAGGTAGCCGGTCAGGCCGAACAGGATGTTGAAGCCGATGGCGAAGATCCCGAAGATCGCGAACTTCTGCAGCAGATCCGGATACCCGGCGCCGAACGGCGCCATGATGATCGGTCCGGCCAGCACGGCGGCGGCGAAGCACACCAGCAGGATCATGTCGGAGGTTTTGCTCGGAGTGTTCATGGCTCAGGTCTCCATCACGCCCTTGCGGCCCATCAGTCCACGCGGGCGAACCAGCAGGATGATGACGGCGATGAGATAAATGATGATCTGGTCGATGCCGGGGAAGATCGCTTTCACCTCGTTCATCGATGCGAAGCTCTGGACAATCCCCAGCAGGAAACCTGCGGCAACCGCACCTCCCAGCGATCCCATCCCGCCGACAACAACGACGACGAAGGACAACACCAGGAAGTCCAGGCCCCAGTGATAATCGGGCGGATGGATCGGCGTATACATCACGCCCGCGAGCCCCGCGACGACAGCGGCAATGCCGAAGACCGTCGTGAACCGCTTGTCGATGTCGCTGCCCAGCAGGCCCACGGTCTCGCGATCCGCCATGCCCGCACGGACGACCATGCCGAAGGTAGTGAACTGCAGGAAGGCGAAGACAGCACCAATCACCATGAGCGAGAACAGGAAGTAGACCAGTCGCCAGGTCGGATAGGGCACCGAGCCCGGATCGAAGCCCAGCAGTACGCCGAAATCGGTCATGCCGCGCAGCATCTCGGGTGCGGCCTGCGGGATCGGGTTGGCGCCATAGAACTTCTTGACGATTTCACCCAGTACGATCGCGAGGCCGAAGGTCACAAGGATCTGTTCGGCATGGGGTCGCTTGTAGAAGTAGCGGATCAGCCCGCGCTCCATCGCGATGCCAACGAACAGCATGACCGGAATGGCCATCAGGATCGCGACCGGCACCGAAAACTCGATCATCGAGGACCCAAAGTCGCCGAACCAATGCACCAGATAGGGCGTCTCGACCTCCAGCGGATTGCCGAGGAAGTCTTTCTGCGTATCGTCGATCGTCGTGAACGACAGCGTCAGCAGCGTTTTCGTCGTCACCGCGCAGAAGGCGCCCAGCATAAAGAGGGCGCCATGGGCGAAATTCACGACACCCAGCGTGCCGAAGATGATGGTCAAACCAAGTGCTATCAGCGCGTACGCACCGCCCTTGTCCAGACCGTTCAGAATTTGCAGGAGTATCGCGTCCATCGCCCCCTCCGGTGACAGTGTTAGGATCCGGCCGCCCCGCCCGTAGGGTGCGCACTGCACACCCTACGTTTGATGTCGCGGGGCGACCGGCAGTCAGTCAGTTGATCAAGCGCCGTCGTTGATGGCGCCCTTGTTGCAGCCCAGCATGTCGGTCGGGTACTCTACCTTCGCGCGTGGCGTGACTTCGACAACTTCCAGAACGTCGAACTTCGAGCTCGGGTTTTCCTTGCCCTTCACGACCAGGACGTCCTTGAAGCACTGGTTGTCCGCGCCACGGTATGTGGTCGGGCCGTTGCCGAGACCGTCGAAATCGAAGTCGGCAAGTGCCGCGCCAACCGCAGACGGCTGGAACGTACCGGCGCGCTGACAAGCATCCGCATACAGGATCGCCTGGCAGTACGTGGTGTGTGCGGCCTGCGACGGCGGGAAGCCGTACTTCTGACCGAACGACTGAACGAAGGCCTTCGACCCATCGTCCTGCAGCGACCAGTGCCAGTTGGTCGAGCCGTAGATGCCCTTGACGTTCTCGCCAGCACCCTGCGCCATCAGACGCGAGTAGAGCGGCACCACGATGCCGAAGTCCTTGCCGTTGCCCTGCTTGTCGCGCAGACCGAACGAAACGGCCTGGGTCAGCGAGTTGACCATGTCGCGGCCATAGTGGTTCAGGACCAGCACATCCGCGCCCGAGTTCAGAACCGGCGTGATGTACTGCGAGAAGTCACCTGCACCCAGCGGCGTGCGAACAGCAGCCTGGGTGTTCCAGCCAAGCTGCTCCGAGTACTTCTGGATCGAGCCTTCCTGGCTCCAACCCCAGTTGTAGTCGGCGGTCAGGTGGTAGGCGACGCGGTCCGAGCCGAACTGGTTCTGCAGCACCGGTGCCAGAGCAGCACCCGTCATTTCGGTGTTGAAGAAGTGACGGAAGCCGTTCGCACGGCAATCCTTGCCGGTGGTGTCGTTGGCGTGTGTCAGACCGGCCATGAAGATGATGCCGGCCGTCTGGCAGTAATCCTGCACGGCAACAGCCACACCCGACGACGATCCGCCGGTGACCATGATCGCACCGTCCTTCTCGACCATGCGCTTGGCCGATGCGCGAGCGGCGTCAGACTTGGTCTGCGTGTCGCCGGTCACGAAGACGACCTTCTTGCCGTTGATGCCGCCGGTCAGGGCCTTGGAGCTGAACGTGTCCAGCATGCCGCCGCCGCCTGCATTGATGTGCTCGACAGCCAGTTCGTATGCACGCAGTTCGTCCGCGCCTTCGTCGGCATAGGCGCCGGTCTGAGGCACGTTAAAGCCGAGCGTGACTGTGTCGCCCGTCGGCTCGTTCGTGTAGCCGGCGGCCCATGCCTGCGATGTGAAGATCGTCGGCGCGGCAAGACCCGCACCAAGTGCTGCCGAGCCTTTGAGCAGACCGCGGCGGCTGGTAATAAGCTTGCTCATTGATGTTCTCCCTGAGCTTTTCCTCTGTGCGGGGCGGTTCCCGTTATTGTGAGCTTGCCCCGCCTGGGCGACCCCTCGCCCGTAAAAGAACATGCCCTATTTGTGTCAATCACTCAACAAACCATTGACTTTACACGTATTTTTTGTGAATTATTATGTCGCACCCCTGTTGGTTTTGTAAACTATTTACAATCATTCGGAACAAGGCGCTGACACGAAAGGAAATTTCACGGTGGTTGAGTCAATTCTCGGCGCACGCATCCGCGAAACGCGCAGACGTGCCGGGATCACCCAGAGTGAACTGGCCCGCCGGATCGGCATTTCAGCGAGCTACCTGAACCTGATCGAGCGCAACAAGCGGCGAATCGCCGGGCCCCTGCTGGTGCGCACCGCCGAAGAACTGGGAGCCGAGATCTCCGAGCTTGACGGCGCCTCCGAACGCCGCCTGGTTGAGACATTGCACGAGATCGCCCACCTGCCCGCTTTGGTCGCTCTGGAGGTTGAAACCGAAAGCACGGGAGAGATGCTGGGCCGGTATCCCGGATGGGCGCGCGCACTGGCAGCCCTTGCGCGGGCCGAACACGACGCCAGCCAGGCCGCGCGCCAAATGGCCGACCGGCTGACACACGATCCGTTCCTGGCCGAGACCGTGCACCGCATGCTCAGCCGCGTCGCAGCCGTCCGGTCGGCGGTCGAGATCCTGACGGATTTCGACGACATCGAACCGCATCAGCGCAACCGCTTCACCGGGATCATTCGCGACGAAGCGGCGGCGCTGACTGAAATCGGAGAGGCCCTGGCCACGTATTTCGAGAAGACCGAGGCCGCGGACGAAAGGTTGACCCCGCTGGATGAGGTCGAAGCCTTGCTCGAGTCCAACGGCAATCACTTCGCCGAACTCGACGCTGCCGGGGCGGAGCTTTAGGGCCTGGTGAATCAACGCCAACCGATGCCGCCCCTGGGCGCGGCCCATGCAATCGCCCAGGAAGTTCTGGCAGGCGCGGGCGGCGAAATCATCGACAAGGCGCCGCAACTCGAAACAACCGCCGCACGCAACCGGGCACGGCAGGTTCTGATCGACTATGCAACACGGGCGATCCTGCTGCCGCTCGACGGCTTCATCGCGACGGCCACCGAGCACGGCTTCGATTTCGAGGCGATCGCCCGCCAATCCGGCGCCGATGTGATGACCATCTGCCAGCGGCTCGCGTCGCTGCCGCCGCGGCATCCAGACGATACTGAGGATCTTCCGTCCTTCGGCTACTTCCGCGCCAATGCCTCGGGCACGATCATCGAGATGCTCGGGCTCTCCGGGCTGTCCTTGCCGCGCTACGCCGCCGCCTGCCCGCTCTGGGCGCTCTACCGGGCTCAGCAAATGCCTGAAACGGTGTTGCGGCAGCGCGCGGTCTTTCCGAACGGACGGCGCTTCGTCTTCCTCGCGCGATCACGGCGCACGGGCGCCGAGGGGTTCAACCAGCCGCGGCACTACCTGACGGACATGCTCGCGCTCAGCGAAGAAGACGCGGCCCGAACGGTCTATGCGCCGGACACGGCGACGCCGGTCGAGGAGGTCGGACCCGCCTGCCGCCTGTGTCCGCGTCATACCTGCGCGCACCGCACGGATGATCCGTTGGGAAGCTGACAGGGTCAGACTCTGGGCAAGTTGCAAAAAGCGATTGCCTCTCGCGGCGACTTGTCGTGTAATCAGCTTGTGACGATCCGCGACAGACGGACGCACTCAGGAGGAAACGGGGAACGAAGGCGGGCGTGATGGCACAAAGGGTGCTCCTGGCCGAGGACGAACCGAATATCGTCGAATCCCTGCGCTTTCTGCTGGAACGCGCGGGCTATGATGTCGATGTGTGCGACAATGGCCGGACGGCCCTCGAGACCGTCCTGGCCGACCCGCCAGACCTGCTGATCCTGGATGTCATGCTGCCCGAAGTCGATGGCTTCGAAATCCTGCGCCGTGCTCGGGCGGCAGATGCAACCTCTGCCCTGCCGATCCTGATGCTGACCGCCAAGGGCCAGCGCGAGGATCGCGAACGTGCCATGGCCTGCGGCGCGGATCTGTTCATCTCGAAACCCTTCGGGAACTCGGAACTGGTCGAGGCAGTCCGAATGCTCGCGTCCCGGACCGCAACCGGCGGCGCTGCGGCAGGCGCAGGGGCCAGACTTCCGGCCGAATGAAGGACCGCGCCGAACAGTTCTTCACCTCGCGCCGTGTCCGGGACCGGGCCGCGATCCTGACACTGATCGGCATGCTGCTTCTGGTGTCTCCGATCGCCGGTGTCTTCCAGATCGACGCCAAGATCGGCGGCATCCCGGTGACACTGATCTATCTGTTCGCGGTTTGGGCCTTGCTGATCATCGGGACAGCATTGCTGTCACGACAGATGACGGATGAGGCGACCACCGGCGAGATCCCGCCTGACCGGCACCCGGACCGTCGGCGCGACGCAGACACACCGCCTTGACCCTGTCGGGAGATCTGTTGCTCGGCGTCTGCCTGGCCTATGTCGCGGCACTGTTCATCATCGCAGCACTGGTCGACCGGGCCGCCGCCGAAGGTTGGTTTATTGTGTTGGATTCCACGGAGATCTACACGTTGTCGATCTCGGTCTATTGTACGTCATGGACGTTCTATGGGGCGGTCGGCTCTGCGGCCCGAAACGGGCTTGAGTTCATCACCATCTATCTCGGCCCGACCCTGGTTTTCGTCGGCTGGTTCTGGCTGCTGCGCAAGCTGGTGCGGATCGGGCGCGAACACCGTATTACCTCGATCGCCGACCTGATCAGCTCGCGCTACGGCAAAAGCGCCAGCCTGGCCGTGTTGGTCACCCTGATCGCCGTGGTCGCCACAACGCCGTACATCGCGCTGCAGCTTCAGTCCCTGCCCCGCAGCTATCAGGTCGTCGCGGGCGAGAGCAACGCGGTCGC
This sequence comes from Paracoccaceae bacterium, assembly GCA_050043005.1. GTDB lineage: Bacteria > Pseudomonadota > Alphaproteobacteria > Rhodobacterales > Rhodobacteraceae > Thermohalobaculum. The sequence goes on from JBHJIZ010000115.1 coordinate 5,908, forward strand.
GACGGCGTTCTGGATCGCCGCGGGCCTTGCCGTGTTCACCATCCTGTTCGGCACACGCAACCTGGACGCCAATGAACGCCATCACGGCGTTGTCGCGGCCATTGCCGTCGAAGCCGTGGTCAAGCTCTTCGCGCTGCTCTCGATCGGCCTGTTCGTCGTGATTTCCGCGGGCGGGCTGGGAGAGATCTTCGTCGATGTCCCGACGGATGTCGTCTATGGCGGCGAGGAATTCTACGGCACACGCTGGGTGACGCTGACCCTGTTATCGGCCACGGCGATCATCTGCCTGCCCCGGCAGTTCCAGGTCACCGTGGTCGAGAACGTCGACGAACGCCACCTCGCCACGGCGTCGTGGCTGTTTCCGGCCTATCTGTTCGGGATGTGCCTGTTCATCGTGCCGATCGCGATCTACGGGCTCAAGACCATGCCGGCGGATGCGAACCCGGATCTCTATGTGCTGACCGTACCGTTGACCGCGGGACGCTCGGACCTTGCCTTGCTCGCGTTCATCGGAGGGTTCTCGTCGGCGACATCGATGGTGATCGTCGCGGCAATCGCGGTGTCGACGATGGTGTCGAACCACATCGTGATGCCGATCGCGCTGCGGCTGTTGCCAAGCGGGCAAGAGGTCTCGGGCGATGTCCGCAACCTGCTGATCCTGTCGCGCCGTGTGTCGATCGCTGTGATCCTGGGACTGGGGTTTCTGTACTTCCAGCTCTCCGGCGGGTCCGACGCATTGGCCGCCATCGGTCTGATCGCCTTTGCGGGCGTCGCCCAGTTCCTGCCAGCGCTGCTTGGCGGGGTCTTCTGGCGTGGCGCCACGGCGCGCGGCGCATTGGCAGGCATGATCTCGGGCGTCGTGATCTGGGCCTACACGCTGCTGTTGCCCAGCTTCGAGGGCACGTTCCTGATATCCTCGGCCATGTTGGAGCAGGGTCCCTGGGGGATCGACGTCCTGCGCCCGCAGGCCTTGATGGGATTGAACGGGCTCGATCCGCTGGTTCACGCGATGGTCTGGAGCCTCAGCGTCAATGTGCTGGTCTTCATGACCGTGTCGGTGCTGTCCGAGATGTCGCCGCTGGAACGCTTGCAGGGCGCCTTGTTCGTCGACGTCTTCAACACGACCAGCGAAAGCCACGCCACCTTCGCGGCGGGGGCTGCGAATGCCGAGGATCTGTTCATTCTGGCTCAGCGGATTCTCGGCACGGAACCGGCGCGCAGGTTGTTCGACGAGATCGCCGCGCGCCAGGGACGCCCGGGGAACCTGCCCTTGCCCAGCCAGGACATGATCACGCGCCTGGAACGCGAAGTGGCAGGCTCGATCGGCGGCGCATCGGCCCATGCGATGATCTCGCGGCTCGCCGGAAAAGCGCCTCTGTCGATGAACGAGTTGATCGACATCGCCGACGAGACCTCGCGCCTGATCGAAACCTCACGCGCACTGTCGGAGAAAACCGAAGAGCTTCAGCAAACCGCACGGCAATTGCGCGAGGCGAACGAACGTCTGCGGATGCTGGACGCCCAGAAGGACGACTTTCTCAGCCAGGTCAGCCACGAGTTGCGCACGCCGATGACCTCGATCCGGTCGTTCTCCGAAATCCTGCTCGAAGACGGCAGCCTGACAGACCAGGATCGTGCGCGCTTCGCGAAGATCATCAACGACGAGAGTATTCGGCTGACCGGACTGCTGGACGAGATCCTGGACCTCAGCGGGCTCGAGGCCGGGGGCATCTCGATCACACGCGAACCAATCAGCCTGCCGCGCGCGATGGCCGCGGCGGTCGACACGATCTCGGCGCTGGCGCAGCAACGGGGCGTGACGATCGAGATCGAACCGGGCGCCGACATGACGGTGATGGCAGGCGGCGACAGGTTGCGCCAGGTTCTGATCAATCTGCTGTCGAATGCCATCAAGTACAATGCGGCTGCGGACCCGCAAGTTCGGGTTGTTGCGCACATGACGGCGGGCACGGCTTTCGTCGACGTGATCGACAATGGCGGCGGCATCGGTCGAGACGAGGCGAAAACCGTGTTCGACAAATTCTCGCGCGGTCAGCGCGCGGCGATGGATCAGGGGGCGGGCCTGGGGCTTCCGATCAGTCGGGCCATCATGCGCGCAATGCGCGGCGACCTGACGGTGCAGTTCGCGAAGGGCGGCACCAGCTTCTTCCGGATCAGTGTCGAGATCGAGCGCGATCATCTCGCCGAAGACGCGGCTGGATAGGCATCGGCTCAGGCAGCGCGGCGACCAAGACCTGCTCGGGCCACGAGCCTGCTGATCGATTGGGCGAGATCCGCCATGTTGATCGGTTTTGCGACATGGTCGTCAAAGCCCGCGTCCAGATAAGTACCAACCTGATGCGCGAGCGCGTTTGCTGTGACAGCGATGGCGGGCGTCGGGGACCGACCCGTGGACCGGTCGCGCTGGCGAATGACATCCAATGCGGTGATACCGGCGACATCCGGCATTGAGATATCCAGCAAAAGCAGGTCGAAACCACCGTCCGCACACAACTCGATCGCTTCACGGCCGCCGCGCGCAAGGGTGGGCTTCAGGCCCAGCCGGCCCAGGATCATCTCGGAGACCATCAGATTGGTCTCGATGTCATCCACGACGAGGATCTTCAGATCCGGCGGGATCGATACGACGTCTCGCGCCTGCTCTGCTTCCTCGGGCTGTGCTTCAATCTCCGTCAGCGGCAAGGTGATCGTCACCACCGTGCCCTCGCCCGGCTCGGAGTCGATATGGACGCCGCCCTGCATCGCTTCGACAAGCCGGTAGACAATCGACATCCCAAGCCCTGTGCCGCCGTAGCGCCGCGCGGTCGAGCTGTCGGCCTGCACGAACCAGTCGAAGATCCGCGCGATCTCGTCCTCCTCCATCCCGATACCGGTGTCCGAAATCTGAAGTTGCAGACCACCATGCGCGACAGGCGCGATCGATACAAAGATCGACCCTTTGTCCGTGAATTTGATCGCATTGGACACGATGTTGGTCAGAATCTGAAAGATCCTGTGCGGATCACCAATCCATTGACGATCCTCGAGCAAATCCACCGAGAATTCCAAGTCCAGGCCCTTTGCGCTCGCGAGCGGTGCCTGTGCGATGCGGATCCGGTCGGCGAGCGAGCGCGGTGCAAACGGAACATCGTCGAACTGCACCTTGCCAGCTTCGAGCCGGGTGAAGTCGAGGATGTCGTTCAGGATCTTCATCAGGGTCTCGCCGGAGTCGCGAAGAACTGCGATGAGCTCTCTCTGGTCCGGATCTTCGACCGTATCGTCCAGAACCTCGGCAATCCCCAGGACACCGTTCATCGGCGTCCGGATCTCGTGGCTCATCACCGCGAGGAACTCGGACTTCGCGTGGTTTGCGGAAGACGCCGTCTCGGCAAGATCGCGCGCCGCAGACTCGCTGAACTTCAAGCGGTCCAGCGCCTTCTGCTCGCGCGCCCTGAGCGGCAGGATCATCCATCGCCAAATCGCGTAGAACGCAAGTGCCACGACGGGGATGAGAAGGAGCGTCGCGGAATCTGCCAGGTGCAGGGATGCTGACAACACCCGCTGATGAAGCTGGAACAGTGTGTCCAGATCGACAAGCAGGTCCGAACGCGTCTGTGCCCGGATCGCACTCAGCGCGAATTCACGGTCCAGATCCGTCGTGGCATTGGCGATCTCGTACGTCTTCTTCGTCAAAAGCCGCAGCCGTGTTTCGAGCACCGCATAGGCGTCATCGCTTACTTCGCTCGCCTCGGCGCGATAGATCCACTGCGCCATCAGGCCGTCGGGCACAAAGCTCTGACCCTGTTGGTGGGAAAAAAACCTGCTCTGTTCGAGCAACGACATCCGGGCCACTTCAACAAAGCCGCGAGCTGCCGTCGTATCGAACTCAACCGCGAGCAGCGTCGTTCGTTGCGCCCTCAGCTGGATTTCGGCGATGCGTTTGACCTCGTGCAAAGCCTGATCAGCGACATCGGCAAGCGTGTGGTTCAACCATCCAACGATGCCGATCAGGCTGAGCAGAATGACAGCGGCGATCGCATACATCCGCCGGAAACGATTGCGCAGGACAAACCGTCTGTTTCCGCGACTGAACTTCAACACCGAACCCGCTCTACACACGCACGCGGTGTTAACGGTACGCCTGAAGCACGAAGACGGCGTTAAAGCGCTGGCAGCGCCGCTAGTGGATTGACTCAGACATTTGGCATCCACTCGCCGCATTCTCTTATCCAAATGTCTGAGTCGGAAAATCCAGTAGAAAACATATAGTTGCTAGTGGTTCTATTGATCGAGACGTTTGCTTACGAGGATGCGGCCGCGGGATACAAACGTCTCGATCGAACCACTAGACAGCAGGCATCACGCTTCCCCCAGCGTGCGCCCGATGATCTCCTTCATGATCTCGGAGGTCCCTCCGGCGATCCGCGCCATACGGTTGTCGGCCCAGGCCCGGGCGATCGGCGTCTCCCACATGTAACCCATCCCGCCATGCAGTTGCAGGCAATCGTCCAGCACCTCGCACATCATTTCGGTCGATGTGAGCTTGGCGATGGCAGCATCATCGGCGGTCAACCCGCTATCCAGATGCAGCTCGATACAGCGGTCGACAAAGGCGCGCAGCATCACCGCCCGCGCCTTGACCTCGGCCAGTTTGAACCGCGAGTTCTGGAAGGCAATCACGGGCTTGCCAAAGGCCTTTCGGTCCGAGGTGTAAGCAACGGTCCACTCCAACGCCGCCTCGATTACCTAGGCGCATCGGATCGCCACCAGCAAACGCTCCTGCGGCAGTTGCTCGACCAGTTGGATAAACCCCCGCCCCTCGCCGCCCAGAAGGTTCGTCGCGGGCACCCGGCAATCCTGGAAGAACAGCTCGCCCGTGTCCTGCGCGTGCCAGCCGATCTTCTCGAGGTTCCGCCCGCGCGAAAACCCCTCGGTCCCGGTCTCGACAATGATCAGGCTGATCCCCTTGGCGCCCTCGGTTGGATCGGTCTTTGCAGCGACAATCACGAAGTCGGCCATGATGCCGTTCGTGATGTAGACCTTCTGGCCGTTCAGAACGTAGTGGTTGCCGTCCATCCGCGCCGTGGTTTTCATGCCCTGCAGGTCCGCGCCCGCCGCCGGTTCCGTCATCGCGATCGCACCGATCACCTCGCCCGCCACCATCTTCGGCAGCCAATGCGCCTTTTGCTCATCGGATCCGTATTGCACGATGTAGGGCGCCACGATCTCGGAGTGCAGATGAAACCCCGGCCCGGTCATGCCCAGCCGCGCCAGTTCCTCGATCATGATCGCCGACATCAGGAAGTCGCCGCCGGGACCGCCCAACGCCTCGGGCAGCGAGGCACAAAGCAACCCCGCCTCGCCCGCCTTTTGCCAGGCCTCGCGGCTGATATGTCCGTCCTTCTCCCACGCGGCGTGGTGCGGCACGATCTCGGCTTCGACAAAGCGGCGAGCCGAGGCGCGAAACATCTCGTGTTCCTCGGAGAACAGCGTGCGGGGTATCATCCTTGTGTTCCTTTCCCGGTGGGCGGAGATCCGCCGTGGACAAGCCCATCCTGCCAAGCAAATCTGCGCGAAGCATCAGAATGAACGCGCCCAAGCGCGAGATATCACGGGGGAGGAACGAATGGGTCTTCTGGACGGCAAGGTTGCCCTGATCACAGGCGCCGGGCGCGGCATCGGGCGCGACATGGCGATCATGATGGCAGCCCACGGCGCCAAGGTGGTTGTCAACGACCTGGGCGGAGACACCAAGGGCACAGGCTCCGACCAGATCCCGGCACTGGAAGTCGTCAAGGACATCGCAGACGCAGGGGGCGAGGCCGTTGCCAATTTCGGGTCGGTGACCGATCGCGACGCGACCGAGGCAATGGTGGCCCAGGCGATCTCGGATTTCGGCGGGCTCGACATCGTCGTCAACAATGCCGGCGTGCTCCGCGACGTGATCTTTCACAAGATGAGCTATGATGACTGGGACACGGTCATCAACGTCCACCTGCACGGCGCCTTCAACGTCTCCTACGCTGCGGCGCGCCACTTCCGTGAGAAGGGCTCGGGCTGCTTCGTCCACTACACCTCGACCTCCGGTTTGATCGGCAATTTCGGCCAGGCGAACTATGCCGCCGCCAAGTTGGGGATCGTCGGCCTCTCGAAGTCGATCGCGCTGGATATGAGCCGCTTTGGCGTCACCTCGAACTGCATCTCACCCTTCGCCTGGTCCCGGATGATCGGCACCATCCCGATCAATGACGAAGCCCAGGCCGCGCGGATCGAGAAGCTCAAACAGATGACCCCGGCCAAGATCGCGCCCGTCGTTGTCGCGCTGGCATCCGATGCAGGCAAGGAGGTCACCGGCCAGATCTTCGCCGTGCGCAACAACGAAATCTTCCTGATGAGCCAGAACCGTCCGATCCGCTCGACCCACAACTCGGATGGCTGGACGCCTGAGTCCGTGCTCGAGACCGCGTTCCCCGCGATGAAGTCACAGTTCTATCCGCTCGACCGCAGCCAGGATGTATTCTCATGGGACCCGGTCTGAGACGACAGGCAAAGCCAATCGTCAGTTCTTGCCAGATCGTGCTCGGACACCGTTCCGGCAGCGGCCGACCCGGCTTCGGGACTTCCGCGCGCCCATTGGGGCCACTCTTTACTGCGCAGCCCAAGCGCAGGCGCGAGGCTCGTGCCACCCCCGGATCCGTCGCGGCCTTTCTAAACCACCCAGATTTTGGATTGCGCCCATGCCCATCGACTACGACAAGCTGAAGAACTGGCCGTTCAAGCCAATCGAACAAAGCTACACGACACGCGATACCATCCTTTACGCGCTCGGCCTCGGGGTTGGCACCGATCCACTGAACGCTGCCACCCTGCGCTTCACGTTCGAGGAACAGCCGGGCTTCGCCGCCCTGCCCTTCATGGCCGCAGTGCTTGGCACGCCGGGCTTCTGGCTGCGCGATCCGGAAAGCGGCGTTGATTGGACCAAAGTCCTGCACGGTGAACAGGGCATCGAGCTTCACGCACCGATCCCGACCGAGGGCACGATTATCGCGCAAAACCGCGTTGCCGAGATCATCGACAAAGGCGCCGACAAGGGCGCCCTACTCTACATCGAGCGCGAGATCACCGACAAGGCCACCGGCACCCGGATCGCCACGACGACCTCCACGACCTTTGCACGCGGCGATGGTGGCTTCGACGGCCCGAGCGGACCGCTGAAACCGGTCCACCAGATCCCGGACCGCAACCCGGAGATTACCCACTCCATCGAAACCTTGCCTCAGGCTGCGTTGATCTATCGGCTCTCGGGCGATCCGAACCCGCTGCATGCCTCGCCCGAGGTCGCCGCCAAGGCAGGCTTCAAGGCGCCCATCCTGCATGGGCTCTGCTCGTTCGGCGTGGCGGGCCGCTCGGTTCTCGACACCTATTGCGATGGCGATCCCGCCCGATTGAAGCGCTTCGGCCTGAGATTCTCCGCCCCGGTCTTCCCCGGCGAGACGATCACCACCCAGCTTTGGCGCGATGACAACATCGTCTCGTTCCGTTCGATGGTCGGCGACCGCACGGTTCTGAACAACGGCTACGCCGAACTCACATCCTGATCCTTAGGCAGCGCAATGCGCACCCTACCAAAGGCACGGAGAGCGCCATGACCGACCGCCCCATCCCGAAACCAACGCCCGAAACCCAGCACTTCTGGGACGGCACGCGCCAGGGAAAGCTGCTCCTGCAGCGCTGCAATGAAACCGGCAAGGCCTATTTCCCGCCGCGGCCATTCTGCCCGGAAACCGGATCGCGCAACGTTTCGGGCTTCGAAGCCTCGGGTCGGGCGACGCTCTATTCCTACGTCATCAACCACATGAAGGCTCCGGGGTTCGAGCCGCCCTATGCCATCGCCGTGGTGGAGTTAGAGGAGGGACCCCGCATGATGGCGAACATCGTCGATTGTCCGCAGACGCCGGAGGCGCTGCAACTCGACATGGCCCTGGAGGTCACGTTCGAGACACTGACCGACGAGATCACCCTGCCCCAGTTTAAACCCGCAGGAGACATCCAATGACCGGAGTCTCCATCGTCGGCGCCGCCGAGACCACGGAAATGGGGAAAGTCCCTGGTGTCTCCCAGGTTCAACACCACGCGGACGCTGCCCTGAACGCGCTCGCAGACTGCGGGCTAACGCTGAAGGACATCGATGGCATCGCCACGGCCGGGCACGATCCGACCGAGATTTCGCACTATCTGGGTCTGACGCCGGAATGGGTCGACGGTACGTCGGTCGGCGGTTGCTCGTTCATCGTTCACGTGCGCCACGCCGTGGCGGCGATCAAGGCGGGCCTCTGCAAGACCGTGCTGATCACGCACGGCGAAAGCGGGCGACACCAGATCGGCAAGCACCCGGCACTCTTCCCGTTGCAGTTCCTGCAACAGTTCGAGCTGCCATATGGTGTCACCACGCCACCGACGCGCTTCACCATCCCGGTCCTGCGCATGATGAAAGAAACCGGACTGACCGAGGAGCATCTCGCCCAGGTCGCCGTCGTCCAGCGCGAATGGGCCGCCTTCCATCCGCGCGCAAGCTTCCGCGATCCGATCACGGTCGACGACGTGCTGAACTCACGGATGATCGCCTATCCGTTCCGTCTGCTCATGTGCTGTCTGATGACTGATGGCGGCGGCGCGCTGATCCTGACGTCGACCGACCGGGCGAAAGACTTCCCGACCAAACCCGTCCACGTGATTGGCACCGGCGAAAGCGTCGAGGCGCCGCTGATCAGCCAGATGGAGGATTTCACCTCGTCGCGCGCCTTCCGGATCTCGGGACGCCGGGCCTTCCAGGAAGCCGGGATCGCCCACGCCGATGTCGACCACCTGATGATCTACGACGCATTCGCGCACCTGCCGATCTATGGGCTCGAGGATCTGGGCTTTGTCGGGCGCGGCGAGGCCGGTCCCTTCATCGCCGAGGGCCACACCCGTCCGGGTGGCAAGCTGCCCATGAACACCAATGGCGGCGGGCTCAGCTATATGCACTCGGGCATGTACGGGATGTACGCGCTGCAAGAGGGGGTGCGCCAGATCCGTGGCACCTCTCCAGCGCAGGTTGCCGACGCCAAGATCTCGGTCGTCCACGGTGTCGGCGGCATGTTTCACGCGGCTGGCACAGTGATCCTGACCAACCAGGACTAAGCATGATCCACCAGGACTAAGAGAACAGGCGACACCAGCCGAAAAGCCGGTGGACCAGGCGGATCTCGACCTTTTCCGTTTAACGACCCTCGTTCGTGTGTAAAAATAACTGGCCGGATCAAGTAAGGGCCGCGTCATGGCAGACATAAAGACCCTGTATATTGTTACCGCCGATGTAGACGCGGACTTTCTTTTGACGCTTCTCAACCGGGAACTTGAGCCGGTTGTGAAAGCGGACGCACGCGCGCGGGTCTCGTTTTCCGTGCGAGGCTCGGCGGGTGCCGAGCTTGTCGAGCAATCGCCCGAGGACGTTCCCAGTTTCACTGCGGCGCTCAAGGCTTGTGACTGGCTCGACAGAGTCGACATGGAACTCGGACGACGGTCTGCCGAAACGCGCGCCCGGATCGAGTTCGATGCATACAGCTACAGGCTGAGCGTCGAGCTTCACGATCTGGATCAGCAAAGCTTGCAAGCCCGCGCCCGCGCTTTCGAAAGTGACCCACAACTCATAGAGATCAGCCCAACGGCAAACGACTTCCAGAACGAAACGCACGGCTATGCCGACCTGCCGATGACCTTGCCCGCGGTGACGACGGCGCTCCGATCGCTTGGTGACGATTTGAGCGTACCGGATTTCGAGGTGACGCTTCACCTGCGCACGCAAACGAAAGTCACTCGAAAGGTAGCCGTCGCTGAAATCGACCAGCTTCTGCAAGAGCATTGGCCCAAGCTGGTTGAGATCGAGATCGAGTTTCAGTCGCGTGGTGTCAGGCCGGATGTTGAGATCATCCTTCCCCGGGCACGCGTTCGGATCAGGCACTGGAGCCTTCCGAACCATCCAAACGCGAAGCGCCTGATAGACGCGATCAAAACACACTTGGAGGTCGACATTCAGCCTTGGGACCCGGCCTTCCCCTATCGCAGCGGCACCTTGACCTACCAGCTGGGCAACACGGACGCGCGCGCATTGAAGCTGGGCCTGGAAAGCACCATTGCGATGTTTGCGGCGCGCAGCAATAAGCCGGATGAAACACTTCGATTGCGTGACCCGGACGTCGACCGGGCCTTCGTCACCTATGGCGCGTCGCGCAGCGGCTTTGGGCCGGTCGAGGAATTGAAACCTCTTTCGTCCGTAGAGCAATTCCTCGACGAGCTTGACGCCCCTCAGGGCACGCCGGTCTCGGCCGGGTTGTTTCTGATCGGATCGCGCGATCGGACGTTCAACCTGAACATCGACTTTCGGAACAAAGGAATGTCGGCATGGTCGACCGAGGAGCTCGATTTCCTCCTCGAGATGATGAAGCCGGTGGCACTGAAGACGAAATCAAAGCTGATCGATCAGCCCTCTGGCGGCAGCGATCCCGGCAAGAACACCGGTATCCTGCCGACGATCGCCACAATCGGCGGGATTGGATGGCGATGGATCGTCGGGCTCTTGGGAACAAGTGCCGCGGCTCTGCTGGCCGCGCTGGGGATCGTCTTCGAGTCGCGCGTCGAGTTCACTCATCCAGTGGCGAGCGGCGAGACGTTCGTGCTATCGGAGCCGGGAGAGGTATATCTCGACTGGGACCAGAGCTGGGGACTGCTGTCAGGCGTTTGGCGCCCGCCTTTCGTTGCCCCCGTCGTTCTGCCGGTCGATCTGACCCTGTTTCACAACGGCGACCTGTTGACGGAAATCGAGGACAAGACCGACGCCTTTGAGTACACCTTCGCGGATCCCGGTCTCTACAGGATCGACGTCGACGTTGACGACCGGCACCGGTCGACGATCCTGATCGACGTCCAAACCGGCGCGGACAACGATTAGAACCGCGCGGGCCGCAGCACCTCGCAATCGGTCACGGTGATCATTCCGATGTGGCGCTCGACCACCGGAAAGGCGCGTTCGACCATGTCCGGCAGCTTGTCCTCGCTCAGGATGCAGACGACCTGCACCAGCGTCCCCGCCGACCCGAACGAGGTGTCCGAGGACCAGGGCCCCGACCGGCCGGACCCGGCTAACACCGGCAGGACCGAGTACCCGGTCACGTCGGCATTCTCCAGCGCCTCTGTCAACCGCCGCAACATCGGCGCCTCGATCACGATCGCGACGCGTTTCGCAGGGTGCAGTTCCATCATGATCCTCCCGTCGCCATGGTGGCCAGCATCAGATAGATGGGGATCCCGATGGTCAGATTGAACGGGAAGGTCACGCCCAGCGACAGCGTGAGGTAGATCCCTGGATCGGCTTCCGGCAGTGCCACACGCATCGCCGCCGGCACCGCGATGTAGGAGGCCGAGGCGGACAGGACCGCCAACAGGAACGCGCCCCCCGGCGACAGGCCAATCGCCATCGCCGCCAGAATGCCAAACGTCGCGCCGATCAACGGCATGACGACCCCGAAGGCGAACAATCCAAGGGTCAGCTTGCCCCGGCTGTTGCGCAGGCCGCGCCCGGCAATCAGCCCCATGTCGAGCAGGAAGATGCAGAGCGCGCCCTTGAACGGATCGACAATGAATGCCTCGATCTCGCGCAAACCGTCATCCCCAGTGATGGCCCCGATCAGAAACGCGCCGATCAGCAGCACGATCGAGCCATTCAGCAGGATCTCGCGCCACAGCTGCGAATCCATCCGGCTCTTGCCCGATCCGCTGACGAGCCACAGCGCGGACAGGATGGCGGGTGCCTCCATCGCTGCGGCCACGGCGACCATGTACCCCTCGGATACGATGCCCTGGCTCTCCAGCACGGACGTGCCCGCAACGAAGGTCACGATCGAGATCGATCCATAGTGGCCCGCCACCGCGGCGGCATCCGTCCGGTTCAGCGCTGTCATGACCCGCAGAAGCGCCATGGCGACAAACGGGATCGCCGCCGACAGCACGACCCCGGCCACCAGCGCGGTCACGATGTCGATGCCAAGCCCGTGACTTGCCACGCTGACCCCGCCCTTGAAGCCGATCGCGAACAGCAGGTAGATCGACAACGCCTTGGCCACGGCCTCGGGAAAAGACAGATCCGACCGCGCCAGGGCCGCGCACAAACCCAGCACGAAGCTGAGGATCAAGGGTGAGCCCAGGTTCCCTGCCGCAAGCGCGAAAAAGTCTTCCACGTGGTCCCCCCTGGTCAACAAGTCTGGCGTCGCTTGCCAAATGACCAGGTCACGCGGCTGCGTCTCGGATTGTCATCTGTTAAGTATTGAGGACTGCACAAGATACAACGATGTGTGCAGATTGACGCGGCCATCGTTCCGGTCGACAGTCATCCGGGGAGCGTTATCCGGAAAAGTCCCCTTCTAACGGGGAACACCGCATGACTCTTCTCGACAATCAGGACTGGACGTTCCCGGTTCCCATCGCCTATGGGCCGGGCCGGCTGGGCGAGATCGGCGGCATCTGCCAGACGGCCGGGAGCATGCGCCCGCTGATCGCGACCGACAGAGGCTCCGCAGAGCTGCCGGTCATGGCGGACCTTCAAGACCGCCTGAACACCGCTGGGCTACCGCCTGCGCAGTACTTCGGAATCTCCCCGAACCCCCGCGACGACGAGATCGCGGCCGGGCGCGCGCAGTTTCGCAAGGGCAACCATGACGGCATCATCGCAATCGGCGGTGGCAGCGGCATGGACGGCGGCAAGGCAATCTGCCTCACGGCGGCAAACGACATCGATCTTTGGGATTTCGAATACGAACGCCCATCCCCCGACATGTCCGGCCAGCCGCCCTTCCCGCCGCTGATCACGATCCCGACCACCGCCGGAACGGGCGCCGAGACCGAGAGCACGGCCATGGTCACCGACACCGCGCAGGCCATGAAGTTCTGCGTCTGGCACGCCGACCTGAAACCGGCCTGTGCGCTGTTGGACCCTGAACTGACCGTCGGCCTGCCGCCGCATCTCACGGCCTGGACGGGTGTCGATGCGCTTGTCCATGCGATCGAGGCCTATTGCGTGCCCGGCTTCCATCCGCTCTGTGATGGTGCAGCACTGGAGGGGATGCGCCTGATCGCACGCTGGCTGCCGGTCGCCCATCGCGAACCGGGCAACCTGGAAGCACGTGGCGGGATGCTGGTCGGGTCCTGCCTTGCCGGGATCGCGTTCCTGAAGGGTCTCGGGCTGGTCCACGCAATCTCGCACATGGTCGGCGCCGAGTACGACACGCAGCACGGCCTGACAAACGCTGTCCTGCTGCCCGCAGTGCTCCGCCACAATGCGCCGGACATCCAAACCCGCTTGACGCCGATGGCCCAGGCGATGGGATACGAGACCACGGATTTCGAAACCTTCCACGCAAACATCTGCACGCTGCTGGACACGCTGGAGATCCCGCGCACGCTCGTCGATATCGGAGTTCCACAAGACTGCGCCCAGAGGATAGGCGAAAAGGCCATTCGCGACAGCGCCGCTGGCACGAACCCCCGGCCGCTGACGGTCGAGGCGATCCGGCAGGTAACGCAGACAGCGCTGACCACCGGCCGCTGATACCAGCCCATCCGCAACCCGCATTGCGGCACCTCTACGTTTCACCTTATCATGGCCACCGACGACTGGCTG
>JBHJIZ010000116.1:0-21612 GCA_050043005.1 Paracoccaceae bacterium
CCAACGTTGTCACGGTGTCCGGCGCTTCCATCAGAAGTGCACCGGCCTGGAGCAGGATGTCCGCGCGCGCCTCGGGTTCGAGCCCTGGTTCCTCTATCGCCATGCCAAGCAATTCGTCGATCCCACGCGACTGGGCGCCGATGGCCAGCAAGGCGAGCGCATAGCAATGGCGCGCCGGGGCCCCGCCGCCGAACCGCGCCCATTCTCCGGCTTCCCGCTCCGCGCGATCCGCATCAGACCCAATCAGATCGAGGCAAGCGTCGTAGTCTTCGACCGCCTTGGCGGGCGTGGATACCACCAGAGCAATCATCCCGATCACCATCAAGGCATTCATTGCTCGCATTCTCTGCACCCGGTCTTACTTTGGACAACGCTCTCTTAACGTGGACCAACAGGTATCTCCATGACGCAGTCGCCCTTTCTGCTCAGTTTCGGCCATGGCTACTCTGCGCGGGTGTTGACGCGTCGATTGCTGGCCACGGATTGGCAGATTGTCGGTACGACGCGATCCGAAGATCGTGCGGCGGCGTTGCAAGACACAGGGATCGACGCACGGGTTTGGCCGGGAACGGACCTGTCAGCCGATCTGGATCAGGCAACGCATTTGCTGGTTTCCGCGGGACCCGATGCAGAGGGCGATCCGGTCCTGCGCGTCCTGAAGGATGAAATCGCGACGCGCGCCGGGCAGTTCGCTTGGGTCGGATATCTTTCGACCACCGGTGTCTATGGCGATCGCGACGGAGGATGGGTTGACGAGACGTCCGAGTGCCTCCCGTCGACACGGCGCGGACAATGGCGGCTTGATGCCGAGCAATCCTGGCAGTCGATCGATGGCCTTCCGCTGCACATCTTTCGGCTCGCGGGGATCTATGGCCCAGGGCGCGGCCCGTTCTCGAAGGTTCGGGCCGGCACTGCGCGCCGGATCATCAAACCAAACCAGGTCTTCAGCCGCATCCACGTCGAGGACATCGCGTCGATCTTGGAAGCCTCGATTGCGCATCCAAACCCGGGGGCAATCTACAATGTCTGCGACAACGAAGCTGCGCCACCGCAAGATGTGATTGCCCACGCGGCAGACTTGCTCGGGCTGCCATCGCCCGCTGCGATCCCAATCGAAGAAGCAGAGATGTCGCCGATGGCGCGCAGTTTCTACGCCGAGTCAAAGCGCGTATCAAACCAGCGCATCCGCGAGGAACTTGGCGTCGACCTTGCTTTCCCGAGCTATCGAGAGGGTCTCGCGGCTTTGCTCGCGATGGAAGCAGACAGCGGCAGGTCGACTTAAACCGGGGTTTCGGCAACCATGCTGACGCGGGTTCCGTCTGCCTCCATACCCTCGCTGGCACGATCAAACCGTAGATGCGCCAACCCCTGCCCCGCGTGGTTGGAGTACAGTGTTCCAGCGGGTTTGCCGCCGCTTAAGAGAGCCGTGCCGGGCGGGAGTTCGCCATCGACTTCCACACGCACCAGCCCTTTGCGCAATTCGGTCTTGTGTTTCATCCGGGCCGTAACCTCCTGCCCGACATAACAGCCTTTGCGAAAATCAACGCCAGACAGACGCTCGAACCCTGCTTCCAATATGAAAGTCTCGTTCGGAACCAGTTCAACGCCGCTCTCCGGCACTGCGTGTTCGATCCTGAAGGCCGCCCAATCGGAGTCTCCCGCAGGTTCGATTTCGCTCTTCGCCAGCCAGTCCTCCGCAGCTGGGCCGTAACGGCGCCAGCCCAGAGAAGGCAGACGGGGATCGGAAACGAAGACATCCTCTGATCCGGTCGCCGGAGCGTTAACTGCCCCGCCTGATGACCAGACCAACGCGATCTCTAGCTCCTTCGCATGCGAAAGCTTCACGTCACGCCGTAGTGAATACATCTGCAGACGGCGCGCCAGATCCTCGGCCTGCGTGATCGCGACGTCGATCAGGAGACCGTTCCCGCCGTCGTTGAGCAGGAAGAAATCGCAGAGGTACTTACCCTGCGGGGTGAGCAACGCAGCATAGACCGCCTGACCCGGCGCCACGGCGTCGACATCGTTCGTCACCACATCCTGCAGCACGGTACGGGCATCGGATCCGGCCATCCGCAGCACCGCCCGCGACCGTTCGACCATCCCGACGAATTTCGACATCTCCATCTCCCGTGACCCGACGTCTCTGTGGCGGATATAGAGATGACGCCGCGCACTTCCCAGCGTATATGGTGTCCCCAAGATTTTCCGAGGTCTGATGCTCCTTCCCGCCGAGTCCGATCGCAGCCAGGGCCGCGCACCCCTGAGCCTTCTGATCTTCCTGTCGCTGATGACGTCGGTCATCGCGCTGACGATTGACGCCGTCCTGCCTGCATTGGACGCAATTTCGGATGATCTGGGTTTCGAGAACGCATCCGACCGGCAGCTTATCGTGCTTGTGGTCTTCGCGGGCATGGGGCTTGGGCAACCGATTTTCGGTCCGCTCGCCGATGCGATCGGACGCAAGAAAACAGCCATGATCGGGTGGGTGGTCTACATTATCGGGGGATTGGTTGCCGTACTGGCGGGCGGGCTTGAAGGCTTGCTTGCGGGCCGCTTCCTGCAGGGCTTTGGTGCCGCGGGGCCGCGGATCGTGGCCGCAGCGATCGTACGCGACATCTACGAGGGGCGGGCGATGGCCCGGATCATGTCGCTGATCATGGCGGTCTTCATGTTGGTTCCGATGCTGGCTCCCCTGATTGGCCAAGGACTTGAGATCATGGCCGGATGGCGCGCGATCTTCACACTCTACCTTGCCATGGCGATCGTCTGCGTCGGCAGGTATCTCGCAGTTGTTACCGAGACTCTGGCGCCGGAGCACAAGCGTCCGCTCAGCTTGAAGCCTCTTGCCGCTGCCTTTGTAGAGGTGTTCAGAACGCGCACCACGATGTTGTACACGATGGCGTCGTCCGCGATCTTCGGTGCCTTCGCAGCATTCCTCGCCGGATCTCAGCAAGTCTACGAGGAGATCTACGACCTTGGTCACTGGTTCCCCGCCATGTTTGCAGCAACAGGGGCCGTGTTTGCCGTTGCCCAACTTGCCAACAGCCGTCTAGTGATGACGTTGGGAATGCGGCGGATCTGCAAATCGGCAGCCGGGATGGTCGTCATTTCGGCGGTCACGCTTTATGTGCTCGGGCAGTTCCACTTCGGACCTGTCCCGCCATTCTGGGTGTTCTTTCTGGGCTTTCTGCCGATCTTTGTCGGATCAGCGCTTATGTTCTCGAACCTGACGGCGCTGGCGCTTGATCCGCTGGGTCACGTGGCGGGCACCGCGTCGGCCGTCGTGATGTCCGTCTCGACACTTCTGGCGACGCCAATCGGCATGTACTTCGCCGGACAGATTGACGGTACCGTCGAGCCGCTGTTGACGGCGTTCGCCCTGCTCGGCGCGTGCTCATTTGGATTCATCACGCTCGCGGATCGCGGAGCGCCCCGGTGACCGCGCCGGTGACGGTGATCATCCCGACACTGAACGCCGCCGACCGGATCGGTCCCTGCCTGGGTGCATTGGGTGAAGCACTGTTCGAAGGAATTCTTGCCGAGGTTATCTTCGCCGATGGCGGCTCCACCGACGATATCGCCAAGATCGCCGACGCCGTCGGCGCAAAACTTGTCACATGGCCGAAGGGGCGCGGCACACAGCGCGCGGCGGGCGGGAGAATGGCACGTTCGGACTGGCTGATGATCCTGCATGCTGACTCGGTTCTGGATGCTGGCTGGCATCACGCTGTCCAGAACCACATCGCACAGAAACCCGATCGTGCCGGATGGTTCCGCCTGCGGTTCGACAGCCCGGACTGGCAAGCCCGCGTTGTCGAACGCTGGGCGACGTTCCGGTCATTCGCCTTTGGTTTGCCGTATGGCGACCAAGGTCTGCTCATCTCGCAACGTCTGTATAACGTCGTCGGGGGTTATCGTGAAATTCCGTTGATGGAGGATGTCGCCCTTGTTCGCAAACTGGGTCGCCGTCGCCTGACCGGATTGCCTTGCGCTATCCAAACCTCTGCTGAACGTTACCACCGGGACGGATGGCAGCGCCGTGGACTGCGCAATCTTACGACGCTTGCTCTCTATCTTGCCGGGCGAGAGCCTGAAGCACTGGTAAAGCGCTATGAAGCACGGTGACCACCGGCCAACGCTGATCCTGATGTTGAAGGAACCGCGACCCGGTCAGGTCAAGACACGGCTTGGGCGCGATGTCGGCATGACTGTGGCCGCACAGTGGTTCCGCATCCAGACGCGCGCGCTGATCCGCGCTGTGACACGCGACCCTCGATGGCACACGATCCTCTGTATCGCGCCGGACGGGTCACTGCGCAGCCCCACGTTCCCACCTAACCTGAACCGCTGGCCCCTGGGTCGCGGCAGTCTCGGTGATCGTATGAAGCGTGCACTCTGGCGCGCGATGCCGGGCCCAGCCATCCTGATCGGAGGCGACATTCCTGGCATTGGCACACACCACATCGCGCGTGCCTTTCAAGCGCTCAAGTCTCATCAGGCAGTCCTTGGCCCAGCGCCTGACGGAGGTTACTGGCTGATCGGGTTTCGTGGCCCGCGAATCCCGCATGGCGTGTTCGCGGACGTTCGTTGGTCTACCTCGGATGCCCTTAACGATACCCGCGCCTCGCTTGGTACTACACGAACAACGCTGATCGACATGCTGGCCGATGTCGACGTTGCCGATGATCTTGCTCCGTCCGATATCCGTGCTACCCCTCTTCGCATTCGCGACTGACCGAAGGCACCGTCCATGAAGATCCTCGTCCTGCAGCACGCCGATTGTGAACACCCGGGTTTCTTCCGGCGTCTCTTGGCCGAGGATGACCACGAATGGGTGCCGATCGAGATGGATCAGGGCGAGACGCCACCACCGCTGGATGGATTCGACGCGCTCTGGGTCATGGGTGGACCGATGGACACCTGGCAGGAAGATGCCCATCCCTGGCTGGCAGCCGAGAAGGTTCTGATCCGGGAAGCCGTGACCGAACGTGGGATGCCATTTCTGGGACTTTGTCTGGGGCATCAGTTGCTTGCCTGCGCGCTTGGCGGCGATTGCGGACCCGGTAAGCCTGAGATTGGTGTCCTGCCTGTGATCCTGACAGAACGCGGCGTCGAAAGTGTGTTCTTCGACGGTGTCGACTCGCCGCTGCATGCCCTTCAATGGCATTCTGCCGAGGTTACCAAGGTGCCGGAAGGCGCGACGGTTCTCGCCACGTCGCCCGATTGTGCGGTCCAGGCGATGAGCTGGGGCACGCGGGCGTTCTCGATGCAATTCCACATGGAGGTCGAATCCGACACGGTCAGCAACTGGGCGGAAATCCCGGAGTACGCTGGCGCGCTGGAGAAGGCGCTCGGAGCGGACGGTCTACCACGGATGCAGGCGGCCTGCGCCCAGCATATGGCTGCATTCAATCGGGATGCCGAGCGGATCTATATCAACTGGTTGCAGTCTACCGCGCAGGTCTGAGGTCGAGAAAGGCCGCAGTATCACGCCTCAAACGTCCTCATAAAAGCCCGTAATTTGACGGGGTTCAGCCGATCTTGTTCATGGACAGTTCTGAACAGACGTTCAAGCCGAGTGATCTGGCGGAGCGAAGTACCTCTCCGGCCGTTTCCCGCGTCTAAAAAAGCGCTTACCAAAAAAGAACAGGCGAACGCCGCGTCACTCGGCGCTGATCCTTTTATCATGCACGCGCGCGGTACCGCCGAACTGAGGTTCTGACGAGCGGCCCGGGTCGAACGAAAACGCGTCCGCAATCGCTCCTTGGGCGCTGCTCAACTCGTGCAAACGCTCGTCCTCGACGTCAATCACCTGAAGCTGTTGCATGTCGGGCAGCGCCGCGGCGCGCTTCGAACAGATCGGGAGTGCGCCTCGGCGGCACACTTTCCGTTTTGAGATCCCAGTGCCGGAGGGCGTTGGACCAACCAATCCTGCGAAGTTGGCTGTCGCTGCGACGACGGCTTCCTCCCCCATGGTTATGCAACAGACTTTAGCCCTGGATCGCATCGTTTCAGTTCCGGTTCAGGTGAACTCAGCTACGCGCAGATACCGGACGCAACTGACAGAACACAGCATGCCTATTAAAAATCATATTAAGAGTCATCTTGACATTTATAATACGTCTGACCACATTCCCCCCATGAGTGAGAACACCGACGAAAGTGAATTTAACATGGGAAACTTGATTGAGACCCGACAGCGCTATCAGCGCATGCTCGAAGCGCTGGGCTACACCAGCCGGATTGACCGTGATCTTCGCGCTGAACTTGTTGAAACTATTGAGCATTTTGATCGCAAGATTGGTGCTATGAGCACAGCCGCAAACCGGACCATTCCACCGGGAACGATTGCCTTCCGACGCGAGACGTCAGCCAAAAAGGTCTAGCCCGTAGGAACGATTACGGAGCGCATCACCTGATTCGAGCAACCACCAAGTAGCCGGGAACGGGCGCGCCTTCGTCATACCGGACAGTGATCGGATCGAACGCCAAAGTGTCCAGCCCGTGCCGCTGTAGCAAAGAAGAAATGTACCCCGGCGAATGCGCGTATCTGTGCTTTGCGCCGACCGTATAGTCCGCAGACTGATCGGGTTCCGATTCGCATGAAACGACAACCAGACCTGCCGAGCGCAGTTGTTGCGCTGCCCCTGCGAAGAATCTGCCAAGATCGCCGATATATGGCAGCACGTCCGTCGCGGCGATCAGATCCCACGGCTCATCTTCCGATGCTTCCAGAAAGTCGCAAGCCTCGGCGACATACAGATCATCGTAGACACCGCGTTCGTGCGCCTCGTCGAGCATCGCCTCCGACAGATCGACCCCTGTGATGTGATCGCACCAATCATCCAGCGAGACGCCAGTCAGTCCAGTTCCACACCCCAGATCCAACAGGCGCGGATAGGGGCCTGGCGCCAACTCTTCCAGTTTCTCACGCACCATCATAGGCACGGCATAGCCAAGCTGTTCGACCAGCATGTCGTCGAAATTCACCGCGTTCTGATCAAACAGCGTGGCCACATAGGCATCTGGGGCGCGCTCGGGTGCTGACATCCGCCCCATGGCTGCGAGCCGGATCGAGACGCCGCCATGATCGTCAGGGTCAAGGATCAGCGCTTCGCGGTAGGCTGCCTCGGCGCCGTCAAGATCACCGGCCTTCTCGAGATCCAGACCGCGATTGTACGCCTCGGCCAGCGCGTCGTCCTCATCATTCGCCGTCATGTCCGCTCAAGTCCCGTCAGCACCCTTGATCATCAGCAGAATGGCTCGCCAAGCCCCCTTGCCACACTCGGCGCTTCGTCGCATGGATTGCGGCCAGGTGGAGTACGGCATGGACACATTTGACTACATCATCATCGGCGCCGGGTCGGCAGGCTGCGTCCTGGCCAACCGTCTCAGCGCCGACCGTGGGCGTACGGTCTGTCTGCTCGAAGCGGGCGGCGCGGACTGGCACCCGTGGATTCAGATCCCCGCAGGCTTCATGAAGTTGTTCCACATGCCTTCGGTCAACTGGCGCTACACCATGGACGCAAGCGCATGGACTGGCGGGCGCGAGATCCTGGCGCCGCGCGGAAAGACACTGGGCGGTTCGTCGGCAATCAACGGCCATGTCTGGAATCGCGGACAGGCAGCGGACTTCGATCACTGGGCGCAGCGCGGCAACCGCGGCTGGGGATATGCAGACGTCTTGCCATACTTCAAGCGGATCGAGGGAACCGAGGTTGGCGATGATACCACGCGGGGTCGGTCCGGCCCATTGACGGTGACCGAGACCGACTGGACGCACCCGCTTTGCGAAGCGTTCATTGAGGGTGCTGTCCAGAACGGCATCCCGCGCAATCCGGACTACAACGGCGGCGTCCAAGAAGGTGTCAGCTACTCCCAACGCGCGATCCGAAGCGGGCGCCGTGTCAGTTCGGCGAAGGCGTTCCTGCATCCGGTCAAGGGCCGTATGAACCTCGAGATTCGCAAAAAGGCGATCACGACGGGGCTGGTGTTCGCGGGCAAGCGCGTGACGGGCGTACGCTATGTGCAAGGCGGGCGCGACGGTGCGGCGCACGAAATCCGCGCGCGGCGCGAGGTGATCCTGTGCGCTGGAACGTTCAACTCGGCACAGATCCTGCAGCTTTCGGGCATCGGCGATCCGGAACATCTGGCCCCGCTTGGCATCAAGACCGTCCATGCCCTTCCCGGCGTCGGCCGCAACCTGCGCGATCACTATGCCCCGCGCTTTGCGGCGCGCGTGAAGGACGCGGCATCGATTAACGAGAGCACGCGCGGCCTGAAGCTAGCAGGGGAAGTCGTGAAATGGCTGACCGGGCAAAGCAGTATCCTCGGTGTCCCGGCAACACTGGTCTACGCCTTCTGCAAATCGCATCCGACCGTCGAGAACTCGGACCTGCAGATCACGTTCACACCCGCAAGCTATGCCGAGGGCTTCCAGGGCAGCCTGGAGCGTGAGCCCGGCATGACGGTGGCCGCCTGGCAGCAACGCCCTGACAGCCATGGCACTTGCCTGATCCGTTCGAACGATCCGTTCGAGCAGCCTGCCATCGATCCGAATTACCTTGCTGAGGAAAGCGACCGGCAGGTCCTGCTCTCAGGCATGAGAATCGCCCGCACGCTGCTCGCCTCGGATCCGCTGAAACCGTTCTATGAACGCGAGATGTATCCCGGCCCTGACGTACAATCCGACGACGAGCTGCTGGCCTGCGCGAAGGAACGCGGGACCACCACCTTCCACCCTATGGGCACTTGCCGCATGGGGCCGAACACCGACCCGAGCGCTGTCGTCGACGATGAACTCAAGGTCCACGGGATCGACGGGCTGCGCGTCGTCGATGCCTCGATCATGCCGATGATGCTATCGGCCAATCTGAACGCCGGAACGATGATGATCGCCGACAAGGCGTCCGACATGATCAGGGGCCGGACACCGCTGGACGCCGAACTGGTTTAGCAGCGCGCTCAGGGTCGCACAGAAGCAACAGGAGACCGCATGACCACCAACGAGATGACCGGCGGTGAGGCGCTCGTTCGGATGCTGCTGGCGCATGAAGCCGGACCCATGTTCGGCATGGGCGGGTTCCAGTTGCTGCCCTTCTACGATGCCGCGCGACGGCTCGGTCTGCAGCACAACCTCATCAATGACGAACGTTGCGCAGTGTTCTCGGCAGATGCCTATGCCAAGATCACCGGCAAACCGGGGCTGGTCGACGCAACGCTCGGGCCAGGCGCCACCAATCTCGTCACCGGGTTGGTCGAGGCGCTGAACGCCGGCTCGCCATTGATCGCGATTGTTGGTGACGCTCAGCGCGACCACGCAGGCAAGAACATGACGCAGGAGACCGATCAGGTCGCAATCCTGCGCCCGGCCTGCAAGGAACTGATCCGAGTTGAGAAGATCCAACGGATCCCAGAGGCTATCCGGCGCGCCTACGCGGTGGCGACGTCCGGGCGGCCAGGCCCCGTCGTGGTGGACGTGCCTGAAGACATCGCCCATGGTCTGCACGGCTTCGAAGACGGCGATTTTGACATCGACCCGATCCACATCCGCGCGCCTGCCTTGCGCACCCGTCCGGACCGGGCAGCGACAGCCGAAGCGGCGAAGATCATCGCGGGTGCCGAGCGCCCGATGATGCTGTGCGGCGGCGGTGTCCATCTTTCAAATGCTTCGGAAGCCGTCACGACCCTTGCACGAGCCATCAGCATCCCCGTTGCGCACACGATGACCGGCAAGGGCGCAATTGCCTGCACCGACCCGCTGAATGCCGGTCTGTTCGGACGCTATGACCGGATCGCAAACGACCTGATCGAAGCATCGGACTGTCTGCTTGTGGTCGGCTGCAAGCTGGGTGAGATCGCTACAAAGCGCTTCACGATCCCAAGCTCCGGCAAGACCGTGATTCATCTGGATATCGTGGCCGAGGAGATGGGCCGAACTTATCAACCCACCCTAAAACTTTGGGGAGATGCCCGCGCGGGACTTGAAGACTTGGCCGAGGCGATGGCCGAGACGGCAAGAGCCCAGCGCACCACCCGCGCCACCTACGTGTCAGAGATCCCTGAAAAGATGGCCAAATGGCGTGCGGACGTCTCGGACCGGCTCCACTCCTACGAAACTCCAGTGCACATGGCGCGGCTGGTCTCAGAGATTAACGCAGCCCTGCCCGCCGATGGCTACCTGATCGCAGACGGCGGTTTCGCAGCCCACTGGGGTGGATTGTTGTTCGACACGCAACAAGCCGGGCGGAGCTTTGTTCCCGACCGGGGCTTTGCATCGATCGGCTACGGCCTGCCTGGTGCCATGGGCGCGCAGCTCGCAGCTCCTGGTGCCACCGTGGTCGGTCTGACCGGCGATGGCGGCTTCAACATGGTGCTCGGCGAATTGGAAACGGCGCGGCGGATGGGCTTGGGCCTGACCGTGATCGTTGTGAACAATGCGGCGTCCGGCTACGTCAAGGCACTCCAGCACCTGATGTATGGCGAGGGCGCCTATCAGTCATCGGATCTGGCCGAAACCGACTATGCCAAAGTTGCCAACGCGATGGGCTGTCACGGCCAACGCGTCGAGAGCCCTGACCAACTCGCTTCCGCCCTTGCTGCTGCCTTCGCCGAACGCAGTCGCCCAAGCGTGATCGATGTGATGGTGACACGCGATCCGGCGCGGATGCTGCCAGCGGTGGACAACCGCGCAGTTCAGGTGAAAAAAGGAGACCGGGTCGCCTGACGGCCTGCTTCTTTGCTTCTCCGGGAGTTGGTGCGATGCGGATGTCGCTGTTCGATCGGTTTCTTCACTTTGACCGGATTGTCGAGCACCGTTTTCCGCCTCTGGGCGAGCTTATCAACGTCAACGGGCACAAGATGCATGTCCTGTGCGCGGGGCCGCGCGACGATGTCCCTGTTGTCCTGATCCACGGCGCCAGCGGGAACATCCGGGACTGGAGTCTGTCCGTTTTCAAGGATCTTGCCGAGCACCACGGTACGATCGCAATAGACAGGCCGGGCTTCGGGTTCTCCGATCGCCTCCCGGATTATGGCTGGCAGTTGATCGATCAGATCGACCACATGCGCAGGGGCCTGAGGGTACTGGCCGTCCATGAGTACATCCTTGTTGGTCACAGCTATGGCGGATCGCTCGCGATGCGCTGGGCACTGGATCATCCGGATGAAGTGCAAGGCCTTTGTCTGATTTCGGCCCCGGTCATGGACTGGGGCGGGGGCGGCATCGGCGCGCACTATCACGTGGGCGGGCGCCCGGTCATGGGTGACGTGCTTGCCCGGAAAGCACGCTTTCTAGGAGGTGGCAGCGCACTACCAAGAGCCATCGCGAATGTATTTGATCCCGAGCCGATACCGGTAGGATATCTGGAGGAGGGCGGCGCCGAACTCGCGTTGCGGCCCACAACATTCCGTACAAACTCCGTCATGATGCTACGGCTCTACGAGCAGATACGCGAACAGGCTAAACGCAATTCAGATTTGGCGGTTCGTACCGAGATCATTCACGGCACCGCAGATACCATCGTCCCGCATTTCATCCATGCGGAACCGCTGGCTGAGATGCATCGCGAGGCTCGGCTGACACTGCTCGATGGGGTGGGGCACATGCCGCATCACTCCCATCCAGAGGCGATCACGTCCGCGATCACAAGGCTTGCTGACCAAGCCTGAGCGTCACCGCGCCCTCTTGCATCGCGACAAGGCGCGGTCAGAATGCCGCTATATCGCCGCGCCAGGAGGCTCCATGACAATCGAACCGCTTGATCTGCTGAGCCTTCTCGACATCGAACAGATTGAGCAGAACCTGTTCCGCGGCGTCGGCGAAAAGACCGAGACCCGGCCGCGGCTGTTCGGCGGCCACGTCATCGCACAGGCGCTGGTCGCTGCTTACCGCACTGTCGAAGACCGTCTATGCCACTCGCTCCACGCATACTTCATCCATCCCGGTGACCCGATGATTCCGATCATATACGAGGTCGATCGTGCCCGGGATGGTGGCAGCTTCACCACGCGGCGCGTCATCGCGATCCAGCATGGACGGCAGATCTTCAACCTTGCCGCTTCGTTTCACCGAACAGAAGAGGGTTGGAACCACCAGCACGGGATGCCGAATGTGCCGCCGCCCGAAGACCTGCGTCCGCGAGAAGAACTGGACGAGGCACGGACCGACGAGGTACCCGAGCGTCACAGGATGCACCTGCTGCGTCCACGCCCGATCGAGATCCGCGAGATCGACCCTGAGGATCAGTTCAACCCGACGCCTAGATCCGACGCCAACCACCTATGGTTCCGTGTTCGTCAGGCAATCGACACTGCGCCGTGGATGCATCACTGCCTTATGGCCTATGCGTCCGACATGTCGATTCTGTCATCAGCGGCGCGACGGCACGGCGTCTCGTGGCTCTCGGGCCAGATGATGGGCGCCAGCCTGGACCATGCGATGTGGTTTCATGCACCGCTGAACTTCAACGAATGGCACCTCTACAGCATGGACAGCCCCTTCGCCGGCGGCGCGCGCAGCTTCAATCGCGGCAGCATCTTTGCGCAGGACGGGGCGTTGATCGCCTCGGTCGCGCAGGAAGGCTTGATGCGGCCGGTGCGGAAGAAATAGTCATCACTCAAGGCAATGATCCCTGAGAACACTCCTGAGATCATCGCGTGAGATACATGTTGTCACCTTCGACCCGCAGGCTCTGATACTTGTCGAGATAGGTCATGCCGAGCAGCGAGATGTCCAGTTCGCCGCCGTTCACCCGTGCAGGCACATCGTAGTCGACAAAGCCGCCCATGGCGACGCTGTCCAATCGGACAGGGGCACTCTTGACCTCGCCATTCGCCGTCAGGCGTGTGATGAAGAACGAGAGATTGTCCATCTCGATACCCGCCACCTCGGCGTCCTGTCGCGACAACACCAGGTCAGACGCGCCAGTGTCGACGAGGAACCGGATATCGCGGCCATTGACTTCAACACTCGCATAGAACTGGCCCCCCCGGTCACGCTTCAGAACCAGTGTATCAGCGCTGACCCTCTGCGGCTCGTCGTCGAACAGTTGCGCAATGAGTACGTCCTTGAAGCCGATCGCGATGATCACGCCAACAAAGATCAACCCCCAGATCGCGGCGTGCTGCACAGCCTGACTCATCCGTCCAGCGTAGCTCCGCAAGGTCCACAGCAGGACCGCCCCACCAAGGATAATCAGGTAGAATAATTGCGCTTGCGAATCCGGACTGTCAGGCAACATGGCGGCGCTCCACTCCCGTTTCATCAGATATCGGCGCGGCGCAGCGGAATTCCAAGCTGTCAGACCGGCAAGATGCCAAGTGCTGCGAACCCGTCCAAAACGAACTGCACCGATAGAGCCGCGAGCAGCATTCCCAGAACACGCGTGACGACCATCGTGCCGGTGCGCCGTAGCAAGCGCTCCAGCGGAGCCGAGAGCAATAGGAAGATCAGCGTCAGCAACAGGACGCCTGTCATGACGCCCAGCACCATGCCCTGCCCCATCACATTCCCATCATGCTCATGCATCAGCAGGATCAGCGCGGCGATCGAGCCTGGTCCGGCGATCAGCGGAAGTGCCAGGGGAAACACGGATGGATCGTCGATTTCCTCGCCCGCGCGACGTTCGCGGCGTTCAGTGCGCTTTTCAAAGAGCATGTCCAGCGCCGTCAGGAACAACAGCAATCCGCCGGCAATACGGAAAGCCGGCATCGATATGCCGACAAACTCCAACACCGCATTCCCGGTCAGCGCGAACAGCATCAGGATGCCCCAGGCGATGATAACACCGCGCAGGGCGATCCGGCGGCGCTCCAGCCGGGATGCACCAACGGTCAACGCGAGGAATATTGGCGCGTTCCCGACGGGATCGATCACCACAAACAGCGTCGTGAACGTATTGATGGCATCGTCGATCAGAACCGGGTCAAGCATCATCGCTCCGCCACTTCCAGGCGTTCGACCGCCTTCATCCAAAGGTCCTCGGCACGGTCTTGCGCATCGAGGATCTCGGCGCGTTTCTTCTGCAGCGTCTCGATACGCATCGGTGGACCATTGTAGAGACCCGGGTCTGCCAGTTTGAAGTCCACCTGTTCCAGCATCTTCTCGATCTTGGCGAGACGTTCCTCGCAAGTGCGGACGTCTGCCTTCAGCGGCCCCAAGGCTTTCTTCTCTTCACGGCTGAGCCTGCGCTTCGGTTTCGGCGCGTCGGGTGGTTTGTCCTTTCGCTCCTTCACCTTTGGCTCGGCTTGCCCCAAAAGAAGCCGACGATACGCGGCCATGTCACCTTCGTATGGCGCGACCTTGCCGTCACGCACCAGCCAGAGCCGGGCAGCAATCAACTCGATCAGATGTGCGTCATGGGTGATCAGGATCACGGCGCCCTGATAAGCGTTGAGGCCCGCCACAAGTGCCTCGCGGCTTTCGATATCCAAGTGGTTGGTCGGCTCGTCCAAGATCATCACATGCGGCGCGTCAAGTGCGGCCAGCGTCAGCAGAAGCCGCGCCTTTTGTCCGCCCGAGAGGTTCCGTATCGGTGTTTCGGCTATGTCAGCGCCCGTCCCGCCCTGCGCGAGGCGAGACCGAAGCTTCGCAGGCGGCTCCTCGGGCCGCAGGCGGCGCATGTGGTCGATTGCGGTCTCGTGCGCGACCAACTCGTCACCCTGGTGCTGGGCGAAGAACCCGATGCGCAACTTGCCGGAAGCCTTGCGCGCTCCCTGCATCGGACCAAGACGCCCTGCTATCAGCTTGGCAAGCGTCGACTTGCCCTGACCATTCGCGCCGAGCAGCGCTATCCGGTCGTCCTGATCAATCCGGAGGTTGATCCGAGAAAGCACGGTTTTCTCTTCATAGCCGACATTCACACCATCCAGTTGCATCAGCGGTGGCGCCATCTCCTCGGGATCAGGGAACCCGATCGGCGCAATCGAGCCGTCCAGCTCTGCCGCGATCGGTTCCATCTTCTCGAGCATCTTGCTGCGGCTCTGCGCCTGACGGGCTTTGGATGCCTTGTAGCGGAACCGGTCGACAAAGGACTGCATGTGGGCGCGCCGGGCCTCCTGCTTCTTGGCCGCAGCAGCCTGAAGCAGCAGTTTCTCACGGCGCACCCGGTCGAACGTGTCATAGCCGCCGGAATAGGTGGTCAGCTTCTTCGCGTTCAAGTGCAGGATGCCATTTACGGCGCGGTTCAGCAGACCCCGGTCGTGAGAGATGATCAGTGTCGTGTAGGGATAGCGGGCCAGATAATTCTCAAGCCAAACAGTGCCTTCCAGATCGAGATAGTTGGTCGGCTCGTCCAGCAGCAACAGGTCCGGCGCTGCGAACAGTACCGCCGCCAAGGCGACACGCATCCGCCAACCGCCAGAGAATTCATGGCTTGGCCGCGCCTGAGCCGCATGATCAAAGCCGAGCCCGGATAAAATCGTCGCCGCGCGCGCTTCCGCAGAGTGCGCGCCGATATCCGCCAAACGCGTCTGAATCTCGGCAATACGCGTGGGATCCTCGGCTGTCTCGGCTTCAAACAGCAAGGCTGCGCGTTCGGTATCGGCCGCCAGCACTGTCTCGACCAGTGACCGATCCTCCGCCGGGGCTTCCTGCGCCACCGTGCCCATCCGCGCGCGGGGCGGCAACACGATCTCGCCCTGATCCGGCATCAACTCACCAAGGATCAGCTTGAACAGCGACGTCTTGCCCGCACCGTTTCGTCCAACCAACCCCAGATGCGCGCCGCCCGGGATCTGCGCGGATGCGCTCTGGAACAACGGTTTTCCCGCAATCGAGAACCCGAGATCGGAGATCGTCAGCATCGTCTACTCTCACACCGGTCCGCCTCCGGTGGTCGGCGGTGGCGGAGGGGGTGGGCGGGTGGGCCTCCGCCAGCGTCGGAGCGCCGGAGGCGGGCCGCCCGGAAAACCTCCTCCTAGCAAAGCCGGAATGCCGCGTCCATCGGGCTTGCACACCGGCGGACACGATGCCAACAGAGATGGATGCAGACACTCGAAATCTACCAATCGCTCTGGGCGATGCAGCCGCACGGACCGGACGGCGTAGTGGTCCCGGTCGAGCGGGCGTTCGAGATGGTCACGGACGCCGGGTATGACGGTATGGCAATCGATCTGGGCGTCGCGGACAGCGATGCCGCGCGAGCGACCCGACCCCTGTTCGAGAAAACCGGACTGGGCTGCCTGATCATGGCGTTCCCAAAAACTGTCGAGGGTCTTCGCCCGGTTTTGCATATGGCCAAGGATTTCGGCGCGATCGGCGTCAACGTGATTGGCCAGGTGCCAGCGTTAACACTGACCGAGATGGTCCCGGTCCTGCGTGCTTGGATCGACATCGCCGATCAGGAGGGCGTTCCTGTCCAGTTCGAAACCCATCGCAACTGCATCACGAATGATCTTTATACAACGCTGGAGTTGATCGACACGATCCCGGAAATGCGGCTCTGCGCCGACCTCTCGCACTTCCTGGTCGACCGGGAGTTCTGGTATCCGATTTCTGACTATGACGATGCGTTGATCCAACGGATTCTCGCACGATCGGACTCGTTCCAAGGCCGGGTTTCCTCCCGCGAACAGATCCAGGTGCCTATCGGATTTCCGCAGAACCAGAAGTGGTATGACCTTTTTGCGCGCTGGTGGGAGGACGGCTTTCGCGCGTGGCGCGCACGAAATCCGGTGGGCGTATGCAACTTTCTGTGCGAACTCGGCCCCCCCGAATATGCCATCACCGGGGCAGATGGCCGCGAGCTCTCGAACCGCTGGGAAGAAGCGCTACACATCCGGGAACGCGTCCGCGGGATCTGGGCGCATCTGGAGACCGAGACATGAGCGAGATCTGGTTCAAACGCCCAACCATCGAAAGCATCGCCAAGACGCATACCGATACGGCAGTCGAGCATCTCGAGATTGAATTTACCGAGATCGGCGACGACCACCTGATCGCGAAGATGCCAACGACATCGCGTACGCGGCAACCCTATGGCACCATCCATGGCGGCGTGTCGCTCGTGCTGGCCGAGACCATAGGATCATGCGGGGCCGCGGCCTGTGTCGATGCCGAAAGGTTTCGGGTCTTCGGACAAGAGATTAACGGCAATCACCTGCGCCCAAACTACGAAGGCTGGGTCTATGGGACCGGGCGCCCGGTTATGCTGGGCCGGCGCAGTCAGGTCTGGAGCATCGAGATCCGGAACGAAGCCGGTAAGATGACCTGCATCTCGCGTCTGACCATGGCGGTTGTCGAGCGCACGGACTAACCCCGTCGCACGCTATCCAGTCAAACGACGCTGAGACCTCGCCGTCCAGCTTCCGTGCAGGCCGCGCGCGCAGCCTCGATCTCAAACGCTGCTTCACGCAGGATGCGTTCGACCTCGTCGATCTGCAATCGGATGGATCTGGGCGATGATATCGGTGGAAGATTGGTGCGTCCGGCAGCCAGATGAGCTTCGGCAAGGGCTGTGCGGGCACGGGTCAGACATTCGCGCGTTTCGGAGTAATCATGCATTCGGGCACCTGCGGTCAGACTTCTTCGACTGAATGCGTATGAAGCAAATTCGTTTAGATTTCGTTCAATTGAAGGCAGTCAGCGCATGAACCGGTGGTTGAGTCTGTAGCAACCGTCGCATCCCTATGGACGAATCATGGTAGAATTTTCACGCCAAAGTTGCTGACGGGCGAGCCCCGGCAAGCAGAAATTCAAACCATTGGAGACAAATTATGGCGAAACACCATGGTACCCAGGCCCTGAAAGGGCTAGGCGCCCATTGTAAGCGCGGCCATCAGAGCACGCGCGAGGACCGTTTCGGTCGACTTTTCCCCGACCTCGCTCCGGCTTATGTCCCAGCCGACGTCCTGGCGGCTCTCGGACGGGTTGGCGGCCCGATGGATGGCGGCAAAAAGCCCAATCGAACCAAGACCGTGCCCGTAGGCCATGTTTTCTTTGGACAGTTCGTCGATCACGACATCACCCTGGACCTGACCTCGTCGCTCGGAGCGGTTGCTGAAGAAGGTCTGCCGAACTTCCGTACGCCAACGCTGGATCTGGATTGTGTTTATGGTGCCGGGCCGGACGATGCGCCGTTCATGTATGTGCAGGGCGGTGCATTCGGCGGCGCCAAACTGCTAACCGGTGCGGATGTCGATCCCGGCAATGTCGCGGTGGCAAACGATCTTCTGCGGTCCGTAAATGGTCGTGCGATCATCGGCGACCACCGCAATGACGAAAACCGCATCGTCAGCCAGTTGCAGCTCGCAATGATCAAATTCCACAACGACATCTGCGACAAGATCAATGCCGCGACGGGCGCCGAGGGACATGATCTCTACGAGGAAGCGCGCCGCGAGGTTACTTGGCACTACCAATGGGGCGTTGTGAACGACTTCCTGGTGGCCATGTGTGGCGATGCCGTGGTTTGGGACATCCTGTCCTGCGGGCGGAAATTCTACTGCCCGGTCGAGCCATTCATTCCGGTCGAGTTCTCGGTGGCCGCATACCGGTTCGGGCACTCGATGGCGCCAATGAGATTGCAGGTTCAAGACGGATCGAAACAGTTCGAACTGTTCGGGTCAGCGCTCGGCGAAGGCTTCTCGGCAGTGCCCAACCAGGACGCCATTGTCGACTGGCGCGAGTTGATGTTCTTCCCGGATCGCGCAGGTGCTCAGCGCGCCGAGAAGATGGATACGAAGCTTGCCGCGGACCTGCTGGACTTACCGTTCATCACATCGGGCGAAAGCTCGTTGGCGACCCGGAACCTGTTGCGCGGCAACTCGTTCCTGCTGCCGGGCGGTGACAAGGTCGCCGAGGTGATGGGCCGGGACGAGGCCGAAATCGACAAGGTGCGCCACACGGTCGAGAAGATGTCGAAGGGGCGTATCCGGGAGGGTGTTCCGCTCTGGCTATACATTCTCGCCGAAGCGGCAGAGGTCGGCCGCGAAGGGCACAACGGCAAGTTCGAAAAAGGCGAGGGCCTCGGCCCTGTCGGCGCGCGTATCGTCGCCGAGGTTTTAATCGGACTGCTCGAAGAAGATCCACGCAGCTACCTGGGTGCAAACCGGAATTGGGTCGCAGACGAAAAATACGACTCCATCGGCAAGATCCTGGTCTCGACCAACAGTTCGATCTTCTGACGATATGACATCCTGCGTCGCCGGTTTCCGGCGGCGCGGGTCCCATTGACGCCGTCGCGAATTGCCCTCACGTTGCACCGCAACAGGAGGCGGAACGATGGACGGAACATTCGTACGCGGTCGGGTGATTGATCCAAAGGTGCTGCGCGAGCTTTGCCAGCGGTCGGATTTGCGTGGCGCGCTCCAGGCTGGCAGTCACTTCGGAGCGATTGCACTCGCCGGTACGACCCTTTGGATGTCATGGGGCACATGGTGGGCGGTCCCCGTGTTCATGACTCACGGCGTTCTGATCAACTTCCTGTATGCCGGACAACACGAACTCAGCCATGGAACACCCTTCAAGACGAAAGCGCTGAACGAATGGCTTGGTCGGCTGATCGGATTCCTGATGCTTTATCCGCGCGACTTCGACCTTATCCAGCACACGGCGCATCACAAGTGGACACAGGATTGGGCGCGCGATGGCGAGCTTGCGCGTGAACCCTATACTCTGCGTAGTTATTTGATGTGGCGCTTCGGACTAACCTATTGGTGGAGCCGGATCACAAGGTTGCTTCGATTGAGTCGGGCTGTCGTGCTCGAACCCTATATCCGGCCCGATCAGGAGGCACTGGTCATCCGCGAGGCCCGGATGCACGTCGCGCTCTATGTCATGATCGCGATATTGTCCCTCGTTTTGCAAAGCTGGGCAGCAGTGATCCTGTGGCTCGCGCCGATGATGGCGATGAAGGTCGTGCACCAGCTCCAGAACACGATCGAACATCTCGGACTAAGTCACGAAGACGATATCCTGGCGAACACCCGTTCAACCCGGACGAACGCTTTGATGCGTTGGGTATGCTGGAACATGCAGTACCATACGGCACATCATGCGTTTCCCTCTGTTCCTTTCCACAGCCTCTCCAGCCTAAACGCCAGGTTGACCGAAGGGGCGGGTCGTGCGCCCTACAGCATGGGGTATCTCGAGTTTCAGATCGAAGTGATTCGACAACTCTGGGGCGGAAAGTCCGAAGCTGACTATCCTTACGACGAAGTCTGGATAACGTCGCGAGGCGACCGAATTTCGCTCGATTGAATGCAATCTGAGAACTGCGGTGCATGCCCCGTATGCTTTTGTCGCAATTTGCGAAGAAAGCCTGCTTAGCGCCTTGAAATGGCCCATTTTTCAGAGGCCTTATCGTGCGCCGGGCGCATTTTCTTTCAGTTTCTAAGCTGAAGACGGTATTCTTCTCCGTGATCGCGCCAGGGGTGACATCGGTGCGGAAAAAACATGGTTCGGCTGCGGACGCGCGGTACGGCATAGGGGTGGACGTAAATGACTTTCAGGAAGAGCTTTAGAGAATTCGAGTTCACCGCGTTTTCCGGTTCAAACCTGCTCTCGGAAGGCGATGATCAACTTTCGACCGGCGATACCTTTACCATGCCGTTCTCCGCCACCGCCTGCATAACGGTCACAGACAACGACTCTCGCTTGTCCGGCGATACGCGGAAGGATGATGTCGCAGACGATCGGAAAGGACAGACCGCCGATATCGAACTCGATGGCGTTGCAGTTGTAAGCGATGTGAAGATCTACGCGGAGAGATATACCATCGTCGAGGATCAGGACGGCAACACTTACAAGCTGATTGAGATCGAATTCGCGGGGAGTGCCGCCGGCGATGCCGATGATTTCTTCACGTTCTACGGCGACGTGCCGCCGCCAGGCGCGGAACTCTCCGTGGTCAGCACCGGCAACGTTACGGGGAGTTTTCTGAAGTACAAGCACCTCTCGGCTGGATTGAAGTGGGATCTGAACGACGACGGAAAGGTTACAATCGAAGCCGAAGACATGGCGCTGAAAGGCTATCGGACCGATGACATCGATGCAGCTTCCGGTGGTGAAGTCATCAAGCTGAAGAAGAAGGAAGGTGCCGCAGAGCTGGTTTTTGGCGCCGAGAGCGGCATTTACGATCTCGAGATTGCCTATGTCGACGAGGACGACGGCCAGGGCTCGATCGTCGTCGAGGTCAATGGGACGGAGGTCGAAACCATCCTCCTCGACCAGGACGACAACGGCAACGGTAACGACCATTCGACCATATCGACGCTGACGATTGCCGGACTCGAGCTGAACCAGGGCGATGTTATCACGCTGCGCGGATCGCGCGATGCGCACGAGTTCGCTCGGATCGATGCGCTCACCTTCTGCCTTAACGAAAACGCTGCCCCCGACGCCGTGGACGATTCGTTCACGATCGGCGAGAGCGATGTGCTGATCGACGACATCCTGGCCAACGACTCGGATGTCGACACCGCGGACGAGGTCACCATCCTGTCGGCCGCCGGTCAGGCGGCGGGCGAGTTGATCGACCTGACCTCGGCCGGGGGACGGGCAGCGGCAGGGATCGTCGCGCCCTCGGGCGATCCGAACCTCGCCGTCGATACGCTGGGCAATTTCGAAGACCTCGCCCTCGGCGAGACCGACACGATCACGCTCAGCTA
>JBHJIZ010000117.1:0-54405 GCA_050043005.1 Paracoccaceae bacterium
CAATTGACGCCCCTGGCGCTGTTATTCAGGCATGGGTGCATCGGTAATGCAAACGTAGTGCAATGGTACTGCAACGCATACCTACGTCGTACCGCATCGGTGACAACGCGGACTCGACTGGGGGGGATTACGAAAATTTAAGCTAATTGCCCGATACCTCAGCGCCGGGACGCAAGTGGAGGGTGTGATGGCGTTGGGTGATGGAAAGCTAAGCGTGACAGCGGAAGACCTGAAGGAATTCAACCAAGGTCTGGACTAGATCCGGGAGTTTCATCGTCAGTACTGGGAGCGTCAGAAGGCGCGTGAAACCGTACCGGCGGAATGGTTCCACCTGCACAAGGACACGCCAACGACGGTGCGCAAGACCAAGATGACGCTGAGCCTGGATCAGGACGTGGCCGACTGGTATCGGTCGCTGCGGCGCGGTTATCAGCGCCGGATGAACATGATCCTGCGCACTTACATGGCAGCGATCGTCGCCGAGTTCATCAATGATGGGCGCCGGGCGGAGTGAGCGGCAGTCGGATCAGTCCTCGAGCGTGCGGGCCTCGTCGACCAGCATGATCGGGATGCCCTGGCGGATCGGGTAGGCGAGGTTGGCCGACTTCGAGAGCAGTTCCTGGCGTTCGGCGTCGTAGATCAGGCGACCTCCGGTCGACGGGCACACCAGCGTTTCCAACAGGCGGGGGCTTGTCGGCGGTGTCGACGCGGGCTGATAGCTTTCGGCCCCTTCGTCGCCGGTCATTGTACGCCCCGGCTGCCGCCGCTTTCTGCGATGGCGAACTGCATCAGGGCCGACAAGGTTTCGGCCCGGTCGGTCAACCTCGGGGCTTCGAGCAGGGCTTGCTTCTCCTCGGTGGCAAAGGGGCACATCATCGAGAGCGAATTCAGCAGCATCTCGCAGTCTGCATCGCGCATCGAGTCCCAGTCCGAGCTGAGATTGGCGACGTCGAAGTAGCGTTTGAGCAAGCCGAGGAAGGCCTCGCGGTCCCAGTCATCCAGGTCTTCCCGGCCATCCAGATCGCGCGAGAAATCGCCCCACGCCACCTCGACCCGGCGATAGGGTGTGAAACCCTCGATCTCCTTGACCATCCGGAAGCGCGAAACGCCGGTCAGAACGATCAGGTAGCGGCCGTCCTCGGTCTCGCTGAGCGAGGTCACCCGTCCGGCACAGCCGATGGAGTGCAGCCTCGACGGTGCCGAGTTGTCCTCGTAAGGTTGTACCATGCCGATCAGTCGGTTGTCGCTTTTCAGTGCGTCGTCGAGCATCGCGAGGTAGCGCGGCTCGAAGATATTGAGCGGCAGGCGGCCACGCGGCAGAATCAGCGCGCCGGGCAGCGGGAAGACCGGAATGGTATCCGGCAGGTCCGCGAGCGAGAACCGGCGCGCCATCAAGTTCACGCGAAAATCATCGAGGAGAGACGCCGGCGGCCTTTGAGGGCCAGCGGGTCTTTCGGCCCGAGCGTGTCGAAAAGGGTCATGAGTTGTTCCTTGGCAGCGCTGTCGTTCCATTCGCGGTCACGGCGAAACAGCTCGAGCAGTTCTTCGATCGCATTTTCGTTGTCACCGCTCGCCGCGAGGGCAACCGAGAGGTCGAACCTGGCCCGATGGTTGTTCGGGTCGGCGTCGATAGCCGCACGCAAGTCGGCGGTTTCGCCCGCGTCCTCGGCCTGTGTGGCCAGTTCGACCGCCCCTCGCGCGGCGGCGATCGCCGGATCTTCCGTGATGCTGGCGGGGACTTGCTCGAGCATGGTACGTGCGCGTTCGATGTCGCCAGCGGCCACGGTCGCCCGGATCATTCCGCCCATGGCTCGCGGGTTCTCGGGATCTTCACCCAGGATGGCGGCGAAGGTCTGCGCGGCTTCGGCAAGGGCACCCTGTTCGAGCATCTCCTCGGCGGCATCCAGGGCTTCGTCCAATGCGCCTGCGCCCGCACCCTTGGCAAGCCGTTGCACGAAGTCCTTCCCCTCGGCCGGGCTGACCGCACCCATGAACGCATCGACCGGCTGACCGTCGACAAAGCCGAAGACCGCTGGGATCGACTGGACACGCAGTTGCGCCGCGATCATCTGGTTCTTGTCGACGTCGACCTTGACCATCCGGACCTTGCCGTTGGTCGCCGCGACTTCCTGTTCCAGCATCGGGCCGAGCGTTTTGCATGGGCCGCACCACGGCGCCCAAAAGTCAACGACAACGGGTGTCTCGCGCGAGGTTTCGATCACGTCTTTTACAAACGTGGCGTCGGTCGTGTCCATCACGCCGCCGCCCGAGGCGGTGGAGGCGTCCGACGAGGTGCCCAGTTCAATCATGTTATCCCCATGGTCCTGTTTTTTCGGCTTCCAGATAGAGCCTCAGGACGTTCTGTGCAATTGATGTGGCGGTTTTCGGACCGTCAGGCCGCGTCCTGCCGCGCACGTTCCATCTCCTCAAGCGCGTCAAAGTCGACGATGATCGGCGCGTGTCCGGTGATCTCGAAGAACCGCATGAAATCGACACGCGGCAATGTGGTTGTGGCCTCGTTGTGCAGCGGATGCGCATTGATCGGGTCGATTTCCAGCATCTGCTGGTCGAGCACGACGCGCACGCTGTGATCGGGATCGTTGATCAACCCGTAGGGCGAGACGGCACCTGGCCGGATACCCAGCGCCTCCCACAGCAGGTCTGGCTTGCCAAAGCTTGCCTTCGTAGCACCGATCTGCTTCTCCAGGTCGCGAATGCGGATCTTGCGGTACTCCAGGCAGGTCACCAGCCAAAGCTGGCTTTTCTTGTCCTTGAGGAACATGTTTTTGACGTGTGCGCCGGGCAAGTCACCACGCAGTTCCTTGGACTCCTCAACCGTGTGCAAGGGCGGGTGCGTATTGTGCGTGTAGCCAATGCCGTGGCGGTCGAACAGGGCATAGAGTTCGGTCTGGCCCGCCTTTTTTTCGGTCATTGTCGCCTCCCAGTGTTGCACGAAGTAATCCGGGCGCGTCGGGTGGCAAGGGAGCGGCGCGATGTCAATCCCACTCGACGTCGAATTTCCGCACCAGGCCCTGGATCTGCGCGTCCGTGAGAAGCGTCGGCGACAGGCTGCGGGTCATCAGGGTGAGCTTGGCGGTCTCCTCAAGCTCCTCCATGGCGTAGCAGGCCGCTTCCAGATCCTTGCCCGCGACGACGGGGCCATGGTGGGCCAGAACGACGGCCGAGCGTTTGCCTGCAAGTCCCTTGATCGCATCGCCCATGGCCGGGTCGCCGGGCATGAAGTAGGGAAGCATCGCGACCTTGCCGAGCTTCATCACGCCGTAGGCGGTGAGGGGGGGCAGCATGTTGTCCGGGTCGACATCCGGCAGGAGCGAGAGCGCCACCGAGTGGCAGGAGTGCAGGTGCACGACGGCCCCGGTCTGGCGTGGGCGGGTTTCATAGAAAGCCGAGTGGAGCGGCACTTCCTTGGTCGGCTTGTCGCCGCTGAGATGACCCATGTCGGCATCCATCAAGGACAGGTGCGCAGGGTCCAGGCGGCCGAAGCAGGACCCGGTTGGGGTCACGATGAAGCGCCCATCCGGCAGACGGACCGAAATGTTGCCGGACGAACCCATGGTCAGGCCCCGGTCGAACATCGACTTGGCAAGCAGGCAGATCTGTTCGCGCAGGCGCACCTCGTCGGTCATGACTGGTCGAGCAGGGCGAGGGCTTCGGCGAAGAACTCCGGACCGCCGAAATTGCCGGATTTGAGTGTGAGGGCGATAGGCGTGCCGCCGGAGGTTGTGAAGGTCCAGGGCACGCCCGGCGCGATCTCTCGCCCGATCCCAAGACGCGTGACTTGCAGAGCCTTGGAGACAGCACCGGAGGTCTCGCCGCCCGCCACCACAAAGCGGCGGGTTCCGCTGTCCCGCGCGGCAATGGCGATTTCGGCGAGCGCCTGTTCAACGACCTCTCCGGCCTTTGCGGTGCCAAGTGCGGACTGCGCCGCTTGGACGTCCTCGGGCTCGGCGGTGGCATAGACGATTGTGGTCTGGGCTTTCGCCTGTGCTGCGAGCCAGTCGAGCGCTGCCCCTGGGCCGTACTTCGCGAGCGTGATCGGGTCGAGTTTGAAGGCCGGATTGGTCGCGGCGAAGGCTGCGACCTGCTTGCGGGTCATGGCCGAGCACGACCCGGACAGCACGATGGCTCCACCCTCTGGCACTGAGGTGCTCTCCGTGTCCGCCGCGCCACTCAGATGTCCCGCCTTACGGTAGAGATCCGGCAGTGGCATGGCGACGGCGGACCCGCCGGTCATCAGTGGCAAGTCGTGACAGGCCTGGGCGATGGTGTAGAGATCCTCGTTGGCGACGGCATCGACGACGATGTGAGCAACACCCTCGGCGGCGAGGGCATTGATCCAGTCTCGCAGCGGACCTGCACCTGCGGCAACCTTAAGGCGGTTGGCCAGGCCGACGGGCCGCGTAACCTGAGGTTCGAGCAAGCGCATGAGGTTACTGTCGCGCATCGGCGTGAGCGGGTGGTCCTTCATCGGGCTCTCGGCCAGCGGCTGTTCGCCGACGAAGAGATTGCCCATGAAGATGCTTCGCCCGTTCTCGGGAAATGCGGGGCAATAAATCGTGC
Organism: Paracoccaceae bacterium; assembly: GCA_050043005.1. Classification (GTDB taxonomy): domain Bacteria; phylum Pseudomonadota; class Alphaproteobacteria; order Rhodobacterales; family Rhodobacteraceae; genus Thermohalobaculum. The sequence goes on from JBHJIZ010000117.1 coordinate 4,582, forward strand.
GGTCGGTGCCGAGATCGGCCATCAGCGCCTCGGCCACGGGACCGCCATTGCCCTCGGCCGTGCTGTCGAACGTTGAGCAATACTTCCAGAAGAACCGCTGCGCGCCTGCTTGCTGCAACCACGCCAGAGCCGCGCGTGTCTCCGACACCGCCTCGGCCACGGGGGCCGTCCGGCATTTCAGTGCGATCACCTCGATCGGAGCAATGTCGCCAGGGTCAGGGGGGCTGTTCGGCAGATCGAGCCTGAGCGAAACAGGCACGCCGCTGCGCGCGAGCAAGGCAGCAAGATCAGTTGCGCCGGTGAAGTCGTCGGCAATGCAGCCGAGAAAGGTCGTCATGAGATCCCCTTGGGTGGTCGGCGTGCGGCGCGGTCGAGGGTGGGGCATCTACCTCGTTTCGAGGTTTTTTTGATATCGGCACCCCCGAGCGCGTCGTCGGATGGTATCGTTACCAAATGTCGTTGGGATCGCAAATCAAGAGCGATTTGTCGGGTATCGGCAGGCCGTGGCGCAGAGCGGATCCAACAGGATCGATCCATGGTTTGGTGTTCGTGTGTGAACCGCGTGCGACCTCGGGCTGAGCATTCTTCTGGATGTCTGGTGGATCGCATCCCGTGAGAGAGCTCAATCCTCGCAGACGGGCAAAGTGTTCCCCGTTCCGCCGAGACCCCCGTCGATCGGTTCCTCCTCGTCTGGTTTGACGCATGTCGGTTCGGGTGGCGAGACTGGCGTGACCGGTTGCCCGGCGCATGCCGCAAGCCCGATGACCGCCGCGAGCGCGATCCATTTCGTCATTTGTCAGTCTCCCTCGGACCGTCCGTAAGATCCGCGCGGTAGATGAAGGCCCCGCAGCGGAAGCGCCCCGTGGCGTCGGGATCGCCGGCGCCGGATCGCTGCAAATCGAGTGCACGGACGTTGATTCGCGCCAACGTCGCGGATTGTTCCCGTCGCGCGAACGCTTCGAGCTCATCGAGCGCGGTTGGCGTGAGACGGTTGTAGTGGACCGCACGTTCGAAGAACGGCGCGGAACCGGGAGGCGCCGAGAGGTTGTCGACTGTTGCCTCGGCGTGATCGCCGAGATTGGCGCCGAGATAGCCCAGCATCGCCGTGTCGTCGCCAGCGGGGATCACGGCGTTGGTTGTCAGGATCACGGTGTCACCGTCGAGTTGCACGAGGTGCTGACGGTGGAGTTCATCCAGGACCGTGCGCGGGTGAATGTCGCGGCTGACCTGGGCTACAAGGGTCTCGAAAGACGGGCCATCCTGCACGCTGCGCGGCAGGGGAAATGGCTGTCCGTCGTTCCCCTGGTAGCCCGGGGCGCTGTGCCAGGCGGCAACGATCCTCGGCAGGGGGCCTTGGCCAGTTGCCGGAGTGGCGTCCGGTCCGCGGTTGCGAAGCGCCTTGATGTCCTTGCGCTGCAATCCGGTCAGCAGGCTGATCCGGCTGTCGGTCAAACGTTTTCCGTCGATCGGAAAGGCGGCTTCGGCGGCGTCCAGGAACGCCTCCTTCAGACGATCGCTCGCCCAGCCGAACCGGTTCCCACGGGCAATCATAAGCCGGGCCAAGGGGCGCAGCACGCGTCTGAATGAATCTTCGATCACTGGCATAAATGGGATAAATCCCCATATTTCTCTTGCGGTCAAGTCATAAGTCCCTTATGTGTGGAATTAATGGGTAAATTACCCATTTAAAGGAGGATATCATGAAATCACGACTGATCTTAATCGTTGCGGCACTGCTGCTGGGCGCCTGTACGGCGGGCACGCAGACAACGTCCGGAGCGGCCTATCTCGCGCGGGCCGCTGAAACCGCGGTCGAACGTCAGACAGTGTTGCATCGCACGGCACTAGGGCATGGCAAGGAATCGGTGGAGACGATCGAGAGCGCGACGGTCGAGGATCTGGTGCGCAAAGCGGCTGCGGTGGAGCCTGTTCTGCCGGTCCCCGCTCGGATTGCTCTGGTCCGCATAGAACGCGGTACGTTCAGTCTGGTGCCAACTCGTGAAAGCAAGATCTGGCAAGCAGCGTTCGAGCGCCACGCCGCACTTGGAAGCCTGTCAGCGCTTGATCCGTTCATTGCAGAATACGCCTATCAGGCCGTCCTGCCGGACGATCACCGGCGGATCAGTGACGCGACCTCGGAGCTTCTGAGCCGGGTGCGCATCGGCGCGGCGCGGCAGCACTTCGATGCCGTGCTGGTCTATGAAGTCGGCGCCCAGAGCAGGAAGAATGGGCTGGAGCACGGGCTTTCCTCGATCACCGTATTGGCGCGTGGACCGATGCGCTCCGATGCGCCAGGCCGCGAAGGGCTCACGCGCGCCGTTCTGATCGATGTGCGCAATGGCTATCCCTATGCGTCTGCCACGGCAGAGGTTGACCTGGACTTGCCGGATCGTGCCTGGTGGGACGACTCGGATCAGTCCGATCACTCGGATTATGACCTTGCGGTCGAACGCCTCGTGACCGCGTTGACGGCACGGGTCGAGCAGCAACTGGCAGAGTTGGTCCGCGCGCGCGAGATCCGGCTGGCGGCAGTGCGCTAACGATCTGACAGAATCAGCCGATGGGAAGACGTACGATGATCCCGGCATTGACGATGACGCTTTCTGCGCCGTCGTCTCCATCCGGCAGGTTCAGGCCGCCTTTCACGGCCACCGGGGTCACCTTGCCATAGGGCAGGGTGGCCGCCACCGCATCAAGGTCGATCTTGGACGGTTCCTGTGCTGCGAGGCGCAACTCGATCTCCATGCTGTTCGGATCGAGATTCAAGCTCTTGAACATCGGCAACGAAGAATGGTGCAGTGCGTCCTGAACCGCGCGCTTTGCGGCCTTGGTGTAGTCACCGCCATGCAGGTCGTTGCCGGTGCCCATCTCGAGAATGATGCGCTTGATCTCGGTCATCACGTACCCTCCGGGAGTTCGAGGTCTACGAGCACGGCAGCATTGGCCATGATCGTGCGATAGGGACCGTCATCCTTTGGCGTGTCCATGCCGCCCTCGACCACTTGGATCGTGCGCTTGCCATACGGGAGTTCACGCGAGACGGCGTCGGTATCGACCTTGTCGGGCTGCGCCACACCGATGATCACGGTCAGGACCATGTCCTCGCGCGCGCATCCGAAGGCAGGTGCCACGGTCAGCGAGTTCTGACGCAGTGCATTGTGAACGGCGCGGCAGGCCGCCTTTGTGTAGTCCTCGCCCTGCAGGTCGACGCCCATTCCGAGCTCGACCACCATGCGTTTCAGTGCCATCGACGACCTCCCCTGATGTCTGCGGAGGTTTTGGAGCATCTGTTCGGAAAGGGAAAGAGGCGCGTGACCCGAGGCTGCAAACGCCGCCTCTAGCCCGGTTTTGGACGCCAACTGACCATCGCGATTCCCGTTCCGACCATGACGAGTGCTGCGACGACGGACCATGAGAAGGGCTCGTCGAGGATGACCCAGCTGGCGATCACGCCGAAAAGCGGTGCGAGGAAGCTGAAAGCGGTCATGTCCGAGGCCGGATAGACGCGCAGCACCATGAACCAGACCAGAAATCCGATTGAGACGACGACGACGACCTGGAACGCGAAGATCCAGAGGATGGTTTCGGTCACCTCACGCAGAACCGGACCGAACCAAGGCGCCAGAAAAAGCAGGACCGGACCGGAGACCGCGAGTTGATAGATGAGCTGCATCTCGGGCTCGGACCGGCTCAGCCGGGTCAACCGCGCCGTCAGCGCGATCCCTGCCCAGCAGACTGAGCCTGCAAGGCACATAAGATCTCCGGTCAGTGCGTCGGGCGCAAAAGCAGGAGGTTCATCCAGCAAGGCGACGGCCACGCCGACCACGGCCAACGCCAACCCGAGCACGCGTCTGGGCGTCAAATGTTCCCCTGGGATCAGGAAGTGCGCGGCAACCGCGACCCAGACAGGCATTGTATAGAAGATGACCGATGCCCGGCTGACGGCCGTGTATTCCAGTCCTTCAAAGAGCAGCAGGAACTCGAAGGAAAACAGCAGCCCGCACAGAATTCCTGGCCAGAACGAGCCGTCCGTGACGGAAAGCCGCTTTCGCGCAACGAGTGCAATCGCAAGCACCAGCAGCACTGCGCAGGCCGATCGGGCGCCCGCTTGGAACACCGGCGCCATGCCTGCGTTGACCAGTTTGATCATGACCTGATTGATGCCCATCAGGAATGAGAAAGTGATCAGGGCCGTGGCCCCGAGGGCATCAATGCGATCCTTGCGCGGCATGTTCGGGGCGTCACTCGGCTTATTCGTCGGGGTACGTCGGCGCATGCTCCCCAGTGGTTTGCCAGCTTATCGTGCACATTCATGGCAGCGCAACGGCGGATCCTTCGCGCCATTTCACGACTCCTAAATGATTCTGCATCATTCAAGGTCGCGTAACCGGCTGAGAAGCAGACCAGGAGCGTCAGTACGTATGGGCGTGATTATCGGTATCGTTGTCGTGATGGTCATGGTCTTCGGTGGCTATCTTCTTGCTGGCGGCAAGATGGGCATCATCCTCAAGGCACTGCCGTTCGAGATGATGATGATCGGTGGTGCGGCCACGGGTGCATTCATCGTTGCCAACTCTGGCGGTGTGATCAAGCACACGCTCAAGGATGTCGGTGGGGCGTTCAAGGGCGCTAAATGGAAGAAGCAGGACTATCAGGACCTGCTTTGTCTGCTGTTTTCACTGATTAAGATCGCGCGAAAAGATCCGGTGGCGATCGAGACGCATGTCGAAGACCCGGCAAGTTCACCGATTTTCCAAGCCTATCCGAAAATCCTCGCTGACAAGGGTGCGGTCAACATGATCTGCGACAGCATTCGCATGAGCATGATGAACTATGACGACCCGCACCAACTTGAGGATGTGCTCGAGAAGCAGCTTGAGGGCCGCCTGCATCACGCGCTTCACGGCAGCCATGCGATTCAGACCGTGGCGGACGGGCTTCCGGCACTTGGTATTGTCGCCGCCGTGCTCGGTGTGATCAAGACAATGGGGTCGATCGACCAACCCCCCGAGGTTCTTGGTCGGTTGATCGGCGGTGCGCTTGTTGGAACGTTCCTGGGTGTTTTTCTCGCTTATGGGATCACAGGCCCACTCTCCAACAAGATGAAGGAAATCGCCGAGTCTGATCACAAGTTCTATGAGCTGATCCGCGATATTCTCGTGGCGAGCCTGCACAAACACTCGCCTCAGATCTGTATTGAGGTGGCGCGTCAGAACGTCGATTCGGGGATGCGTCCGTCTTTCAACGAAATGGACGATGCGCTCAAGGCACTAAAGGACTCCGCTTGATGTTGCGATCCTCACAGGTGGGCACGAGTGCTTTGGCTCGGGAGACGCGCGCGTCGTTGCTTCGGACCCGTTGGGTCGAATGTTTGGCTGGTGCGTTGGCTGTGAGCTCATTTCTTTTGGCATCTGGTGCGGCCCTCGCACGTGCGCCGATCGCAGCACCTGAACCGCCCCGGAAGGTTCAAAAAGATTCTGGCGCCACCTCGACGACCTCCGATTCTGCAAACGGAGAAAGTGCTTCGGCGGGGGACGACCGCACCCTGGACGCTGATCAGGCACGTCAGAAGATCATGCAACAACTCATCCGCGCGGCGGAAGCTGGGTTGGTCGATCTGCAACCGTTGCCAGGAGACGAAGCAGCGCAGGCCACAGCGCTGCTGGAGCAAGACGAAGTACTTGATGACCGTCCTGCCGATATTGACGACATGCCGGAAGCAGCGACTGCTGAGGCAGCCAAGCCTCGTCCCGCGATAGAGCCCAGTGAAGTCGCGACCCGCACTGAGGCCGAGATTGAACCTTCGTCGAGCACTGTTTCCGAAGACGACGGTCTTGGAAGCGCTGGCACAGTTGTAAATCCTGTCCCCGCAGAGTCTGAAAACCCTGAACGGACCCCGCCTGTCGAGCTTGTGGACGCAGAACCCAGCTTAACCCCGCGTGCGGTCGAGCAGTGTTTTGCGCGCGAACGCCTGTTGCTGCCGGAATATCCCTCTTCCCCCGAAATCATCAATGCCGTTGCTGAGAAGCGCCGGTCGCTCGTCGGCGAGTTCGATACTGGCGATCCTGAAACGGCGATCGACCTGGCGAAGTCCTACATCTCGGTGGGGTTCACGCTCGAGGCGAAGACCGTCATCGCGGAGTATGCGTCGGAGCATCCGCTTGGGCAGTTTCTGACCGACGCATCCGGTCTGCTAGACGGGCAACCAGCGCCCGCTGGCAGTGCCGTGTTGACACCGGATTGCCTTGGCTCCCAAGCACTTTGGCGCGCTTTGTCACAAGCGCTTGCAGACGAGTCCGCATCGGCAATTCGGAGCGAACTCTCCGGTGGAAATTCACTCGAAGAGTTTCCATCGTTTCCACGACAGATGATTTCGGCGCGACTCGGACTCGCCGCTGCTGATGTGGGGCAGTGGGATACCGCGCGACGCATGGAAGCCATGGCGCTCAGATCTGCCAAGGGAGTGTCATTCGGCACGCTCGGGCAAACACATCTTTTGTCCCACGCCCTGTCGGCTTGGCGGGAAGACCCAGAGCGTGCGCGCATGCATCTGGAACTTGCGACCAACGGTGACGCTGAGAGCGCCTTGACCGCCCTCATGATGCGGGCGGAAGGCGCTTTGAACAATCCGGATGGTGAAAGCGATCTGGACCGATTGATTGCGGATCTGGGTGAACTCGCCCGGAAAGAAATTGGCACGCCACTTGGTGCGAAGGCGTTTGGTCTTGAGGCGCGCCTTTTCAGTCGAAACGCCAGCCTGTCGAAAACGATATCATTCTTGTCCGATGCTACCGAAATAGGTCTTCTGGACCCGGCTAAGCACACGGAGTTGCTCAGCGAACTCGTTTCATCCGGTGACGAAAAAGACGAGACGACGCCTCTTGCAATAGCCTACCTTGAGGATCCTGCGACGCTGAACGGCCATCTGGATCAGGCGCCTCTCCGCCGCGCGCTCGTCACGTCTCTTGCGGAGGTTGGATTGCCTGCAATGGCTCAGACCCTGTTGAGAGATGGTGATCTGACCGAGGAGCAAGTCGCATTGGCGCTTGCCGATGCTTTTCTTGAGGCTGACGATCCGCGCGAAGCAGTCGTTGTTCTCTCCGAAGCTCCGATCAGTTCCTTGCAACGTGGGTTACTTGGGCGCGCCTTTCTGGACCTTGGAGATGCTGAGCGCGCCGCTAGCATGCTCTCGGCCGCTTTGGAAGGTGATATCCGCGATCCCGACGTACGGTCTGACATCGTAAACGCAAAGCTGGCAGCGGAACGGCAGACTGAACGGACCCAGGACGCGCTTGATACTGCACTTCAGCTGCTTGGTGATGAGGCAGAGCAACAAGTTGCCGTTCAAACGGCTTTCATGGCCCTGGACGCAGAGGAAGGGAATGTCCCTGATGCGGTGCGCGGTATCCTCGAGCAAGGTGATGCATCGGAGCTCGACACTCTGGATGATCTCTTTCGGCTCAATGGTTCTTCAGCAGGATCCGACATGCTCAGCGATGGAGGTGTAGAACAGTATCTACAGGATCTCGAAGCAGGTGAACGGGCCATAAGGGAGGTTTTGAACGATGGATAATGCCTTACATTACCTCGCGTTGAACCGTCAGATCGGACTGAAGTTCGAGATGGATGTTATTGCGAACAACATCGCAAATCTCGACACGACTGGTTTTCGGCGCGAAGGCGTATCCTTTACGGAATTTGTTCTTGCCGCAGCGAACGAGAACAGCGTTTCGATGGCAGATTCAGGTGCGCGCCACATTCTCGACAGGCCCGGTGCGGTCTCTGAAACCAACGGTACCTTCGATTTCGCAATCGAGGGTCCGGGCTTTTTCCTGCTTGAGGCTGAAGAGGGACCGATCCTGACCCGTGCCGGGAGCTTTCAAATCTCGCAGGATGGTCTTCTGACAACGGCGACTGGGGCACCCGTCCTGGACGTTGGTGGCGCGCAGATTCCGATACCGATTGAAGCGAAAGACATTGCGGTAGCAGACGATGGGACGATCTCTGCCGGTGACGATGTTCTGGCACAGCTCGCGATCGTCGATGCTGAGCAAGTGAACATGACACGTTTCGGCAATACAGCCTTTCAAGTCCGCGACGATAATTTTCAGCCAGTCGTGGACCCGAAGGTTCGTCAGGGCGCACTCGAGTCATCGAACGTGGATGCCATACACGAAATTGCCCGCATGATCGAAGTCACTCGGGCATATGAATTGGCTCAGTCCGTTATCGAAGACGAAGATGAACGCGTTCGCCAGTCAATCCAGACGTTGGGAGAGAACGTCTAAGTAAGCGTGACCTTAGAGGTGTAGAATGCAAGCTTTAAAGATCGCAGCGACGGGTATGGCCGCGCAGCAACTTCGGGTGGATGTGACCGCCCAGAACATTGCCAACATGTCGACCACTGGTTTCAACGCGCGGCGCGCCGAGTTCGCGGATCTGCATTATCAGCAGATCAGAACACCGGGCACCGTGACGGCCGGAACCGGTGAGATTCTCCCGGCAGGGGTGCAGCTTGGGCTCGGTGTTCGACCATCGGCTGTTTCAATGGAGGTGCGTCAGGGTTCGACACGACAAACCGGGGGTGAACTCGACGTAGCTCTCGAAGGTGACGGGTACATCGAAATTGAACTGCCCTCCGGAGATACGGCTTACACCCGAGACGGATCGCTCAAGCTGACTGGCGAAGGGGAGGTTGTGACCTCAGACGGCTATCGCTTGCTGGCCGGCATAACCGTGCCGGTGGACGCCAAGAGTGTTGAAATCAATCGAGAGGGCGGTGTCTTTGCCGCGTTCGAAGGCGAGGTTGACACCCAGCAGATCGGCGAGATCCAGCTGGCGACCTTCATCAATGACAAAGGATTACAGGCGATTGGGGACAACCTGTTCCTCGAAACCGCAGCTTCGGGCCCGCCGAACGTCGGCGATCCTGGACAAGACGGACGCGGTACAATCAGGCAGGGATATCTCGAGGAAAGCTCGGTCGATGTGGTGGCGGAGATCACGGAGTTGATCGAGGCACAGCGCGGTTATGAATTGAATTCGAAGATCCTGAGCGCCGCTGACGAGATGCTGTCGACAACGACGAGGATCCGTTAATGCGAGTCCACACACGGGCACTGGCTGCTTGCCTGGTCGGCCTTCTGACGTCGGCTCACGCACTCGCTGATGTGGTTGCCAGCCGAACGCTCAGAGTCGGGGTCGTCGTTCAGTCTGATGATGTAAGGGTCGTTGGAGAGGACGGGTCGGGCATTCCGAACGGTATAGTCGGGCGTGAGACGCGCCGGGCGATCTATGCAGGTCGTGCCGTGCGGCCTGAAGATCTGGGCCCGGTTACCGTCATCAAGCGAAATGACACTGTGACACTTTCCTACAAATTTGGGTCACTCGCGATTCGAACCGAAGGGCGTGCGTTGAGCGCGGGAGGTGGCGGCGACGAGGTAACCGTGATGAACTTGAACACCCGAATCTCGGTTAAGGCGATGATCACTGGCCCCAACCGCGCCGAGGTCTACAGATGATTTTCAGATGGATTGGCCTTTGTGGCGCTCTGTTCCTGGCAGCTTGCAATGGCCAACTCGACTCGATCGGGCGGCCTCCACCGATCAGTGCACCGGGCGCGGCGAAACCCACGATCGATCCACCCGTTCCGGCACGAATGGCGTTGCGCCCGCAACTGCCGGAGCAGACGGACACGCGCATTACAGGATCGCTCTGGCGCTCTGGCCCCAAGTCGTTATTTGGTGATAGGCGCGCAAAATCCGTCGGTGACATCCTGACGGTCACGATCGCGATCGAAGATACCGCCGAGTTCTCTAACTCAACGACTCGCGACCGCAGTGGGTCAGACGACGTCTCAGTCACGGCGGCGTTCGGGCTTACAAACATCGCCGACTCGGTGTTGAGCGGGAGTAACACGCTGGACCCTGCCGTAAGTGCAAGTGGCACGCAGTCTTCGTCGGGCGCAGGTCAAATTAGTCGAGAAGAAGAAGTCAACCTGCGACTCGCAGCAACAGTTGTGACCGTCCTTCCGAACGGTCATCTCGTTATTCGTGGCAGTCAGGAAGTTCGAGTAAACTTCGAGCTGCGTGACCTTCAGATCGCCGGGATTGTTCGTCCCGAGGATATTTCGCGTCAGAACGTAATCACATATGACAAGATTGCTGACGCGCGGATCGCTTACGGCGGGCGCGGGCAAGTGACTGACCTGCAGCAACCCCGGCTCGGTCAGCAAGTCGTTGACCTTATTTCCCCGTTCTGAGGTCAGTAATGAAAAAACTTCTTCCAATCATACTGATCGTTTTCGGCATCGCGGGTGGGATGACGGCTGGCGTGTTTCTGAAACCGGCAGAGCAAACAGATGCCGAGGCCGCGGCTGCAGCGGCCGAGGCGGAAAAAGAAGCCGAACTCGCCGCCGCTCCGCGGTCTTTCGTAAAGATCGGGCGCCAGACAATCGTCCCGGTCGTCGAGGAAGGCGAAACCCGTGCGCTGATGATGTTCGAACTTGGCGTGGATGTACCTGCCGGTCAGATCGACCAGGTTCATGAAATGGAGCCACGGTTACGCGATGCGTTTCTACGAGAACTCTTCCAGATGTCCTACACCGGCGCTTTCCTGACCAATTTCACGGACGACCGAATCATCGAAGAACTCCGTCGCAATCTGACTGGTGCCGCCCGGAAGCATCTCGGACACGATCATGCCGACGTGTTGATCTTGGACGTCATGCGGCAAGAGATGTGAGTGATCTTCTTCGTCGCGCCCCATGATGGGGCTCGGTAGCTTGATTAATCAGGCACGATTAGGGTGCCTGCGCCGTGCTCCGTGAACAATTCGAGCAGCACGGCATGCGGTGCCCTTCCGTCTAGAATGACAGACGCCCCACAACCGTGTTCGATCGCATGAAGTGCGGTTCGGACTTTCGGGATCATCCCCCCCGCGATCGTGCCGTCTCCGATGAGGCCTTCGACATCACGTGTTGAGAGCCTGGTCAACACCTCTCCCTCCGCATTCTTCACCCCCGCGACGTCGGTGAGCAGCATCAGGCGCTCGGCCTGCATGGCGCCCGCGACCGCGCCAGCGGCGGTATCGCCGTTCACATTGAACGTCTCGTCCGGGGTTCGACCTGCGCCCACCGGAGCCACGACAGGGATGAAATCCGAGTCGATGAACGTACGCAGGACCCGGGGATTGACCTCTACCGGTTCGCCAACGAAACCGAGATCGAGCACCCTTTCGATGTTGCTGTCGGGATCGCGCATTGTCTTGAGCGCCTTCTCGCAGACGAGCAAGTTCGCATCCTTACCTGACAATCCCACTGCTTGCCCGCCCTGGGCATTGATCGCAGCCACGATGCGTTTGTTGATGACGCCGGCGAGGACCATCTCGACGACTTCGACGGTTTCCTCGGTCGTGATGCGGAGACCGTCCTTGAACTCTGTCTTGATCGCGAGCCGCTCGAGCAGCTCGTTGATCTGGGGGCCGCCACCATGAACGACCACCGGATGAACGCCGCAGTGTTTCATGAGCACAATGTCCCGGGCAAACCGCTCCATGGAGGCGGCATCCCCCATGGCGTGGCCACCGAACTTCACGACGATTGTCGTGCCGTCATACCGCTGCAGGTAGGGCAGCGCTTCGGACAAGGTCCGCGCAGTTGCTAGCCAGTCGCGCTTCATTGCCTTCGAGATCTCCATTCCTGTCCCCGGATGCTGCCCCGACCGTTTGAGCAGGGCCTCTGGTGGATTTTTCCGACCGCTTTACCCGTTGGATGTTGACCCGGCCAGTCCCTTCTGAAGGGTCCAGAGCCAACCCAACAGAACAAGCAGCAATACCGAGACGCCGGTGAACAGGAACAGCGGGGTCTCAAAGTCTCCGGTTATGGCCGAGACCGTGCCGATCGAGAGGGGCCCGAAGACGCCACCAATCTCCGCAACGGTGAAAAACATGCCGCCGGCCATCCCGGCCCGTTCGGGCGGAACGCCGGGTGCTTCCATCAGCAGCAGGATAGCAACCGTCATCATGGAGGACCGGGCGATGCCCTGCAGCACAAGACCGGTGACCAGTCCCGACCCTGGCGCAAGCTGCAGCAGCAGTGTCGCCACGCAGACCGCGAGAAATAGAAACAACATGATCGCGATCCGGCGCTCAGGGGTCGCAAATCTTGGAATGATTAATGCACCCGCAACGCCAACAAGCGTTGGAATCGACGCCCAGAAACCGGCGTGCACCGCCGTCATACCCTTGGCGCGCAGGATCTCGGGCAGCCAGTTGTTCAAGCCATGGTTCAGCGTGAAAATCCCGATGCTCATCAAAAGCACGATCTGAACGGTGCGCAGACCCGCGATCTCGCGGAACGCGCGCAGACTGCCTGCTTTCGAGAGGCCGGTCGCCTTTCCGTCGCGGCGTCGTGCTTCGGTGTGCCGCGAGATCAGCCACCAGAGTGCTCCAGCGGCCAGAACGCAGAACCCAAGAAACATCAGCACACCGCGCCACGAACCCGTCGCTGGCAACAGAACCGGGTTGGATAAGGAGAGCGCCGTGATTCCGCCCAGCGCCGGCCCCGTCATGTAGATGCCCATCGCCATCCCCCGGCCCGCGCCGCCGAACCAGAGCGCAATGAGTTTCGGGGCACCGACGGAGATTAACGGCCCGCCCAACCCGAACAATGCAACGGCTGCAAACAGAAATATGCCGTCCGGAGCAGTCCCGCGCAGCATCATCGACCCGGCCATAACGACCGTGGAGAGCAAAAGACCCACGGCAACGCCGATTTTATCCAAGAGCATTCCAAGCGGAAGTGCCGCTGCGATGTAGGTCAGTTGCCAGGCACCGAGGATCGCCCCCATCGAGCTGTTGCCGATGCCGAGCGTTTTGCTGATCTCGCTCACGAGCGGCGCCATCGAGGCAATGCACAGGCCGAACGCGAAATAGATTAGCCAGACGCCGAAAAGGATCGTCCAGCGATAAGGATGGTCTTGCGCGTCTGGTTTGGACATGGATGAGCCGTGCGACTGGGCACAGGCACATCCCGCCCCGCGTCTGCTGTTACCGGTCGTTGGGAATGGGCGTCAATGCTTGCGTGAGATCGGTCTTGTTGGTCGAACGCTCAGCGTTCGAGTTGGACGGTGACAGTTGTAGCTCCCCAGCCATGCACACTGTCCCGGCTTTCGACGCGAACCGAGGACACGTCAGCCGGAATCCGGACACCGGACAGCGACCGCGTGAACGGCTGCTCTTCAACATGGGGGTGGTAGAGTGTGCGTGTGCCATAGACCGTTCCATCCGGTCCGACCACCCGCCAGGCATCGGCATAATGTTCCCATCCGGTATCGGCGTGGCGCACGGTCACATCGAAGCGCCACGTGCCGCCGGTGAACTGGGCACGCGCGTCGATGACCTGTGGTTCGCCAGCGTGTGCGACGGCGAAGAGGACGGCAAAGCTCAGCGCGCCGATCCTGAATGACTGTCCGAGTCGCATGTTTCCCCCGTCCCCCGCGCGCACGATTTAACTCACATTTAACGATGTGGGGATCACGTTCCAGCGCAATCGGAACCAATTGTGGAGCTTTGCGTGGTTACTCGCGCCCATACGGTGGCGTTCTTGGGGGTCGAAGCGCGCCCGGTCGAGGTGCAATGCGCCGTCTCTCCGGGTTTGCCGTCGTTCCAGCTCGTTGGTCTTCCGGACAAAGCTGTCTCGGAGTCAAAGGAACGCGTGCGCGCGGCCATTGCGGCAATCGGCCTGGCGCTGCCTGCCCAGCGGATTACGATCAACTTGTCTCCGGCCGATCTACCGAAAGCCGGATCACATTATGATCTTCCTATTGCGCTGGCTTTGATGGGCGCGCTTGATCTGATCTCGCCAGACGACCTGAGCCGGTTCGTGGCAATGGGCGAGTTGTCGCTCGATGGCAGGATCGGATCCGTTCAGGGGGCATTGCCCGCAGCTGTCGCAGCCGCAAGTGCGGACCGCGGATTGATCTGTCCGGAGACCTGTGGCCAGGAGGCCGCCTGGGTCGAAGCCGTAGAGATCCTCGCACCCAATTCCTTGATCCAGTTGGTGAACCACTTCAACGGGCGCGAGCCATTGTGCGCGCCGGTCCCGGGGCCGGTTTCGTCGCGGCGGTCAGCGGCTGACTTGCTGGATGTGAAAGGGCAGGACATGGCCCGGCGGGCGCTGGAGGTCGCAGCCGCGGGCAATCATCATATTCTGATGGTCGGGGAACCCGGATCCGGGAAATCGATGCTGGCCAAGCGACTGACCGGGATCATGCCGCCGATGACGCCGGAGGAGGCGTTGGAGGTCGCGATGATCTATTCGCTGGCGGAGGTGCCGGGCGATGGCGGGATCTGTCGTGAGCGGCCATATCGCGACCCGCACCATTCGACATCGCGGCCGGCTTTGATCGGTGGTGGCAAGTTTGCGCAGCCGGGCGAGCTCAGCCTGGCCCATCGCGGTGTTCTGTTCCTGGACGAGTTGCCGGAATTCGACCGGCAGGGTCTGGAGAGCTTGCGCGAACCGACCGAAACAGGCGAGGTGGTGGTCGCGCGAGCCTCGGCCCATGTGCGGTATCCGGCGCGCTTCCTCTTGGCGGCGGCGATGAACCCGTGCCGCTGCGGGTATCTGTCGGATCCCTCTCAGGCGTGCTCGCGGGCTCCGAAATGCGGCAGCGACTACAAGGCGCGGATCTCTGGCCCATTGCTGGATCGTTTCGACATACGGATCGATGTGCCCCGGGTGCCTGTCGGCGATCTTCATGCGCCTGGCCATTCCGACAGCTCGGCCCGCGTCCTCGGCCGGGTCGAGCAGGCGCGCGTGGCGCAGGCTGATCGGAGTGACCGCCCGGGATCCACGAACGCCGAACTGGAAGGCGAGGCGCTGGAATACGTCGCGCGGCCCGATCACGAGGGGCAATACTATCTGCAGGAGGCTGCAGAGAAGTTCCGTTACACCGCGCGTGGCTATCATCGGGTGCTACGGCTTGCGCGGACGCTGGCGGATCTGGATGGTTCGGATGCGGTTCGGAAGATCCACATCGCGGAAGCGATCAGCTACCGGCGCAATCTGTGAGGCCGGGAGCCTCCAAGGCTCCCCGTTGATATCGTTTTGACGTGACCTTCGAGGCGGCCCACCCAACCGCCTTGGAGGCGCCCGGTGGTCACATCGCGTCGCTCAGATGATCGCCTTCTCGAGCAGTGGCGTATTGTTCAGCACGCGCTCGTATCCGAGATCGGTCAGATCGAGCGTTTGGTAATTGCCATGCGCGATCAGTTCGCTGACACCGCGCCCAGTGGCCGGAGACTGCTGCAGGCCATGGCCCGAGAAGCCGTTCTGGAAGATGAAGTTCGTCACTTCCGGATGACGTCCGATGATTGCGTTCTGGTCGAGCGTGTTGAAGGCATAATGTCCGACCCAGGCATTGACGACCTTGACTCGCTCGAAGGCTGGAACCCGGTTCGCGATTGCGGGCCAGAGTTTCTCTTCCCAGATATCGTCCTCGAAACCGAAGTCTTCGAATGCCATGGCCGGGTCCTCGAAGGGCGGGCATCCGCACAGGAAATAGCGCCCGTCCGAGCGCATGTGGCAGCCTGACGGGTCGATGGTGAGCGGCAGATCCTGGCCGAGATCGTCTTCGGCATCGAAGATATAGGTGTAGCGGCGGCGCGGCTCGAGGGGTAGGTCGAAGCCCGCCAGCCGTGCGGTGCCGGCCGCACGCGGGCCGGAGGCATTGACGATCGTGCCTGCAGCGATCGTGTCGCCGGATTTCAGCGTCACGCCGGTCACGCGATCACCTTCGCGTCCGATCGCCGTCACTTCGTTGTGGATGTATTCGGCGCCTTTCTTGCGCGCTTTGCGCTTGAACCAGTCGAAGATCGTGCCGCCGTCGAAATAGCCCTCGTCGACTGGATTGTGACTGCCGAGAACGACGCCGTCGAGATTGTAGAACGGGTACTCGGCGGCGATCTGGTCCGGCGTGAGGATGCGGGTGCCGGCGCCGAGATCGGACTGGATCTTCTGGCACGTGCGCAGGGTTTCCGCCATTTCCTCGGTGCCTGCTAGGTACATGTAGCCGTAATCGTGCAGCGCGATCTCGGGTGCGTCTTCGTCCTCCATGAATTCCGGGAAGCTTCGGATGAATGCGGCACCGAATTGGCTGATGCGGATGTTCACCTCGGCCGAGAACTGTTGGCGGATGCATGAGTTCGTGTGGCTGGTCGACGCAAATTCGTAGCTTGGGTCACGCTCGACGACCAGGATCGAGCCGTCGAAATCCGGGTTGCGCGCCACCCACCAAGCGGTTGATGATCCGTGGATCGCGCCGCCAATGATGATCACGTCGTATGAAGCCTGCTTTGGCGTGGCGTCCATCTCAGCCCTCCCATCCGTAATCGCGTTTGGCGGATTCGGGCGAGATGTAGCCATATTCGACATCGCGCGGGACGAGCGCCGGGGCGCGTTCCCCGGGCGCGCCGGACCCGGCCCCGCCCGGCAGATCGAGCACTGCGACGCGATCAGGCGGGATGGCCTGTTTGCCCTTGCCGCGCATCGCGGTTCCGTCGTCCAGGGTAAAGCGTGTGCGTCCGCCTTCTTGCCCGCCCGCGCGTCCGCGCGCCGGGTGATCGACGCGGTCGAACATCGCCGAGAAATCGAATTCGTGCCCTGCGGTCGCGCCGATCTCCATATGCTGACCAAGCCCGCCACGGAACCTGCCAGCGCCGCCTGAATCCGGGCGAAGTTCCTTGCGCCAGATGACGATCGGTCCCGTGTGTTCGGTCGCCTCGACAGGCATGGTCATCACGCCGGAGGGGAAGGCGGTAGCGCTCATGCCATCGAGTTCGGGACGCGCGCCGGAGCCGCCGCAGTTGAACATCAGGACGGCAGCATGTCCGGCCTCTGGCCCATGGTTTCCGTCGCGCCTCGGCCGGAAGTAGAGTTGGAAGTTACAGAGCGCGCCACATCCTTCGGCCGGGACCATGCCTGGAACGATCTGGTCGAGCGCGCCGAGGATCGTATCCTGGATCATGTGGCCCATGACGTGGCGCAGACAGACTGGAGCAGGGTGTTCGGCATTCAGGATCGACCCGGCGGGTGCCGTAATCCGGAACGGCGCCAATGATGCGGCGTTGTTCGGGATCTCGGGCGCAATCGCGCATTTGAGCCCATAGCAGGCGTAGGCCTGGGTATAGACATGGGGCACGTTGATGCCCTTGCGGCTGATCGGCGACGTCCCAGCGAAATCCGCCGTAATGTGGTCGTCTTGGACATCCAGACGGACTTGCAGCGTGACCGGTTCGTCGAAGCCGTCGACGGTCATCGAATTGCTGACAGACGCGCGGGGCAGGGCGGCGATCTTCTCGACCGTTGCATTATGGGAGTTGGTGAGGATGAAATCGGCAATTGTTGTCAGATCGGCAAGATCGAACTCCTGTAGCATCTCGATCAACCGGTTATGGCCGGTCTCGTTACAGGCCGCGAGTGCGTAGATATCGCCGACGACCTGGTCGGCCTCACGCACGTTCGCACGGACGACGCGGATAAGATCGAAGTTCACATCGCCTTTGCGGGCAAAGTGCATGATCGGGATGTTCAGGCCCTCTTCATAGACACTTTCTCCGTCTGCGCCGAAGCCGCGCCCGCCGACGTCGACGACATGCGCCGTGCACGCAAAATAACCGATATGCGCACCACGGTGGAATGACGGCGTGACAACGGTGATGTCGTGCAGGTGCCCGGTGCCCATCCACGGATCGTTTGTGATGTAGACATCGCCGTCGGACATGGTTTCGGTGCCGATCTCGCGCATAAAGTGCTTCACGCTTTCAGCCATTGCATTGACGTGGCCCGGCGTTCCGGTGACGGCCTGGGCGAGCATCCGGCCATGCAGATCATAGACGCCCGCCGAAAGATCACCTGCTTCGCGTACGCTGGTCGAGAACGCCGTCCGGACCAGCGCCAGTGCCTGTTCCTCGACGACTGCGATCAGCCGGTTCCACATCACCTGCAGGGCGATATCGCTGTGCTTCATGATGCGGTCTCCTTCATGAGGTCTATGCAGCCGTCGGCGCGCATGGTGGCGCTGAAGCCTTGCGGCACGATGATCGTGGTCTCGCGCTCCGTGATGATCGCAGGACCCGCAAGGCCGGTGCCGGGGGCGAATGCGTCCCGGTTGAGCACGCCCGCCGGGCGGTGCGCTCCGTCCTGAGCAAGGTAGAGCTCCCGGCTTGCCGAGGTCGCAGCGGGTGTCGTTGACTGCGCAGGTTCGACCGCCTCGGCTTCGGCGGCAGGCGTCGCCGCACGGACAGACCAAGAGGTGATCTCGATATCCAGACCATGCACGATCCGCCCGAACAGCGTCTCGTAGGCGCTTTCAAACAACGCGCGATAGGCTTCGGCATCGGGCGCGCCCTCCGGCAGATCGACCGGAATCTCCCAACCCTGGCCGACATAGCGAAAGTACCCCTTGATCTCGAAGCTGATCGGCGCTGTGGCATCGCAGGCCCGGACGAAGTCTGACGCTTCTTTGCGCAACTCATCCAGCACCTGCGCCACGAAACCCGCCGAGAATTCGGACATGCGCAAATAGGTCGAGCGGGTTGCCTCGAAACTGAACGGCGCACGCAGGAAGCCGATGGCGGAGCCAACGCCGGCGCCCGGCGGCACGAGGATGCGATTGACGCCCAGTTTTTCCGCCAGCCTGCCGGCGTGAAGCGGCGCTGCCCCGCCGAAGGCGATCATCGTATAGGTCGCCAGATCCTCGCCATTTTCGACAGCATGGGCCCGTGCGGCGTTCGCCATCGTCTCGTCCACGACCTCGGTCACCGCATAGGCTGCCGTCACCGCGTCCATGTCGAGCTTACTGCCGACCTCGTTGCTGACAGCCCGTTCCGAGGCTGCCGTTGATAACGGTATGGTGCCGCCTGCGAAATCATCCGGGTCGAGCCGCCCCAGGACCAGGTCGGCGTCTGTCACCGCAGGACGCTTGCCGCCACGCTGATAACAAGCGGGGCCAGGCTCTGATCCCGCACTTTCGGGGCCGACGCGGACCTGACGCATCACATCGACATGGGCAAGCGATCCGCCGCCCGCGCCGATTTCGACCATATCGATCACGGGGATCGAGATCGGCATGCCCGAACCCTTCTTGAAGCGGTAGCTGCGGGCGACCTCAAAAGTGCGCGCGGTTTTGGGCGTCCCACCCTTGATCAGGCAGATCTTCGCGGTCGTCCCACCCATGTCAAACGAAAGCACGCGGTCCAGGTCATGCGCCTTGGCGATGTGCGCGGCGAAGATGGCTCCGCCCGCAGGACCGGACTCGACGAGCCGCACCGGAAACTCGGCAGCACTTTCGATCCCGATGATGCCGCCACCCGAGTGCATCAGGAAGACCGGCGCGCTGACCCCGATCCCTGCCAGCCGGTCGACGAGCCGCCCGAGATAGGCTTTCATCAGCGGTTTGACATAGGCATTCGCACAGACCGTGTTGAAGCGTTCGTATTCCCGCATCTGTGGCGAGACCTCGGAAGACAGGGACAATTCCGCATCCGGCAGCTTGTCCGCGAGAATCTCTGCAACCAGGCGTTCATGGCTGTCGTTCGCATAGGCGTGCATCAGGCCGATGGCGATCGACGTGTAGCCGGTCAGTGCATCGGCCAGCGATTCGACCTCGGCGCGGTCGAGCGGGCGCAAAACCTGACCCTGGGCGCCGATCCGCTCGTTCAGCACATGACGATGGTTGCGCGTGATCAACGGCTCGGGCAGGCGCAGGTTCAGATCATATTGTTCGAACCGGCTTTCGGTCCGCATCTCGATCACATCGCGGAAGCCCTTGGTGGTCACCAGCGCTGTCTTCGCGCCGCGCCGCTCGATTAGCGCGTTGGTCGCCAGTGTTGTTCCATGGATGATGGTGTCGATTACGTCCGGCGAGAGCCCCGTCTTCGCACACACCTGCTGAATGCCGTCCAGAATGGCGTCTTCGGGCGCGCCATAGGTCGTCAGAACCTTGATCGAATGCAGACTGTCATCGATTTCCAGAACGACATCCGTGAACGTGCCGCCGATGTCCACACCCACCCGTGCCCGCGACTGAGTCATGCGCTGCTCCCTGTCTTCAATCAGCAAGCGTTAGGGGAATCCTGATGGCCGGTCCAGCGTTGTTAAGCCAGTTTCGCAGAGGCGCTAACGGCTTGGTAACCAAGTTTTACTATTCCTCACCAGGCAAGGACACGGGACAGGGTTCCGTTGGTTTCCGGTGAGCATCATGGCCGCCCGAAACCGGCTGCGTTGCACATCGGATTTGTTACTTAGGTGGAGCAGGACGCTCCCTGATGCTAGGAGGCAGCCGATGCCAGGTTTTGTAAAGATTTGGTGGCACGACGGTGCGACACGCGACATTCGGTATCACGACATTCCGGTCGTGAACGAGCCGGAACTGGGTTTCGAGACGGTTGCCGTCAGCGGAACACCGGCGAATTCGAACGCCGCGCCGTCGGATGCCACTGTGGCGATTGTCGAGACCGAGGTGAACGTGCGCTACGTCGTGCGCCCGCCAGGTGGCTCTGCCCTGGCCGATGCGGTGACCAGCAAGCCGATTGCGGCGACCGGGCCTGCGACGGAAAGCATCGGGGTCGCGCCCGGATACTCGATTTCCTTCATCGAAGCCTAACGATCGGTGGAAGACGTCAACCACTCATAAACCTCTCCGGCGCAAAATTCGATTCAGGCTGTGGGGGCCTTGCGTCGGGAGGGGCAGATGATTGACAAGTCTCGGCTACAGGAACTTGCCGATGATTTCGGCGAGGACGACCTTATGGAACTGGTCGAGTCGTTCCTCGAAGAAGCCGCCGAGGCTGTTGATAAACTCGAGGCGATGGTCTCGGACGAGTTCTCCGAAGAGCGCTCACAGCAATTTCACTTCCTGAAAGGTTGTGCGCTCAATCTCGGCGCGAACCAACTTGGCGCGCTCTGCGAAACCTTCGAGAAGCGTGACGGCGGTTTCTCGATCACCGAATACCAGGAGTTCTGCACGCAGTTTCGTGCGGTGCAGGACTACTTCGCACAGGGTGATCTGAAGCTTTCCGCTTAAGTGGTGCGTCGTTCCGCGATCAGTTTCGTGTCGGGTCCTCGGGTGGATGCGCGAGCAGATCCAGATGCCCGATCCTGACCGACTCCGCTGTTTGGCGCGATCGCGCCCAATCCCATGCTACGTCTCCGACCGCATTCTCAACCGCAGACGCGGCGCCTTGGGCCAAGGCAGCGATCAACGCTGCGTCCTCTGGCTGTGACAGGATCCAATCACTTTTTCCCTGTGCAACGACATATCCGTGGGATCGAAAAGCGTTTGCCAGGTGCATGGTCGCCGATGGCCCCATGGCGGGGCCGAGTCCTTTATCGGTCTGTTGATCCGCGAGGAATGCCTGATGAACGACCGAATCGGCTGCGTGAGCAGGCGCCCAAGCTTCCTCTCCGTCGTATGAGAGCACCGTGTAGAAGGCCGCGCCCTTGTCGACGGTGGCCGAGACAACGGCATCGATCAGATCTGCGCCTGCAAGATCGAAGAACGCCGACGCGGTTACAAGACCGACGCCAGTGTCGAACAGGTCGTCGAGGTCTTTGGCAAGATCTGCTTGCCGGGTCTCAAAACCCACACCCGTTTGCCCTGTGACCGTGCTCAAAAGGGCGGGATCATTATCGACCAGCGTCCAGCGCTGCCCAGGCCCGAGCAACTGGCTGGTCAGGCGCATGTTGGCGCCGGTTCCCGAGCCGAGGTCGAGGATCCGCAAGCCCTCAACACCCTGAAAGCGGGCACTGAGCCGCGCCGCCAGATCCGGATTGCGGGCCCGGCGATCTGCATCTGCACGCAGGCCGAGCCAATCGGCGCTGAAACTCATGGTGTCTCTCGTTTCAGTGTCGCGGCGATGATTGCCGCGGTTTGCGGCCATCTGAGGAAGGATTGCGCCGTCGTCCAGCTTCGGTCCGAAAGCGCACGTCTCGCGTCGGTATCGGCAACCAGGTCTTGCAGGGCATCGGCGAACGCATCGGCGTCGACAAGATGTGCACCGCCCGCGGTGGCTTCTGCGACGGCATCACAGTGCAGGCCAATGACCGGCAATCCATGGCTCATCGCCTCGGCGAAGGCCATGCCGAACCCTTCATATTCCGAGGCAAGCGCGAACAGATCCGCGCTCTGATAGGCAGCGATCACGGCGGCCGCCGGAAGCGCACCGTCCAACCGCACCCGGTCGCCGAGCTGATGCGCCTCGATCAGTGCTGTGACCTTTTCGACTGTCTGGGCATCGCGGTGCGGTCCGATGATCCGAAGGGACCACGGGGAATCCTTGATCCCGGCCAGCGCGTCGATCAATCGCTCATGACCCTTGCGCGGCGTCAGGGAACCGACGCTGACGATCCTGCATGGCCCGTCAGCCTTTGCGCGGGGTGCTGGATCGGTTCCGGGTGGCGCCACGGTCAACCGGTCACCGGCAACGCCGAAATCGCTCTTCAGGATCTCGCCCGTGGCATGACTGGTTGTGATGACATGATCACAAGCACTCAGTGCCGCCGTCTCGGCGACTAACAGAGCGTCCCGTCTGTCCAATGGAACACCGGTCTCCAGCGCCAGCGGATGATGACAGAGCATGACCTTGCGCCCGGCGATCTGGTTCAGGACATCGACAGGCATCACCGCACCGGCAAGACCATCGATCAGCACAGGTGCCGCGCCATACAGTTCGCGAAAAGCCCGAGAGGTTTCGTCGATCTCCGCGGCGCTCGGGTCGGGAAAACCATCGGGTAGCTGCAGGGGTCGCAACTCAACGCCGTGCTCCGCTGCGGCGCGGATCACGCAGCGTGCATAGACATAGCCACCGGTTGGTGTAGACAGGTCTCCGGGAATGGCGAAGTGAACCAGCACCGGGTCAGAGATCGCCTTCGTACCAGGCCTTGGCGACATGGCTTTCGTTCAAGGTGACACGGATCTTCTGCAGACCGTCCGATCCCGGCCCAAGTTCGCCATTGTGCGCGGCTTCGGCAGCAC
Source organism: Paracoccaceae bacterium (assembly GCA_050043005.1). GTDB lineage: Bacteria > Pseudomonadota > Alphaproteobacteria > Rhodobacterales > Rhodobacteraceae > Thermohalobaculum. The sequence goes on from JBHJIZ010000117.1 coordinate 27,615, forward strand.
GGTCGAACACGTACTTGCAGAGGAACTCTGTGGTTGTCTTGATACCCTTGAATTCCTCCATTGCATCGAGGTTCGCATAGCGCAGCGGAGCCAGCGCCCGCCCAAGAACATCATGCGCGCGGCCGATGTCGACAACGATGCCATCCTCGGACAACGTTTCGCGCAGGAAGGCGACGTCGATCACATAGGTCGCGCCGTGCAGGTTCTGCGCCGGTCCGAAGACCTCGCCGGGGATCGAATGTGCGAGCATCACGTGATCGCGGACCTCGACTGCGTACATGGGGGTCTCCTTTGACGAATAGCACCTTGGTCAGAGACGTGGGTGCCTATGGGTAAACGACGCGCGTGGCGATACCCGGCGCATCCGTTGCAAGCAAGCGGGGCAGCGCGTCTGGCAGATCAAAAAACGGTACTTCCTCGGTGATCAGCGCATCCAGGCGTGGATCGGACAGTGCCGCGATCGCTTGTTCCAGCCGGTCACGGTAACGGTGCGACGCGCGGCGCCTGCGCGCAACGCTGCCGACTTGGCTGGAGATGATCGAGACGCGGTTTGCGTGGAAGTTTCCGCCCAGATCGACGGAAACCGGCCGATCACCGTACCAGCTCAACTCGATGACGCGCCCTTCGAAACACGCCGCATCGATTGCCGTTTGAAGTCCACCGGCACTCGCTGACGTGTGGAAGATGACGTCGTAGGCTTGCCGCTCTACGGCATCAGGTTTCAAAAACCTCACAGAGAAGTCATCCGCTTTGACGCCGGTCTCGGGCCGTATGTCCGTTATACGCGGCGAGAGATCGGATCTTCTGGAAAGCAAAGCCGCGATGAGCCACCCCAACAAGCCCGCGCCGACAATCAGGCACCGGCACCCCGGATGCACGTCGGCGTCCCAGATCGCGTTCAGTGCTGTCTCGGCGTTCGCGGCCAAGATCGCCCGCTCGGGCGGCACGTCGTCAGGCAACGGGACAAGCATCCCCGGATCTGCACGGAACAGCGTCTGATGCGGATGGAGACAGAAGACTTGGCGGCCGAGCAGATCTTCCGGCCCGGCCTCGACCGTGCCGACGGCGGCATATCCATAGCGGACGGGGAACGGAAAATCGCCGACCTGCAGTGGCGCGCGCATGCGCTGGTATTCACCGGGGGGGACCAGGCCTTTGAAGATCAAACGCTCGGTGCCGCGGCTGATTCCGGAGAACCGCGTCCGTACCAAGACGCCGGCCGGATCCAACGGAACCCGATTGACCTGGACCTCGCCGGGCGCGGTGTAGATCAGAGCGTCTGCAGAAAATCCCATGAGCCCGCGGTACTTGATTGTTTTTTGTTGCACCGCACATACCCGCGACAGGGAGCGACGTCCAGAAGAGGCGAAGTGAGATGAACCAGATTGCCAGACCCACACAGTCTCGTGTCACCGCGCAGCCGATCGAACTGGCTGAATTACTCCCGGAGCGCGCCGAGGAACCTCACCTGACGCCAGCCGGGCTGCAGGACAGCCGTGATCTGGCCCGCCGCCGCGCGACCGTGCTTGCGCTCAACCTCGCCACGCTTGCAGCACTTTGCTGGGTTCTGGCGAAGGCCTTTTCGATGGGGGGCTGGTCGCCTTCCGACATCGTCATCTTCGTGTGCTTTCTGATCGGCGCGCCCTGGACCGTCATGGGCATGTGGAATGCCGTGATCGGAATCTGGCTGCTGCACGGCCGCCGGAACGGGCTGCGCAAGGTCGCGCCTCATCTCGATGCGATGGACAATGTCGGCGCGCTGACGACGCGGACCGCGTTGGCGATGACAGTACGAAACGAAGACCCGCGCCGCTCGTTCGAGCGGTTGGCCCAGATGCGCGCTGGTCTGGATGCGACCGGATATGGCGCACACTTTGACGTCTTTATCCTGTCCGATACGTCCGAACCCGAGATCGCCGCCGAGGAAGAACGTCTGTTCGCGAAAATGCGCAAAGCCCTTGGCGGTGTGCGTGCAACTTACCGGCGCCGGGACAAAAACATCGGTTTCAAGGCCGGGAATGTGCGGGACTTCCTGCTCAAGCACGGCCGTGGCTATGATCTTTACCTGCCGCTGGACAGCGACAGTTTGATGTCGGGACAGGCCATCCTGAAGATGGTCCGGATCATGGAAGCGCATCCGCGAATCGGAATTCTGCAATCCCTTGCCGTAGGGTCTGTTGCGACCAGCGCCTTCGCCCGTATCTTCCAGTTCGGGATGCGCCATGGTATGCGCTCGTTCACTATGGGTGCCACGTGGTGGCAGGGCGACTGCGGTCCCTACTGGGGCCACAACGCGCTAATCCGGGCCGCCGCTTTCCGGCGTCATTGCCGTCTGCCGATCCTGCCGGGCAAACCACCGCACGGCGGCCATATCCTGAGCCATGACCAGGTCGAGGCCGCTCTGATGCGCCGTGCGGGCTACGAGGTCCGCGTGATGCCGATCGAGACCGAGAGCTACGAGGACAATCCCCCGACGCTTATGGACTTCACCAAACGCGATCTGCGCTGGTGCCAGGGCAACATGCAGTACTTCCCGCTGCTCAGGATGCGCGGTCTGCGCCCGACCTCGCGCTTTCAGATCTTCCAGGCGATCATGATGTATTTCGGCGCGCCAGCATGGATGCTGATGACGCTTGCCGCGGCCAGCATGCTGGTGACGCAGGCGGGCGCCGGGATCGATCTGGCCTTCGGTATCGCGATGTTCTTCATCATGTTCGCTGTGTCGTTGATCCCCAAGCTGATGGGCTTGCTGGACATCGCCCTGACACCCGGTGGCGTTGCCCGGTACGGCGGTCCTGTGCGCTTCGCGGCCGGAGGGGTCATCGAGACGATCTTCTCGATCCTGATGGCGCCGGTCGTTGCCTTCCGGGTGACGCAGTTCCTGATCGGGCTGGCTTTCGGAAAGTCGATCATGTGGACAGGCCAGAACCGGGATGCCTATTCGCTCAGCTGGTCGGATGCGTGGCGGGGGCTCTGGCCGCAGGCTCTGTTCGGCAAGGCTTTGTTCGTCGCAATCCTGATGCTGGCCGGATCAGCCACGCTGCCCTGGGCGATGCCTATGATCACCGGCCTGTGCTTCGCGGTTCCGTTTGCCGTGTTGACGGCGGATCCGCGCTTTGGCGCCTGGGCTCAACGGGTCGGATTGTGCGCAGTGCCCGAGGAGGTTTCACCGCCCGCCGCACATGTCGCCGTCGACGCCCAACCTGCCAGCGCCTGACGGGCGCGCCTGCTACGAGACCGAAGCAGAAAGCCCGGTCTCTGGCATGACGCATTCCGTGCGGTAGCGGTCTGCCACAAACCCTGTGCAGAGCGGCGCGAGAGTGCCAATGGCGCGCTCCGCCGATACGCCAAGCTGCTTGCACAGGGCGCCCGCGACCTGAGCCAGGGCATCGCGTCGCGCAAGCCCACTGTCCTGAAGTGTGCCGAGCGCGGCCGTCGCATCGGGCAGATCCTTCAGCGCGTCTGCCATCGCATTGGGACTGATCCGTTCGGCTTCGGAGATCGGGTCCAGGTGCTGTCCGTCGAGCGGACCGAACCGCTCGAGCAAAAGCGACTGCATCTTCTGAACGACAGCCTCATCCTCACTTTCAAGCCGCACCGCTTCCAGCGCGATCCATGCTTCGCGTACGGAAAGGGTCCCCCAGGCGAGATGGGGCTCGATCGCGGCGAGCGTCGTTTCGATCCGGCGCGCACCGCCGTCTTCTGACCCGTTCTCGGCAGCATGAAGATCAATTGCGCGTCGGGCGGCAGCGGCACCTGCGGGCAGGTCTTCGCAAGGGTCATCATCCAGATACAGGATCCGTTCCGAGACGATTCGTCCGGGTGTTACGCCGTGGGCGATCATGACTTCCGGCGCAGGCTCGGGATCGGATGCGAGCACGTCATCCCAGTTCGTCGCCTCACCATCCGCAGCCTGACCGTCGCCGATGTTCGGGAACGTCTTCCACGGGATCCCGGCACCGTCGAGCCATGCGCCAACCTCGGCGTCGCGATCAGCCTCCCACCGGCTCGCCACGCCTGCATGCGACCAGATCACGACATCCTGGGACTTTTCCTGCAGTGTCTGGATTGCCTCGACCGCACTTCCGGTCCGAACGATCAGCGGGGCACCAATCACCGCGAGTTGCGACCGCAACGACATGATCGCGCGCGCAGCAAACCGCCATTGACGCCCGCTCGCAAAGGATTGCGCCCAGTATTCGGGCTCGACAATCACGAGCGGCGCGACAAGACCGTTTTCGACGGCGTGCAGTAAGGGCTGATGGTCCGTAACCCGGAGGTCACGTCGAAACCACACTATGTTCAGCAATGACTTCCTCCCGACGCGTCCTTATCGAAGTCCGTCTAAGGAGGGTCAAGTGCTCCGTACCGGTCCACGTCCTTGGTGGATCATCGGCACGTCAGTGATGCCGAAAAGGTCAGTTGGTTTCGTCCATCAGTTCCGCCTTGGCCTCGGTCAGGAAGCTCGTCATCTTCTCGCGCAGCTCCGCCTCGGTCCACTCGGCACCCTTGGCGTCAAGATCGCCCGAAACCTTGCGGTAGACATCTTCGTCGCCGGCTTCCTCGAAATCGGCCGTGATGACTTCCTGGGCATAGGCCATGGCGTCCTGCGGGCTCATGATGCCCATCTTGCCAGCCGCCCATAGGCCCAGCTTCTTGTTGCGCCGCGCTTCGGCCTTGAATTGCAGCTCTGCGTCATGGGCAAACTTGCGCTCAAACCCCTTTTCGCGGTCATCCATCGTCGACATGTTGGTCCTCGTCCTGTGGCGGTGGTCTGGTGTTCATATACGTTCCTGCACGGGGCTTTGGAACTGCGTCACGACGCGCTTTGGCGCGGTTTCCGGGTCAGTGCAAACGTTGCAATCGCGATGCCGATCCCGACAGCCAGGATCATCAGGGTCGCCAGCGCGTTGACGTCCGGTGATACGCCAAGGCGGACCTTCGAGAACACGACCATCGGCAGTGTCGACGACCCGGGGCCAGAGACAAAGCTCGCGATCACCAGATCGTCCAGCGACAGCGTGAAGGCCAAGAGCCAGGCCGACACCAGGGCCGGTGCGATCGAGGGCAGGGTGACGTCGAAGAACACCCGAACCGGGCGCGCGCCCAGATCCGATGCCGCCTCCTCGATCGATCTGTCAATGTCCGCCAGTCGCGACTGCACGACCACGGCGACAAAGGCCATGCCGAATGTCGTGTGCGCGATGACGATGGTTGTGAAACCGCGTCCCGCAGGCCAGCCGACCGCGTTCTGCAAAGCCACGAACAACAGCAGCAGCGACAACCCAGTAATCACCTCGGGCATAACCAGTGGCGCTGTGATCATGCCGCTGAACAGCCCGCGTCCCCGGAAGCGCGCGTAACGCACCATCACCAGTGCTGCCAGCGTTCCTAGAACCAGCGCCAGCGTCGCCGAGACCAGCGCGATCTTCAGGCTGATCCATGCAGCCCCCAGGATCTGCGGATCGCGGAACAACTCGCCATACCACTTGGTCGAGAAACCGCCCCAGACAGTGACGAGCTTTGACTCGTTGAAGCTGTAGATGATCAGCGAAAAGATCGGGATGTAGAGGAACAGGAACCCCAGCCCGCCCAGGATCTTGACCGATAGGGGCAGGCGGTTCATCCGTCTCCTCCCTGCCGGGCCTCAAGCCTGCGCAGCCACATCACTGGTGCCACGATGACGATCAGCATCGCGATGGCAACAGCCGAGGCGACCGGCCAGTCGCGGTTCGAGAAGAACTCGGTCCACAACACCTTGCCGATCATCAGCGTGTCCGGTCCGCCCAACAGCGCCGGGATCACGAACTCGCCAATCGCCGGGATGAAGACCAGCATGCATCCCGCGATGATCCCGGGCAGCGAAAGCGGCAGCGTCACCGTCAGGAACGAGACCCAAGGTTTTGCACCCAGATCCGAGGCAGCCTCGAGCAATGAGAGATCCAGCTTCGACAGGTTGGCGTAGAGCGGCAGGATCATGAACGGCAGATAGGTGTAGACGATGCCGATATAGACCGCGGCATCGGTTTGCAGGATTACAAGCGGCTGGTCGATGATCCCCAGCGTCTGCAACAGCGCGTTCAGCGTGCCGTTGCCCTTGAGCAATCCGATCCATGCATAAACCCGCAACAGAAAGGACGTCCAGAACGGCAGGATGACCAGCATCAACAGCACGCTCTGCCAGGGTTCGCGGGCGCGGGCGATCACATAGGCCATCGGATAGCCGATCAGGAGTGCGAACACCGTCGAGATCGCGGCGATCTTGATCGAGGACAGATAGGCCAGGATGTAGAGCGAATCTTCCAGCAAGAACAGGTAGTTGTAGAAGCTCAGCTCGATGATCAGCCGCTCGTCTTCCCAACTGAACAGGGGTGTATAGGGCGGCCGGGCGCGCGCGAGCTCCGCAAACGAGATCTTGAAGACGACCAGAAACGGCGCAAGGAAGAAGATCAACAGCCAGATCATCGGGACGGCGATGACCAGGGTTCGACCGTTCCGCGCCAGCCAGCCCCTCACGGTCCCGACACCCTTGTATGGCGGGGGTCGTGCACCTGCGTAGGGGGGGCGCCGCGCCCACCGCCCGTTGAGTGCAGGGTCACGATGCCAGCACCACGCCTGCGCCGGGTGCCCAGCTCACGTGGACCTGTTCGTCCCAGGATATGCCTTGCTCTCCGCGCTCTCGGTTGGTCTGTGCGACGCGCAGGATCATGCCGGACGTCAGCCGCACGCGGTAGATTGACTGATTGCCCATATAGGCGATGTCCTCGACCACGCCGGGCACCGAGTTCTCGGCTTGTGTCTGCTCGCGCGTGATCTCTAGCTTCTCGGGGCGCAACGCATACCAGAGCGTCTGATTGGGCGAACACGCCACCCCGTGCGGCACGTGGATCAGGCCGCCCATCTGGTCCGAGCGAATGATGATATGATCGGGTTCGTCCTCGGCCACGCCGCCCTCGACCATGTTCACCGAGCCGATGAAGTCCGCGACGAACCGGTTCTGCGGGAATTCATAGATCTCGTGCGGCTCACCGGTCTGTTCGATCCTGCCCTCGTTCATGATGCCGATCCGGGTCGACAGCGTCATCGCCTCTTCCTGATCGTGGGTGACGACAATGAACGTGACCCCGAGGCTTTCCTGGATGTTCACAAGTTCGAACTGCGTTTCCTCGCGCAGTTTTTTGTCCAGCGCGCCCAACGGGTCGTCCAGCAGCAATAGCTTGGGCCGCTTGATCAGCGCACGGGCCAAGGCCACACGCTGTCGCTGACCGCCGGACAGCTGGTTCGGTTTGCGGTCGCCGAACCCGCCCAGCTTGACCAGATCCAGCATGTCGTTCACGCGGCTCGCGGTTTCGTCCTTGGCGACACCATCCCGACGCAGCCCGTAGCCGATGTTTCGTGCGACACTCATATGCGGGAACAGAGCATAGGACTGAAACATCATGTTGGTCGGCCGGTCATGCGGCGCGACCCCGGCGACATCCTGCCCGTCAATCTCGATCTGACCGGATGTCGGCGTCTCGAACCCTGCCAGCATCCGCAACAGGGTCGTCTTCCCGCAACCCGATCCGCCTAGCAGGCAAAACAGCTCTCCCTTGTAGATGTCCATCGAGACGTTGTTGACCGCCGTCACCGAGCCGAAGGACTTGGTGACGGACCTGACGCGGATGAACGGTTCTTCGGCGCCCGTGCGCCAGGGCTTCACATCTGCGGCTATGGGGGCATCCGACATGGCGATGGGGACAGGTCAGACCTGTCCGCTTGCCTTACTGCCCGGTCTTCACCTCGGTCCAGAGCCGGCTGATCGCGCGATCGGTGCGCGGCGATTTCACCTTTGCCGGCCACAGGTTCGCCTTGGCTTCCTCGGTCGGGAAGATGCCCGGGTCGGTCTTGATCTCCTCATCGATCATCGGCAGCGATGCGGAATTGGCCGAGGCATACCAGACATAGTTGGTGATATCGGCGGTGATCTGCGGCTCCATGATGAAGTTGATAAACTGATGCGCGGCCTCGGGATTCGGAGCATCGACGGGGATCGCAAGCATGTCGAACCACTGCAAGGCGCCTTCCTTCGGCACGATGTAGGCGACCGAGACACCGTTATCGGCCTCATCGGCGCGGTCCCGAGCCTGGAAAATGTCGCCCGACCAGCCAACCGAAACACAGGTGTCGCCGTTCGCCAGATCGTTGATGTACTGCGACGAGTGGAAATATCGGATGTGTGGGCGGATCGACTTCAGCAACGCGCCGGCCTCGGCCAACTCACCCTTGTCCTCGCTGTTCGGATCGTGGCCCAGATAATTCAGCGCGGCCGGGATCATCTCGGTTGGAGCATCCAGCATCGACACACCGCAATCGGCCAGCTTCGAGACGACATCTGGATTGAACACCAGATCCCACGAGTTCACTTCATAGTCTTCGCCCAGTCTCTCCGCCACCATCTTGGTGTTATAGCCGACGCCCGTCGTTCCCCACATGTAGATGACCGAGTGTGTATTGTCGGCGTCATAACCCGCCGCGTTCGCCATCAAGGCCGCGTCCATGTTCGTCAGGTTCGGCAGCTTGGACTTGTCCAGCGGCATGTAGATGCCGGCTTCGATCTGGCGTTGCAGGAAGTCCGAGGTCGGCACGACGATGTCATAACCCGATCCACCGGCCAGCAGCTTGGCCTCGAGCACTTCGTTGGAGTCGTAGACGTCGTAGACAACCTCGATCCCGGTTGCCTCGGTGAATTTCTGAACCGTGTCCTCGGCAATATAGTCCGACCAGTTGTAGACGTTCAGCGTCTGGGCGCTGGCCGTGGTCGCAAGCAGCATCGCCGCCGTGGCGGTCATCAGTGTTTTCATCATGTTGTCCTCGCTGTCCGGGCCCGCTTGTTTTTGCGCACCTCGATGATTCGGGTCTGAACCCATGTTCTTGCGCTGCGGGTGATTTTCAAGGAAATGCATGGTGAAGCACGGTCACAGTGGAACGAAACATGAGCGAGTGGTCCTATCGATTTACCCATGCGGTTGTGCGCGAGATCGCCGAAAGTGCCACGGGTGGATTGCGCGCGGTTGATACCGGCGCGCCGGATCTTGCCCGGTTCCGGCAGGATCATACCGATTATGTCGCTGCATTGCGCGAGACCGGGGCCGAGATCACTGTGCTTCCGGCGCTGGAATCGTTCCCGGACTCGTGCTTCGTCGAGGATGCAGCCCTTTGCCTGCCCGGATGCGCCGTCATCATGCGCCCGGGCGCACCGTCGCGGCTGGGCGAGGCCGCAGCCATACAGCCCTGTTTGGAGGGTCTATACAGCACTGTATTGACCATCTCGAATGGGTTCATCGAAGGTGGAGACATTCTGGTCACCGGGCGCGAGATCCTCGTCGGGCGATCGGCACGCACGGACTCCGATGGGGTGGCCGAACTGACCCGCCTGACAGAAGCACTTGGTCATGACGTGCGCGAGGTCGAAACCCCGCCGGGCGTGCTCCACTTCAAAACCGATTGTTCGCTGATGGATGACGAGACGATCCTCGCGACCCCGCGCCTTGATGCCTCCGGCTGCTTTGAAGATTACCGCGTGATCCACACCGCCGAGGGCGAGGAGGCTTGCGCCAACGCCATCCGCTTCAACGACCTCGTCCTGTTCCCGGCAGGCTTTCCCCGCACCCGCGACCGGCTGACCGATGCAGGCTACGCTGTCCGCGAGATCGGCAACTCGGAAGCCGCCAAACTCGACGGCGGCATGTCATGCCTGTCGCTCAGGTTCTCACCAAGCTAACGGTGTTTGAACGGTTCAATCCGCACGCTCTCTCTGCGGTCCAAAACGGTCACGCACTCGCGGATCACCGCGACCAGAGCAAACACGCCACTAGTCCTGGTGTCGGGTCAGCGCCTTGCATTTACCCTGAAATCGATTTGATTGCCGTGGCGGGCCGAGGTCAATTTGCCGGGGCTCTCTAGTCCGCCGTCCAGCCGCCATCGACGATGATGTGCGTGCCAGTGATCAGGGCGGCGTCATCCGACGCCAGGAACACCACGACCCCCATGATGTCCTCGACCTCGCCGATCCGGCCAAGCTTGATCTTCTCCTCGACCCACGCCTTCAATTCGGGACGGGCAAAGGTCGGCTCGGTCAGCGGCGTCTTGATGAAGGTCGGCCCGACCGTGTTGACGCGGATCCCATGCGGGCCGAACTCGATCGACATTGCCTTGGTGAACCCCTCGACCGCGTGCTTGGTGCCGCAATAGATCGCGCGCTCCTGCCCGCCGACATGGCCCATCTGGCTCGAGATGTTGATCAGCGAACCCGGCTTCCCGGCATCGATCAGCCCCTTCGCGACCTTCTGGGTCAAAAAGTAGGCACCCTTGAAGTTCAGGTCCGAAACCAGATCGAAATCCTCCGGCACCGACTCCGTCGTCGGCGTGTGCTTCGCAAGCCCGGCAGAATTGACCAGGATGTCGAACGGCCCGTGCTCTGTCAGAACGCGGTCAACGGCCTCCAGATCCGCCACATCCAACACAGCCACATCCGCTGAGCCGCCCGCGTACCGTATCGCCTCGACCGCAGTCTCCAACGCTGGCTTGCGCCGTGCGGCGAGAACGGTGTGCGCACCGGCATCGGCAATCGCCGCAGCACAGGCCAGGCCAATGCCGGATGACGCGCCGGTCACCAGCGCTTTGCGACCCTCCAACCGGAACGAGGGTGTCTTTGGCAGTGCCAGCATATCGAGCTTCTCCAGCGGTGCGGGCCCGTGCCGCGGTCCCGGTTTTGATTCTTTCCCGCCCTTTTCAAAACGAACGATGCGCCCGTCAAGTGTGCGAGTGCGAGATATATCTCTTACAGAGGTGGGGTATCTGCTTGAAATTTAGGGAAAATCTCTGGTTGAGTGATCCCTGTCGCATGGGGTACTGTATGGAGTTGGGGGTAGACGTGGGAGTTCAAAGTGAGCGACAACTTTGACGACGGTGAGAGCGCTGGCGGTGAGACCGCGAGCGGCAGTGTGTCCGAGTTTGCAGAACACGCGCTTTTCGGCGACTTCGCCGTGATCGCACCAGGCGTTCAGATCATTCTAGAGGGCAGGCCGGTATCCTTCTCCGGCAGTTAGGTGTTTCAGCGATCTGTCGACACGCCGCTCGGGCGCCTTGTGGTGCGCGAAGAAAAGGACCGCGTGACGGCAGTGTCCTGGAGCACGGCCCAGCATCACGACGACACGCCCATTCTGCGGGAAGCCGAGCGTCAGCTTGAGGCCTACTTCCGCAATGAACTCAGAGAGTTCGACCTTCCCCTTCAACCTGATGGTGATGTGTTTCAGCAAAGCGTGTGCGACGCCATGCTTGCGATTCCATTCGGCCAGACCCGCGAATACGGCGAGATCGCCCGCGACCTGGGCTCGATGCCTCAACCCGTCGGAAACGCCTGCGGGCGGAATTCGATCCCGGTGATCATTCCGTGTCACCGTGTGGTGAGTGCCAGCGGGCTCGGCGGGTTCTCGGCCCCTGGAGGCGTTGAAACGAAAGTCGCGTTGCTCAAGCACGAAGGCGCCTATGGTCTGCTGATCTGATACGTGGGCGTTGCTCCGGACGGGCTAAAATGAGACGTTGGCGCAAAGCCCGATCGACGCGAGACCTTCCCCATGCATCGTTTCATCCTCGCACTTGCGCTCGCAATCGCCATGCACAGCCTGCCAAACGCGAGTGTCGCAGAGCAACGTCTGGCACTTGTCATTGGCAATGGTGCCTATGCGTTCAGCCCGCTACCCAATCCCGTCAACGACGCCGACAGCATGACACAGGCGCTGGAGCAGACGGGATTCGACGTCACACAGGCGACCGATGTTGGCCTTCGGGCGTTCAAGACGGCCGTCTCGAACTTCGCCCAGCGGGTCCGCAACGCGGGGCCCGAGGCGGTGGCGCTGTTCTATTTCGCCGGGCACGGCGTGCAGATCAACGGGCGCAACCTGCTGCTGCCGGTCGATGCGGAGTTCTCGACCGCGACGGACCTGCAGTATTCGTCGGTCGAGGCGCAGTGGGTGCTCGATTTGATCGGTGAAAGCCGGGCGCAGATGTCGGTCATCATCCTGGATGCCTGCCGCAACAACCCGTTCGTTTCGTCCTCGCGGTCGTTGCAGAGTGGTCTGGCCCGGATGGACGCCCCGCGCGGGTCGATTCTGGCCTATTCGACTGCGCCGGGCGAGATCGCGCTGGACGGAAATGGCCGAAACAGCCCCTACTCCGAAGCCCTTGCCCAGCAGATCCTGACACCCGGCTTGAAGATCGAGGAGATGTTCAAGAACGTTCGCCGCCAAGTGCTTTCAACGACAGGGGAAAAGCAGGTTCCGTGGGAATCGTCGTCGCTGATCGGTGACTTCTACTTCGCCGGTGCTGGTGCCGGTGTCGCTGCCAGTGCGAGTGCCGGGACTGGAAGTGTCGTGGCGGCGCGTCCTCTCGTGACGGCGCCCCGAACCACCTCTGTGGCGCCGGGCAACAGTTTCCGCGATTGTCCGGATTGCCCGGAGATGATCTCGATCCCCGCTGGCAGTTTCCAGATGGGTGGTGAAGGCGATGAGCGCGGCAATGGGCGCGTGCCGGTCTCGCTCGACGGCTTCGCGCTGTCCCGCACCGAAGTGACGCGCGCTCAGTTTGCCCGTTTCGTGCAGGAGACAGGCCGCGACATCGAACCGGGCTGCTGGCACTGGTGGGGCGTCTGGCTGTTCGACGGAGGGCGCACTTGGCGCGATCCCGGTTTTCCCCAGACCGATAGTCACCCGGTCGTTTGCAACACCTATGCCGATGCGCGCGCCTTTACCGACTGGCTGACCGCGAAATCCGGCATGCGCTACCGTCTGCCGTCCGAGGCGGAATGGGAGTACGCGGCCAGCGCCGGTACGGGAAAAGCGCCCTGGGGTGACAATGTCGATCTGGCGTGCGCCGACGCCAATGTTCATGACGCGCAGGGTGCCACCGTTGGCGTACCGCTGTCGTCCAGCCGTTGCGATGACGGCTATGTCTGGACAGCACCGGTGGGCAGCTTCAATCCCAATGCATTCGGACTTTATGACATGATGGGCAACGGGTGGGAGATGGTCGACGACTGTTGGAACTCCGGCCATCAGAACCGTCCTGCAACCGGCGCCAGCCGCACCTCGGGCGATTGCAACATGCGGATCTACAAGGGCTCGAACGTCGCCAACTTCCGCGACAGTTACGTCCCGCAGCACCGGTTTGCCGGTGTCGGCGCGCAGCCCGGTATCTATGGCGGTTTCCGTGTCGCCCGGGACCTGAACTGACAGCCCCGCAGCCCAGCGATTTCCCTTGCCTTCCGGCGCGGTTCTGCATATACGCGCGGCTCTCCCGAGAGCACTTGACCGCGTCGCCTCTCGTATACGGGTATCGGGAGTTTGGCCCCCGTATTTTGAAGCGCGCCTGACATATGAGGTGAGCATGCCGCTTTACGAGCATGTTTTCATTGCGCGACAGGATCTGTCGAACACGCAAGCCGAAGGGCTGATCGAGCACTTCGGACAGGTACTGACCGACAATGGCGGGAAGATCGAAGGCACCGAATACTGGGGCCTGCGCACGATGTCCTACAAGATCAACAAGAACCGCAAGGGCCATTACGGGTTCATGAAATCCGACAGCCCGTCGCCTGCCGTCCACGAGATGGAGCGCCTGATGCGTATCCACGAGGACATCATGCGGGTCATGACCGTCAAGGTCGAGAAGCACGAGGAAGGCCCGTCCGCCGTCATCACCGCCAAGAACAGCCGTGACGACCGCCGCGGTGGCCGTGATCGTGGCGACCGCCGGGACCGCGACGACCGTCCACCCCGCCGTGATCGCGACGACCGCCCGCCCCGTCGTGACGACGACCGTCCGCCCCGCCGCGAGGTGTAATCAGACATGGCTCGCTAACCTGTTTTCCGCCGCCGCAAGTCCTGCCCGCTCTCGGGTCAGAATGCACCGACGATCGACTACAAGGACGTCAAGCTGCTGCAGCGCTACATCTCCGAGCGTGGCAAGATCGTGCCCAGCCGCATCACCGCCGTCTCGTCCAAAAAGCAGCGTGAACTCAGCCGCGCCATCAAGCGTGCGCGGTTCCTCGCCCTGCTGCCATACGCCGTGCAGTAAGGAGATCCATCATGGAAGTTGTACTTCTCGAACGGGTCGCCAAGCTGGGGCAGATGGGCGATGTCGTAACCGTCAAGGACGGGTACGCGCGCAACTTTCTGCTGCCGCAGTCGAAGGCCCTGCGGGCGACCAAGGCCAACATCGCGAGCTTTGAAGCCCGGCGTGCTCAGCTCGAGGCAACAAACCTCGAGCAGCGGCAGGAAGCCGAAGTCATCGGCGACAAACTCGACGGTCAGCAGTTCGTCGTGATCCGCTCGGCCTCCGAGGCTGGTGCGCTTTACGGGTCGGTCACAGCACGGGATGCGTCCGAGGCAGCGACCGAGGGCGGGTTCACCGTCGACAAGCGTCAGATCGTGCTCGCGCGCCCGGTCAAGGAACTCGGCTTGCATGTGATGCAGGTTGTTCTGCACCCGGAAGTGTCGGTCGATATCACGATCAACGTCGCACGGACGCCTGAAGAGGCCGAAATCCAGGCCAGCGGTAAGTCCATCCAGGAACTCCGCGCCGAGGAAGAGGCCGAGGCCGAGTTCGATATCGCCGAGCTGTTCGACGATGTCGGCGGTGCGGCCAGCGATGACGAAGATGGCGAGGCAGGCGATGGCCCGGCGCCCGTCATCGAAGCCGACGGCACGGACGATCCGCGCGCCTGATCCGAGCGACACCGGTCCACGAACACAAAGGCGCGCCCGGGTGGCGCGCCTTTTTTCATTTCGGACGGGGATGTTTGAAATAGCGCCTCCCCCCCCTGTCTCGCGACCCCCGCCATGTCACCACTGGCGCGCCGTTTTTCTTTTGGGCAGGGTGCGGGCAACGAATCCTCTGACAGGTCACCCCGCATGGAACGCTGCAACTTCTACTCCGACACTCAGACGCGGCCCAGCCAGGCAATGCTGGAGACCGTGCTGACGGCCGAAACCGGCGACGAACAGAGCGGGCGTGACCCGACGACCCTTCGGCTTTGCGACCGTGTTGCCGACCTGCTGGGGCATGAGGCGGCGGTCTTCATGCCGTCGGGGACAATCTGTAACGAGATCGCCATCGCGGCCCATACCCGGCCCGGTGACGAGGTGATCTGTCATCGGCTCAGCCACATCATCACAGCGGAAGGCGGTGGTCCGGCGGCGTTCTCGGGCGTGATGATGCACATGCTCGACGGCGAGAACGGCCAGTTCGATGCGGCGGACGTGACCGGCGCCCTGCGCTCGGGCTCGCGCTACGAGCCGCGCAGCCGGTTGCTGTCGCTCGAGCAGACGATGAATTTCGGCGGCGGCGCCGTCTGGCCGCTGGACCGGTTCAAAGCGGTGGTCGAGGCCGGCCGGTCAGGCGGGCTTGCCGTGCATCTGGACGGTGCGCGCCTGATGAACGCCGTGGTCGCCTCGGGCGTCCAGGCCTCCACCTGGGGCGGGCTCTGCGACAGCGTCTGGCTCGACTTCACCAAGGGGCTCGGCTGTCCGGTCGGCGCGGTGCTGGCGGGCAGCAAGGACTTCATCGACGAGGCCTGGCGGCTGAAACAGCGCTGGGGCGGTGCGATGCGCCAGTCGGGTGTGCTGGCGGCCATGTGCCTCTACGCGCTCGACCACAACATTGACCGCCTGGCCGAAGATCACGTTCTGGCGCATTCGATCGGCACGCGGCTCTCGGCATTGCCGGGGATCGTTGGGGTCCTGCCGGTGGACACCAACATCGTCATCTTCGACCTGGCTCCCGATGGGCCCGAGGCGGATGCCGTCG
Source organism: Paracoccaceae bacterium (assembly GCA_050043005.1). Lineage (GTDB taxonomy): Bacteria > Pseudomonadota > Alphaproteobacteria > Rhodobacterales > Rhodobacteraceae > Thermohalobaculum. The sequence continues at coordinate 43,461 of JBHJIZ010000117.1, forward strand.
TGGCAAAGATGGGCGAGAAGGGTATCAGGGTCGGTGCTTTAGGCAGGCATCGGATGCGGGTGGTCACCCATCTCGATGTGGATGCAGCGCAGGCCGACACACTGATGGACGCCTTTGGTCAGCTTCTCGGCTGAGACGCCTCAATGCGTCAGGTCGCCAGATACCCGCCATCGACCGCATGGGTCGAGCCAGTCACAAAGCTCGCCTTGTCCGACAGTAGCCAGGCGATCAACTCGGCAACTTCGCTGGGCTGCCCGAACCGTTTCATATGCGTGCGGTTCATCACACGCGCGGCGCGCTCGTTCATTTGCCGGACCGGCTCCGTCATCGGCGTTTCGATATAGCCGGGTGCGACAGCGTTCACGCGCACGCCGTCCTGCGCCCACATCGCGCCCAGTGCACGGGTCAGGTTCACGACCCCGGCCTTAGACGCCGAATATGCGGGTGACCCGAGACCCGAGACAAAGCCCAGGATCGACGCGATGTTGACCACGGACCCTCCCGATGCAACCAGTGCTGGATAGGCCGCCTTGCAGCAGCGCATCGTGCCCGTCAGGTTCACGTCGATCACCGTCGCAAACCACTCTGGATCGGTCTGGTCGTTCTCGATGCCGGACATGCCCGCCGCGTTGACCAGACCGTCCAATGCGTCGAACCGCTCGAAGAACGCCCGGACCGCATCGCTGTCGCGCACATCCAGCGCAACTGCACCGGGCGTCGCCTCCAGTTCTTCCGGCGTGAAGCCCGTGACCGTCACCGCCCAGCCCGCGCTCTGCAAAAGTGCTGCCGTCGCCTGACCGATTCCGCTCGTGCCACCGGTGATCACGCAGGTTTTTGACATCATGCCCTCGGTTTTGTGACAGTGTTTTTCTTGTCCACAGAGTCATCCACGGAAAAGAATCCAGCGTCCAGAGGGGGTTGTGATTTATCCCCATTGTTATCCGCGTTATCCCCGATATAGTGGTGTTCCCAACAGCGCAGCGAAGATCTAGTCCCGGAAGCCTGCGTGAAAGAACGAGGGGCACGATGGCAGACGGCAGTCAGATCGCTGACGTACGGCTTAATCCGTACAATATCGAAGCCGAGCAGGCGCTGCTGGGCGCATTGCTCCTCAACAACGAAATTTTCGATCGTGTCGCCGCTATCATCGAGCCGCATCACTTCTACGATCCGGTGCATGGCAAGATCTTCGAGACGCTGACCCGACTGATCCAGCGCAATGTGCGCGCCGACGAACGCACCTTGGCGACCTATCTCCAGCAGGAGGAAGGTCTGACCGAGCTTGGCGGGCGCGACTATCTGGTTCGGCTGGCCGGGGCGTCGACCTCGACCGTGGCCGCGCCCGACTACGCCCGGATCCTCCGCGATCTGTCGATGCGGCGCGAGCTGATCCGCATCGGTGACGAGATCCAGGGGCGCGCCACGGACTTCTCCCATGAAAGCGAGCCGCCCGAGCAGATCACCGAGGCAGAACAAGCGCTCTATTCGCTCGCCGAGAAGGGCAAGTATGAAGGCGGCTTCGTATCCTTCGCCAAGGCCGCAACCGATGCCGCGAACATGGTCAACGCCGCGTTCCAGCGGGGCGGCGGGCTCGCCGGGATCTCCTCGGGTCTGGGAGAGTTGGACTACAAGCTGGGCGGTTTCCGCCCGTCGGACCTGCTGATCCTCGCGGGCCGCCCGTCCATGGGCAAGACAGCGCTCGCGACCAACATCGCCTTCAACATCGCGCGCAAACATCGCAAGGGCACGAAGCCCGATGGCAGCGAGGGCACGGTGGATGGCGGCGTCGTCGGCTTCTTTTCGCTCGAGATGTCGTCGGAACAGCTCGCCAATCGTATTCTGGCCGCCGAGGCGCGGATCAAGAGCCACGAACTTCTGTCCGGTAAACTTTCCGAGGATCAGTTTCGCACCTTCCTCGAAGTGGCTCGGGACCTCGAGCGCACGCCGCTTTACATTGATGACACGCCCGCGCTGCCGATCTCGGGCCTTGCCGCCCGCGCACGCCGCCTGAAGCGGCAGTTCGGTTTGGACGTGCTGGTGGTCGATTACCTCCAACTGCTGCGTCCGGCCTCGAACAAGGATCAGGGCCGCGTGAACGAGGTGTCCGAAATCTCGCAAGGCCTGCAGGCCATCGCCAAGGAACTCGACATTCCCGTCATCGCGCTCTCGCAGCTTTCGCGCCAGGTCGAAAGCCGTGACGACAAGCGCCCGCAGCTTTCGGATCTGCGCGAATCCGGATCGATCGCGCAGGACGCGGACGTCGTGATGTTCGTCTTCCGTGAAAGCTACTACCACGACCGGCTCAAGCCGCCCGAGGATGATGACAAGTTCCCGGACTGGATGCAGAAGGCGGAACGCCTGCACGGGCGGGCAGAGGTCATCATCGGCAAACAGCGCCACGGGCCCATCGGCACGGTCGATCTGCACTTCGAGGACATCTACACCAAGTTCTCGGATCCGGTGCGCGAGCCCAGCTACAACGGCGGTCCCAGTGGCGGATACGACGGCGCGGACTTCAAATAGCCCCGGTCTGGCGCCATCTCGACGCACCTGACGGGGTTGAAGCCGACGCGCGGGTGCCCGAAGACTTGGTCATCAAGATGATGCCCGCACGGAGCCGAACCCGATGCCGACCTCGCTGACGTCGCGCCTGACCGTCGATCTCGACGCCCTCGTGGCAAACTGGGTCGCGCTCGATTCCATGTCCTTGCCCGAGGTCGAGACGGCGGCGGTCGTCAAGGGCGATGGCTATGGCTGCGGTGCCGCCGAGGTTGGCCGTGCGCTCGCCCGCGACGGGGTCGAGACGTTCTTCGTCGCCGTACCGTCCGAGGGCGTTGCCCTGCGCGAAGCAATCGGCGACGACCGCGCGATCTACATTCTGGGCGGCTACGGCACCGAGGAACAACTCGATTACCGCCTGCACGATCTGCGGCCCGTTCTGAACAGTGCCAACCAGGCCTTCACGTGGTTCGAGCACGAAGATGCGCCCTGCGCGATCCAGCTCGACACCGGCATGAACCGTCTGGGGATGGAGGCCAAGGAGTTCGCCTCGCTCGGACGGCTGCCAGATTGTGTCGACCTCGTGATGAGTCATATGGGCAATGCCGACGATCCGGCGGACCCGCTCAACGAACAACAGCTCGAGACCTTTCGCGAGATGACCGAAGGGGTGCAGGCCCGGTTGTCCCTGTCCGCCACCGCGGGGATGCTGCTCGGCCCGGACTTCCATTTTGACATGGTCCGGCCCGGCATCGGTCTTTATGGCGGCGCGCCCTATCGCTATGCACGCCCTGTTGTGCGTGTCGAGTCTCCGGTCATTCAGGTCCGCGACGTCGCGCCGGGGGAAACCGTTGGTTATGGCGCGACGTTCGTGGCGCGGCGGCCGACCCGGATCGCGACGATCTCGGCGGGATATGCCGATGGTCTGATCCGCGCGCTGGGGCATGGCGCCAATGTCTACCTCCGCGATGTGCCGGTGCCCCTGGCCGGGCGTGTCTCGATGGATCTGATCACGCTCGATGTCACCGGTCTGGAATGCCGGGCCGGCGACATGATCGAAATCATCGGCCCCAACCAGGACATCGATCGGCTGGCAAAGTCTGCCGGGACCATCGGGCACGAGATTCTGACTTCGCTCGGGCCGCGCTATGGGCGCACCTACAGCGAAACCGAAGACACGGCACTTCACCAATAAGCCAGTTGCACGTGTTGGCGCGCTCGCACTATGGTCGTGTGGTTGGATCTTCGGAGCCTGATACATGCGTGTGCTGCTTGTGCTTGCGCTGCTCGGCCTCTCGGCCTGCGTCGACACAAAGAAATCGGATCTGGACGACTGGACATTCCAGACCAAGCTTGCCGGAGGCATGCGGCTTGACCGCAAGCCAGCCGACGCGCCCGTGGATGCGGGTCTTCTGGTCGAGAATTTCCGCCGCATTGCCTTCGACCTCGAACCGGACCCGTTCGGCACGGGCGCCGAGGTGCCGGAGGACGAGCGCCCGCCGATGCTGCGGCGCTGGGAAGAGCAGATCCGGCTGCAGATCATCGCGGCGAGCGGCACCAAGGCCGGGGTCCGGCGCGAGATCTACGGGTTCATGGACCACTTGTCCGAGATCACCGGCATCGGCTTCAAGCCGTCCAACGATTTCCTGGTCAACGCCGAGCGCGAAGACCCGCCCAACATTTTCGTCATACTGGGTGACGGGGCCGAGTTCGACGAGGTCATCAAGATGCTCGAATTCGAGCGTGACGGCGAGGATCAGGGCTCGGTCTACGATGCACTCGGCGAATTCCTGAAGATCTGGCACCTGTCCTATTCGCCCTGCGCCGGGCAGTCCTATACCGAGCATGACGCCAAGGGCGAACGCGGCCGCATCCAGTTCGGCATCGTCGTCATCCGCACCGACCTGCGCGCACCGATGACCGAGTCCTGCATCGAGGAGGAACTGGCCCAGACCATGGGCCTGATGAACGATCACCCGGACGTGCGGCCTTCGCTGTTCAACGATGACGAAGAGTTTGCCCTGATGACCGAGCACGACGAACTGCTGCTGCGCATCCTCTATGATGATCGTCTGAAACCGGGCATGACGCCGGAACAGGCCATGCCGATCGTTCGTCAGATTGCACGGGAACTCAAACCCGGCGCGTAAGACTTGGCAGGGGCAGGGCGGCCCGATATATCCCCGCGAACGGAATGTGAGGACAGATGGCGGCACTGACGCTATTGCAAGGGTTTGTGGCGGCCATCGGAGCGGCGGTACTGGGTCTCTGCCAGGCGACCGGCAAGCTGGCGCTGTTCGCGGGCGCTGGCGTCACGCACATCGTGTTTCCGCCCTGGTACATGACCGAGCTTGGCCGCCAGCTGCTGCGCATCGGCTACTTTTCGCTGCCGGTGGTCGGGCTCACGACACTGTTCACGGGCGGAGCGTTGGCGCTGCAGGTCTATTCCGGCGGCGCGCGCTTCAATGCCGAGGCGGTCGTCCCCAACATCGTGGCCATTGCCATGACGCGCGAACTCGGTCCGGTTCTGGTCGGCCTGATGGTGGCCGGGCGCGTATCGACATCGATCGCGGCAGAGCTTGCCACCATGCGGGTGACCGAGCAGATCGATGCACTGACCACGCTGTCGACCAACCCGATGAAGTACCTCGTGGCGCCGCGCCTGCTGGCTGCGGTGATCGTCATGCCGATCCTCGCGTTCATTGGCGATGTGATCGGTATCATGGGCGGGTTTCTGGTGGGGATCGGGCGGCTCGATTTTTCACCCGGCACCTACATCAACACCACCTGGAACTTCCTGACGGCGGGTGACATCACGTCCGGCCTGATCAAGGCGGCGGTCTTCGGTTTCATCATCGCGCTGATGGGCTGCTATGCCGGGTACAATTCGGGCCGCGGCGCGCAGGGCGTGGGCGGCGCCACCCGCTCGGCCGTTGTCATCGCGTCGATCCTGATTCTCGCCTCGAACTACTTCCTGACCGAGGCACTGTTCGGAACATGACAGCGAAAATCGAGATGGCCGGCGTCCGTAAGTCGTTCGGATCCAAGCACATTCTGTGCGGCGTGGATCTGTCGGTGCAGCCTGGCAGCTCCACGGTCATCATCGGCGTCTCCGGCACCGGCAAGTCGGTCACGCTGAAATGCGTGCTGGGCATCCTGACGGCGGATGCCGGGATCATCCGGGTGGACGGTGAGGACGTGACCAAGGCGCGGGGCCGCAGGCGCGAGGCGCAACTCGACAAGTTTGGGATGTTGTTCCAGGGCGGCGCGCTGTTTGACTCGCTGCCAGTCTGGCAGAACGTCTCGTTCCGGCTGCTGCAGGGCAAGCGGCGCAAGACCAAGGACGAAGCGCGCGACATCGCCATCGAAAAACTGCGCCGCGTTGGTCTGACGGCCGATGTCGCAGATCTGTTTCCGGCGGAACTGTCGGGCGGGATGCAGAAGCGCGTCGGCCTTGCCCGTGCGATCGCCGCCGAACCCGAGATCATCTTCTTTGACGAACCGACCACGGGCCTCGACCCGATCATGGCCGACGTGATCAACGACCTGATCCGCGAGATCGTCGTCGAGATGGGCGCGACCGCGATGCCCATCACCCACGACATGACCAGCGTGCGCAAGATCGCTGACCGTGTCGCCATGCTGCACGACGGTGTGATCCAGTGGGAAGGCCCCGTTGGTGAGATCGACAGCACCGAAAACCCATACGTCCATCAGTTCGTCAACGGCCTGCCGGACGGTCCCATCGAGGCGATCCGTTAACACTTCGGCAAAGCTGTAGCATCCGGTACAGACCGCTGGCCCGGTCGGGGGCAACCTTCCGCCATTCAGACGTGCAGGAGGACACCATGACCAACGACACCAAACCGCCAGCGCCGCTTGATGAAACCGAACTCGACGGAGTTACCGGAGCTGGATCGGACCACAAAAGCTGGAGCGATCTGGCCACGTTCTCGCAGGCGGTCCATCGCCCTGGATCGGACGTGGCGATGGAAGAACTGACACTCAGCCACGAGTACATCACCCGCAAGTCCTGAACCACTTTTCTTTCCAGAATCGGAGACACTCAGATGACCGACAAGAAGACACCAGAGGCCCTGGACGACGGCGACCTCGATCAAGCCGCGGGTGGTCTGAAAATGGAAATGACCGACATCATGATCACCAGCTATCAGACCAGCGGCTCTGCGGTCGACGCAAAGGATGCGATCGACTCCGGCGTCGTGGCTACGAAAGACGCCCCCGATTACGGCGTCGTTGCCGCGAAAGACAAGAAGGGCGGCTGAGCACAATCTGGTGGTCTCCCAAGGTGCGGGAGATCGCCCGATATCCGTTTAACGGAAAATTACGTGACATTTGTCCTGTCCGAAATCGCCGGATAGGCGACCCCTTTATCCATCTTGGGCGCGGGATTAGTCCTTAACCACGCGAGCCGTTCGTGCCATTCCATGCGTTCGATAGACGGACCACGCAAGGCGCCGCCAGAATGACCCTTTCTCTGTTGCGTTCCGCAAATATGGTTCTGCTGATCCTCTATCCCGCCGCCTGGCTGGCGCCGCTTGCGACGGCGGGCGTGCTGCCGTGGTTCTCGGGCAACGAGATCACGATCATCCGGGGTGTCAGCGACCTCTGGGCGGTCGACGCGGCACTGGCCGCGCTGGTGGCGCTGTTTGCGGTCGTCATTCCGTATCTCAAGACGCTGGCGATCAGTGCCATCCATTTTGGCTACCTCGGGCGGCGCGCACTGCCGCTGATCGAGACGATTGGCAAGCTCTCGATGGCCGATGTTTTCCTGATCGCGCTCTATATCGTGGTGGTTAAAGGCGTCGGGATCGGCAGCGTACAGACCGCCTGGGGGCTGTGGCTGTTCACGGCATGCGTCCTCGCCTCGATCGCAATCGGATGGGCGACGAAATCCGCATTGAACGGTGCAACACAACCTGCCGTAGAAGGGCCTCGATAGCCGCGTCCAGAAGGCGTAGAAGGCATCGACGCGTGTCCCCGGTTGTCGCGCGCTTCTCGGCGTTGTTGAACGCTTGTTTGGTGAGCGTGCTCAGTCACACAAAATTTTTTCAGTCTCTTCAACGCGTTACTGCACCTCCGCGAGTTTTCTCCCGGTCGGTTTCGCGTCACGGATGTTTAACGGCCCGTTCACAGAACTGTCGTCGTTCCGAACAGGTCCCGTCATTGCCCGCCGCGTAGGGTCCCCGCAATGGGGAATCGAACGGATGGCATGCTCGCCCGCACGCGCATGCTCGGTGAGCAAAGAGGTCAAACGATGGAACCACCATCGGCGCCCTGGGGCGCGCGCTCTCAGCATACGCATTCGTACCGGGTCGCGATCCACGAATGCCTCCGAACGCCCTGCACCGATTTCACCCCGCTGCCCCGCTGCGCATTTGACGCGCGCAACGCCCGATAAGGAGAGAGACCCATGGCCACGATTTTCGCCGAGAGCTTCGAGACGGACGGCAACGGCAGCCGCTATGTCACGTCGATCCCGGAATTCACCGATGGAGGTGGCGACTTCTTTCTTCGCACCGATGGCTCGGACATCGGAACCTTCTACGAAGTCGCCGGTCAGGACGGCAGCTTCTTCTTCGCAGGCATGGATCTGGACGGCGAAGGCGATGCCGCAGTTCAGACGCTCACCATCTCGAGCATCGACATCACCGGATTCGAGAATCTGTCGCTGTCACTGCTCGTGGCCGAAGACGACGATGGCGCCAATCAGGACTGGGATGCCGACAGCCAGTTGCTGATCGAGGTCTCGGTCGATGGGGGGGCGTTCCAAAGCCTCATCGATTTCCAGGCAACCGGTGACACGAACACCGAACCAGCGCTGGATACCGATGGGGACGGACTTGGCGACGGCACCGCGCTTTCGGCCACCTTTGCCACATTCAGTTCGGCAATCGCCGGGACCGGGTCGTCGCTTGATGTCCGTATCAGCTTCAACAACCTCGACGCCGGTGATGAAGATGCTGCCATCGACAACATCGTGATCGAGGGCGATGCGGTCGGCACCACGCCGGACTTCAACCTGCAGATCACCGAGATCTGGCCGGGCAACGATCAGAACCCGGATCTGACCGAGGATTGGTTCGAGGTTACCAACACCGGGACCGAGGCCTGGGTGGCCGCGACCGAGGGCGATCTCTACTTTGATGACGTATCCGCGTCGACCGCGGACGCAGATCTTCTTTCAGGTATCGGCCAGATCGATCCCGGTGAGACCGTGATCTTCATCGACGACACCGACACAGTGACCTTCGAGAGCGTCTGGGCGCCGGTCATCGACCTCACAAATGTCCAGATCGGCACGTATTCCGGCGCTGGTCTGGGTGGAGGCGGCGATGCCGTGACCCTGTTCCTCGATCCCAACTGTGATGGTGATCTTTCGGACGCGGTCACACTGGATTCGGAGGCCTATCCGGACACCACTGGAAACCCCGGCGCATCTTTCGACGTCCCGAATGCGGCGTTCTCGGTTGACGGTGTGAACGGTGCCGTGGCGACCGCGCCAAACTCGGCCGGTGAAAGTGCCATCGGCTCGCCCGGCAACGGCGCCGCGATTGTTCCTCAGGTCGCAGACTTCACACTCGAACTGCTGCACTTCGCCGATCAGGAGGCTAATGCAGCCACGATCGACAACATCGACAACCTATCGGGCGTTCTGAACGCGCTGCGTAACGAGGATTTGGGCGGCGACGGCGTTGCCGACAACACGTTGACGCTCTCGTCGGGCGACGCGATCATTCCGGGCCTGTTCTTCGATGCTTCGGAAGCCGTCTTCGGATCGGCTGGCATCGCCGATATCCAGATCCAGAACGAGCTTGGCGTGCAGGCGATCGCGCTCGGCAACCACGAGTTCGACCTGGGCACCGGGCTGCTGGCGGGCCTGATCGACGGCTCGGCGGCGGGTGACTTCTCGGCCCTGACCTCGGGCACGGCTATCGACGGGCAAGACTTCGCGGGCGCGGACTTCGCCTATCTCTCCACGAACCTGGACTTCAGCACGGATCCGAACCTGGCGCCGCTCGCGGTCGCGGGAGGTGGAGCGCCCCAGGCCAACACCGTGACGTCGTCGGTCGTCATCGACGTCAACGGCGAGAACATCGGCGTCGTTGGTGCGACCGTTCCGACGCTCCGTTCAATCTCGAGCCCGGGTGAAGATCTGGGGGTTTCTCCGGCCTGGGCCAGCGGCACGCCGACCGACGCTGAACTGGACGCATTGGCGGCCATCATCCAGGCCGAGGTCGACGCGCTTCTGACCGCCGACCCCGGCTTGAACAAGATCATCCTGGCCTCGCACATGCAGCAGATCTCGATCGAACTGGCGCTGGCAGAACGGCTGACCGATGTCGACATCATCATCGCGGGCGGTTCGAACACGCGGCTCTTCGACGACAACGACCGCATCCGCGACGGTGACAGCGACCAGGGTCAGTACCCGCAGTTCGTTACCAATGCCGGCGGCACATCGACGGCGGTGGTCAACACCGATGGCACCTACAAGTATGTTGGCCGCCTCGTCATCGACTTCGACGCGGATGGCAACCTGATCGAAGGCAGCTACGACGAAACGGTGTCGGGCGCTTACGCAACCGACGACCAGGGCGTGGCGGATCAGCACGCCGAAGGCCTGATCGATCCCGAAATCGATGCGATCACCGACGCCATCCAGGCGCAGATCGTGGCGACCGAAAGCAACGTCTTTGGCGTCTCGGACGTGTTCCTGAACGGCAACCGCTCGGGCACCTTCACGGCGGACGACCCGGACGGCGTGCGCACGCAGGAGACCACTCTGGGCAACCTGACGGCGGACGCGAACCTCGACTACGCCAACCAGATCGTCTCGGATCAGCGCGTTCTGGGCAATGTTCTGGGCGGCGACGTGCTGATCTCGATCAAGAACGGTGGCGGCATTCGTGCAAACATCGGAGAGATCGTGGTCCCGCCGGGTGGTGACGAGGCGGTGCGTCTGCCGAACTCCGCCGTGCTGGATGAAACCGGCGCCGTGGTGAAGCCGGAAGGCGGCATCAGCCAGAACGACATCGCGACGACGCTGGCGTTCAACAACGGCTTGGTGATGCTGGACATGACCAAGACCGAACTGAAGGACTTCCTGGAAGGTGCGGTCGCCGCTCTGCCCACGGGCGTCTCGGGCGGCTTCCCGCAAATCTCGGGCCTTAAGTTCTCGTTCGACGAGACGCAAACGGCACAGACCTACAATACGGACGGCAGCATCGCGGTTGCCGGTGAGCGCATCGTCAATGCGGGCATCTTCGATGAGAACGACCCCCTGATCGCCGAAATCGTCCGCGACGGTGAGTTCGTCTGCGAGAGCACCGAGAGCTTCCGGGTTGTGACGCTCGATTTCCTGGCCAATGCCGGGGACGAGATCCTCTCGACCCTGTCGAACCCGAACCGGGTCGATCTGCAG
>JBHJIZ010000118.1:0-11431 GCA_050043005.1 Paracoccaceae bacterium
ATTGATGGAATTCTGGTTACGGATCTGTTGGAAAAATGGCGAAACACCTGAAGCGAAAATCGGTCAATCTGGCGCTGCAGGGCGGCGGGGCCCATGGCGCGTACACATGGGGTGCGCTTGACCGTTTGCTGGAAGAAGCCCGCCTGGACATCGAGGGGATTTCCGGCACGTCGGCCGGAGCGATGAACGCCTTGATGCTGAAGACCGGATTTGTGAACGGCGGCACCAAGGGCGCCAAGGCGCTGTTGGATCAGTTCTGGGAAGAGATTCGCGCCCAGGCCAAACGGTCGGTCAATCCGCTGACGGATTGGGTCGCGCTGTTCTCGAACGACGTCGCCCGGATCGCGGATGCCGCCATCCGCAGTCCGGTCTACTTCGCCAGTGACACGCTGGGCCGCGCCTTCTCGCCCTATGACTGGAACCCGCTCAACATCAATCCACTGCGCGAATTGCTGGACGATCTGATCTGCTGGGAGACGGTCTGCAAGGTTTGCCTGCCGTCGCTTTTCATCTCGGCCACCAATGTGCGATCCGGCAAGATCAAGGTGTTCCGGGATCCGGAGATGTCGCTGGACGTGGTTCTGGCATCGGCGTGCCTGCCGAACCTGTTCCAGGCGGTCGAGATCAACAAGCAGCACTATTGGGATGGCGGCTTCATGGGCAATCCCGCCCTCTACCCGCTGTTCAGACACTGTTCATCGCCGGACACGATCATCGTCCACGTGAACCCGATCGAACGACCGGACGTGCCGACCAAGGCCGACGACATCCAGAACCGGATCAACGAGATCTCGTTCAACTCGTCTCTGCTGCGGGAACTGCGGTCACTCAACCGGATCATGGAATTGATCAAGTCAGGCGAACTCGTCTCGACCACAGAGCGTGCGCTCTACATCCATTCGATCCGGGATGACGAGACGATGGCCAAGCTCAATGTTGCCACCAAGATCGTGCCGGAACCAGAGCTGTTCGACTTTCTGCGGGATGCGGGCCGCAAGTCCGCCGACACCTTCCTGACAAGGCATTGGGGCGATATCGGCAAGAAAAGCTCGATGGACCTGCCAACGATGTTCGAGGATTGATCAGATAGCGCACGCCTGCCCCTGGAGATACTCCGGGGACGGTTTCGTGCATTTCTCGGGAGATGGAGCCGCTCAAGCGCGTGGCGCTGGGCTCGGAGCTGCACGGCGCGTGCACCGCAAGGGTCGGGTGCTGGACCGGCCGGTCCATGGGCCCTTACCAAAGGGACCCGAGAAACGCGGAAAGCCGCAAAGGGCTGACCACAAGATGTCTGCAGACACTGCGCTTCCTAAGCCAGCATCGTTAAAATTCTTCTAAAGTTCTGCGTATTTGCGTATTCCCGCCGCAGCACCGGGATCGCAGTTCGGAGGGGAAGCCGCGATGCTCACCGTTCTGACGCTGTGCGGGGGAAACGCCAGCCGGTCCATCCTGGCCGAAGCGATCTTCAATCGCGACGGCGATGGCCGCGTGCGCGCCTGGTCTGCCGGGTCCAATCCGGCCGGACAGGTTCATCCAAAGGCCCGAAGCTTGCTCGAGCGGCGCGGCGTGCCAACCGACACGCTGCGGTCGAAGAGCTGGCACGAGTTCGCGTCTCCTGGTGCCCCGACCCTGGATGTCGTGCTGGTTCTTTGCCCCACGGTCGCCACCGAGGCGATGCCGGACTGGCCGGGAGAACCGGTTCGCGTGACCTGGGACATCGATGACCCGGCGAGTGCTCCGCCCGGACAAGCGGACCTTGCCTTCCAACACACCTATCACTGGCTCAGCGCGCGGATCAACGCACTGCTTGCGCTGCCAGTCGAAGACATGGCAGGGGACGAATTGCGCGCGCTGATGCTCGAGATCGGGGACTACTGACCATGCTGATGCAACGGCTGCTGGCCGAGGGGCTGGGGACCTGTCTGCTGCTGGCCACGATCGTTGGTTCCGGCATCATGGGCGATGCCTTGGCCAACGGCCAGCCGGGCGCCGCGCTGCTGCCTCATGCAATCGCTATCGGCGCGATGCTGTTCGTGCTGATCACCTTGTTCGGGCCAGTCTCGGGCGCGCACTTCAACCCGGCGGTGACAATGGTCTTCGCCATTCGCCGCGATCTGCCCGCCGCCGACGCTTTCGCTTATGTCATCGTCCAGATCGGCGCCGCGATGCTTGGCGTCTGGCTGGCGCACCTGATGTTCGACCTCGACGTGCTTCAGGTGTCCGAACGGGTTCGCACGGGCCCCGGGCAATGGACGGCCGAGGTCGTCGCAACAGCCGGTCTGGTGTTCGTGATCTTCGCCGGTTTGCGCGTCGCCCCACATCTGATCGCAGTGATGGTCGGGCTCTACATCATGGCGGCGCTATGGTTCACCGCCTCGACCAGTTTCGCCAATCCAGCCGTGACCATTGCGCGGTCCCTGACGGCGACGTTCTCCGGCATTCAGCCAGCCGATGTTATCCCATTCCTGGCCTCGCAAATCCTGGGCGCGCTGCTTGGCTGGCAATTGGCAAGCCTGGTTTATCTTGGCCACCCGAAAGCTTGACGCCAACGGTCTGCGAAGCTGCAAGGATCGATTAACCAACCTGCGGCGACGCCGCGCCTTGAAACTCTGCCGCCTAGTGGCAGTTTGTTTCGCCAAACGGGACGAGGAGGAACTCGACGGTGAAGATCGGCGCTCCAAAGGAAACATTCGAGGGTGAAGCGCGCGTCGCGATGACCCCCGACAGCGCCCAGCGGCTGCAGAAGCTGGGTTATGAGTGTCTGGTCGAGAGTGGCGCGGGCGCGCTCGCCTCGATCTCGGACGAGGCTTATGCCGACGCGGGCGTGACGGTCCTGCCGAACGCAGCCGAGCTTTGGTCGCAATCGGACATCATCGCCAAGGTGCGCGAACCCTCGACTGACGAGATCGCGAACGCCCCCGAAGGCAAGACGCTGATCTCCTTCGTATGGCCTGCCGCGAACGAAGAAATGCTGGCGAGCCTGAATGGCAAGAACATGTCCGTGCTGGCGATGGACATGGTCCCGCGCATCTCCCGCGCCCAGAAGATGGACGCGCTGTCGTCCATGGCCAACATCGCGGGTTATCGTGCGGTGATCGAGGCCGGGAATAACTTCGGCCGCTTCTTTACCGGTCAGGTCACCGCAGCGGGCAAGGTGCCGCCCGCGAAGGTTCTGGTCGTCGGCGCCGGTGTCGCCGGTCTGGCCGCGATCGGAACATCGACCTCACTGGGGGCGATCACGCTGGCCTTCGACGTCCGCCCGGAGGTTGCCGAGCAGATCGAGTCGATGGGCGCCGAATTCGTCTTTCTCGAGTTTGACGAGCCCGCCCAGGACGGTGCTGCGACCGGCGGGTATGCGGCACCATCGTCGCCGGAGTTCCGGGAAAAGCAACTCGCGAAGTTCCGCGAACTGGCACCCGAGATCGACATTGTCATCACCACGGCGTTGATCCCGAACCGGCCCGCGCCGGTGCTGTGGACCGCAGACATGGTCGAGCTGATGAAGCCCGGCTCGGTCATTGTAGACCTCGCCGCCGAGCGCGGCGGCAACTGCGAACTGACCCAGAAGGACGAGAAGATCGTCAGCCCGAACGGTGTCACCATCGTCGGCTACACCGACTTCCCCAGCCGGATGGCGACGCAGTCCTCGACGCTGTATTCCACCAACATACGCCACATGGTCGACGACCTGACGCCAGAGAACGACGGCAACGCGGTCATCGACATGGAGGATGACGTCATCCGCGGCGCGCTGGTCTGCCACCAGGGCGAGGTCACGTGGCCACCGCCGCCCCCCAAGGTGCAGGCGATTGCAGCTCAGCCAAAGAAGACGGCGCCGGAGGAAACTGCGGCGGAGAAATCCGCCCGAGAACAGGCCGAGCTGAAAAAATCGCTCGATCAGACGGCGTGGATGCTTGGGATCGGCGGCGCGCTATTGCTGCTGGTCGGCACGGTCGCACCCGCCAGTTTCATGCAGCACTTCATCGTGTTCGTCCTGTCGGTTTTTGTCGGCTTCTACGTGATCTGGGGTGTCGCGCATTCGCTGCACACGCCATTGATGGCCATCACCAACGCAATCTCGTCGATCATCATTGTCGGCGCGCTGTTACAGGTGGGGTCAAGCTCCGGGATCGTGGTGGTGCTCGCGGCGCTGTCGATCCTGATGGCATCGGTGAACATCTTCGGTGGCTTCCTGGTCACGCGCCGGATGCTCGCCATGTTCGAGCGCAGCTGAGTTAGGGGACGGGGACAATGAGCATCGGACTGGTCACGGCCGCCTACGTGGTGGCGGCAATCCTCTTCATTCTCGCGCTCGGCGGGCTGTCGAACCAGGAAAAGGCGAAACGCGCCATCTGGTACGGCATCATCGGCATGGCGCTGGCGGTTTTCGCGACCATTGGCGCACCCGGGGTAAGCGCGCACTGGCTGTTGCTTCTGATGATCGCGATCGGCGGTGTCGGCGGCTACATCGTCGCCAACAAGGTGCAGATGACCCAGATGCCCGAGCTGGTTGCGGGCTTCCACAGTCTCGTCGGTCTGGCAGCGGTCTTCATCGGCATCAACGCGGATCTGGAGATGAGCGCGGCCATGGCCGCGACGGAAGCCGGGCCGGATGCGGTCAAGGAACTCGCGGGCTTCGCGGCGACCATTGCCAAGAAATCGGCTATCGAGCTGAGCATCCTGAAGGTTGAACTGGCGCTCGGCATCCTGATCGGCGCGATCACCTTTACCGGATCCATCGTCGCGTACGGCAAGCTGGCGGGCAAGATCTCGTCGGCGGTGCTGACCCTGCCTTTCCGGCACCAGATCAACCTGGGCGCCTTCGCGCTCTGCGTCGTGCTGACGATCATGTACGTCAATGGCGCGGGCCTCTGGACCATGCTCGCGGTCGCGATCATCGCGGGCGCCATCGGCTGGCACCTGATCATGGCGATCGGCGGCGCCGACATGCCGGTGGTTGTCTCGATGCTGAACTCGTATTCGGGCTGGGCGGCGTCGGCCATCGGCTTCACACTGGGCAACGATCTGCTGATCGTGACCGGGGCGCTGGTCGGATCTTCGGGCGCGATCCTGTCCTACATCATGTGCAAGGGCATGAACCGGTCCTTTGTCAGCGTGATCCTGGGCGGCTGGGGCGGCGAACAGCAAGCCTCGGCCGACGGTCCGCAAGGCGAGATGATCGAGGCGTCGGCCGATGCGGTGGCCTCGACCCTGAACGATGCCGACAGCGTCGTCATCGTCCCCGGTTACGGAATGGCTGTGGCGCAGGCGCAGGGCTCGGTCTCCGAACTGACGCGCAAGCTGCGTGCGGCAGGCAAAAGCGTGCGCTTCGCGATCCACCCGGTCGCTGGCCGCCTGCCCGGCCACATGAACGTGCTGCTGGCCGAGGCCAAGGTGCCCTATGACATCGTGCTGGAGATGGAGGAGATCAACGAAGATTTCCCCGAGACCGATGCGGTGATCGTCATCGGCGCCAATGACATCGTCAACCCGTCGGCCCAGGACGATCCCGGCTCGCCGATCGCGGGGATGCCGGTGCTCGAGGTCTGGAAATCGGCTCAGGTCTTCGTCTGCAAGCGCGGGCGCGGCACCGGGTATTCCGGCATCGAGAACCCACTGTTCTTCAAGGAGAACACGCGGATGTTCTATGGTGATGCCAAGGCTTCGATGGACGCGCTTCTGCCACAGATATCGTAGTTCGTAGCCTGTAGGCCCCTGTCAGACCCGGGTGAGGGAGGGGGTGCGGCATCCGTGCCTACTGGCTCGGTGTCCGCTCAACCTGACCACGCAAGTGCGATGGGCTCGGGACCATCAACTCGGCCTTCGGGCCGGGTGCCCTTGCCGAGTGGTCGTTCCGAGCGGCGTTGGCTGCCGTATCTCGCATCGTACCGACGGACGCGCCGGAGCAAGTGCGGCACGGCAGCCCGATACCTTCTAGACATCGCCCCATCCTCCCGCCAAAAGGTCGTCGCGCCCGACGGCTAGGAGGACATTCATGGACGGCCTGACAGTCATCGATCACCCGCTGATCGTCCATAAACTGACCCTTATGCGCGACAAGGAGGCATCGACGGTCAAGTTCCGGACCCTGCTGCGGGAAATCTCGATGCTGCTGGCCTACGAGGTCCTGCGCGACCTGGAACTCGAGGATATCGAGATCGAGACGCCGGTCGCACCGATGAAAACCAAGAAGCTGGCAGGCAAGAAGCTCTGTTTCGTCTCGGTCCTGCGGGCGGGAGACGGGCTGCTGCAGGGGATGCTGGATCTGATCCCCGGCGCGCGCGTGGGGCATCTGGGCATGTATCGAGATCCGAAGACGCTGCAACCGGTCGCTTATTACAACAAGCTGCCTGAGAAGATGGAGGATCGCGTCGCGATTGTCGTGGACCCGATGCTCGCCACCGGGGGGTCGGGTGCGGCAGCGGTCAGCGAGGTCAAGAGGGCCGGGGCGACCGACATTCGGTTCGTGGCGCTAGTCGCGGCGCCTGAGGGCGTCGAGACCTTCCGCAAGGAGCACCCGGATGTACAAGTCTTTACAGCCGCACTCGACAGTCATCTCAACGAGAAAGGGTACATCGTGCCCGGCCTCGGCGATGCGGGCGACCGCCTGTTCGGTACGAAATAAGGATCGACGACATGTTGGAAGAACCGCCCCTCTTGCAGATCCAACGCCCGGTGCGGCGCCCGACGGATGCTCAGATCGCGGCTTTAAAAGACCAGCCAACGGGCTTTCTGTGCGATGCGATGGACGGCAAGGGCGGGCTGGATCCAGAACTTGAGCTGTTGGACATCCATGCACTTCCGACCCGGTTTTGCGGTGTGGCGCTGACCTCGGACAACGGGCCGGACGCTCTGCTGGGCCTGATGGGGTCGCTCTCGCTGATCCAACCAGGTGATGTGATGGTGGCGGCTACGGGCGCGTGGCGAGGCTCGGCGGTTGCCGGAGACCGCGTGCTGGGCATGTGCCGCAACAGCGGCGCGGTGGGCTTCGTGACCGACGGTCTGGTGCGTGACCACGAAGGTCTGGTCGAGGTCGGCCTGCCGATCGTCTGCGCCGGAATAACCCCGAATTCGCCCTACACGAAAGGCCCCGCCAAGGTTGGAACACCTGTCGTCGTTGGCGGAGTGCGGATCGAGACCGGAGATCTGATCGTTGCCGACCGGACAGGCACGGTCGTCGTGCCGTTCGACCTGATCGACGATGTCATCGCCACGGTGCAGCGCATCGAGGGGTTGGAAGCCGAAATGGACGGGAAGGTCGCGGCGGGACAGAAGGTGCCTGGGGCGATTGAAGAGCTGCTTTCCAGCGACAAGGTGCGCTGGCTCTGACGCGCCGCGGGACGAGCCAGATTTTTATCGACATGCGACATGCGTATCAACGTGCGCAAAAGTCCTGCACGTCGATATTCACGTGGATAAACACCGTTCAGGTCTGATCACCTCGGACCACGTCCTTGTCGTCCCAGGGATTGCCCGCCGCCACGATCCGGGCCTGTCCACCGGCGCCGATCGCCTCGTTTGCCGCCAAACGGATTGCGAAGCGATGATGGCGTAGATTCAGGTCCGTGGCGCATCTGCCGTCACTCCAGATCGAAACCCTTTGCGCGTACGAATTCTCCCCAATCGTTACGCTGTGGATCGGCGTATTGCCGGGCCTTGTCGTCGGACCAGCCGTACCCGGGCTTCTCGCCGAAACGTTCGGGGTCGCGCTGGCGCGGCGGGCTGCCCCGGCGCTGGTCGTACTCGCGGATCCCGGCCTCCATATCCGCACCGAACCGGTTCTCGTGCACGGTCGCTGCAAGCGATAGCCGTGGCGCAATCCGCGGCGGGCGCGCAGGCCAGCCGACGGTGAGGCCCGCGACCGGAATGACGCGGTCGGACAGTCCGAGAAGCTCGGACACCTGTGCGGCCCGGTTGCGCAGGACCGAAAGCGGACAGGTGCCCAGGCCGACCCGTTCGGCGGCGGTCACGAAAGCCCCCAGCACGATCCCGGCATCGACCGAGGCATTGAAGAACCCATCCAGATGGTTGTTGGTCATCGGGATGTCCGCCATCCGGTGACAGACATGCATACGCTCGTGATTGGCGCAGAAGACCAGAAGCACAGGTGCCTCCAGCTGCCAGTCGAACCCGGTGATCGCATCCAGTTCCGCCCGGATCGCCGGATCGCTGACAACAACGATATCGCGCTGCTGCAGGTCCGATTTCGACGGCGCGGACAATGCGACACCGCAGAGCGTGCGCAACAGGTCGGGGTCGCCCGGACGGTCGGGATCATAGGCCCGGCACACCCCGCGCCCGGCCATGTCGGCCAGAGGTTCCGCGATCTCGGGCACGTTCGGGGCATCTCCGAACCGGGCGGCAAGCAGGTCTTTCACACTCATCCCAGCGATCTCCTGATCAACGCGATGGCCAAAACGGCCAGAAGGGCCAGCACGGCCCGGCGAAAGGTTTCGTTGGCGAGACGGCGCGCCCAGCGGTCGCCAATCCACATGCCAGCGATAGCAATCGGCACGCTGGCAAGGGCAGGCAGAACATGCGAGGCGTGCAGGATGTCGACCGAGGCATAGGAGAGCGCGACGATCACACCGAACCCGGTCAGAAGATAGCCCAGCGCCGTGATGTAGACCGGGCGCGGCAGGTGCAGAGCGATCATGTAGGGTGCAAGTGCCGCCGCAGGCGCCGAGGTCAGTGCTCCGACAATGCCGCCAAGCAGG
Organism: Paracoccaceae bacterium; assembly: GCA_050043005.1. Lineage (GTDB taxonomy): Bacteria > Pseudomonadota > Alphaproteobacteria > Rhodobacterales > Rhodobacteraceae > Thermohalobaculum. The sequence continues at coordinate 8,718 of JBHJIZ010000118.1, forward strand.
CCGAACCCCAGCCCCGCCGGACGGCGCCAGACCTGCGGCACCGACAACGCCGGATTGACGAGACTGATCGCGATGAAGATCAGAACCGACACGCCGACGATCAGCAACAGCGTGTCAGCCGAAAGACCAGCGGCGAGGATCGCAGTCGGCGGGATTGCCAAGGCCATTCCCAGGACCAACGGCCAGGCAACCGACAGCCCATCGCGGTACTGGCCGCCTTGCACGATCTGGTTGACGTTGGTCGCGATCACGACGATCGCGTTCAGTGCGAGCGCTGTGTCCACAGGCACAAACATCGGCAACAGAGCAATCGCGACGATCGGCAATCCGAACCCCATCGCGCCCTTGACCAGCCCGGCCAGCATGTAGGTCAGCAGCACGGGCGTCAGCGTCTCGATGGACATAGTCATGATCGCATGTCGCCTCGACTTCGCCCGGAAGACCACCAAAAAACGGGTCTCTGACAATGATTGATGGAAAGAATTCCCATTTTTCTTGACCCAGCACGCGGCACCGCGCAAGACATCATGCAAACGTACGGGGGAAATGTCGGCCATTGCGACGAAACGGTTTTTCCTGTTTTCGAGGCTTTTGCTCTGCTACCCTGTAGAGAGCTATTGATTGAGCGAGACTAATGAACGCCACAGATCCTGCGCCATCTTCCCTAAAGGTCTCGGCCGAACAGTATGCGGATTGCTGTCTTGTGGCAGTCTCTGGGCGCGTTGATCACACCAATTCGGACGATTTTCTGAAAGACTTGACTGCACATGCCGAGAAGGTCGCGCGCGGCGGTGGCATGGTGATCGATCTTGGGAAGCTCGATTTTATCACCAGCGCCGGTCTGCGCGCGCTGCTGCTGGCGCAACGCGCCGTGACGACAGGTGACGGGAAACTCGTCGTCTGCGGGATTGGCGGAGTGGTTCGCGAAGTCTTCCGCATCTCGAAATTCGATGCGCTTTTGAATGTCGCAGGCTCGACCAATGAAGCCATGGCACAAATCTCCGCGGAAGCGGCAGAGGCTTTCTCGGGCTGACATCTAAATGTCGATCGATGTCAAGTTCTGGGGAACGCGAGGGTCGATCCCTCGCCCTCAGTCGCGTGAACAGATCGAGGCGCAGATCGAGGCGGTCCTGAACGCGGCGACACCAGCGGACATCGCAAATCGTGAAAGCGTTCGGGCGTTCATTGCCAGCGGCGCAAACGAGAGCCTGCCGACGATCTATGGCGGTAACACCGCGTGTGTGCAGGTCAGCGAACCCTCGGGACCCAGTCTGCTGATCGATTTCGGCTCTGGCGCACGGGAATATGCGGCCGAGGTGATGCGAACGACCGGCCCGGTCGCGGCCGAGCCTTACCATGTGCTGATGTCCCATTTTCACTGGGACCACATCATGGGCTTCCCGTTCTTCATGCCCGCCTACATCCCGGGCAACGTGATCCACATCTACTCCTGCCATGACAATGTCGAAGAATGCTTCCGGCGCCAGCACGGTGCGCCCTCGTTCCCGGTGCCATTCGATGTGCTGGGTGCGGAGATCAACTTCCACATCATCGAGCCGGACACGGACCTGGAGATCAACGGATACAAGGTGCGGGCGCACGAGTTGAACCATGCCGGGCGTGCCTTCGGCTTCCGGGTCGAGCGCGCGGGCACGGTGACGGTCTATGCCTCGGACGCCGAGCATAAGCCCGAGATGATTTCGGACGGCTATCCTTATGTCGACTTCATTCGCGGCGCCGATGTGCTGATATTCGACGCGCAGTATTCATTGGCTGAAGCCACATCGGTGAAGGAAGACTGGGGACATTCGTCGAATGTCGTCGGTGTCGAGCTGGCCCTGATGGGCGACGTGCGCCACCTGGTGTTCTTCCATCACGAGCCACTGAACAACGATGAGCGGCTTGACCAGATCGTCCGCGAGGCCCGCCGGATCGAGGAGATCATGCGCCGTGAGAGAGCGCCGCTGGAAGTCTCGGGTGCCTATGACGGACTTGTCCTGACACTCGGATGACGCTGCCCGGACGCGCGCAGCTGGTGGACGCCCTGACCGCGTCCCGTCTGCTCGGGCTGATCCTGCTTGCCTTGCTGACACTGTTTTTCGTCTGGCGCGGGCTGGACACGGAAAGCTCGTGGCGCAATGCATGGTGGGATGCGCAGCAGAAGATCCTGCCGCGCGACCGCGGAGATCCGGCAAAGGCACCCGCTGTCGTGATCGCGATCGATCAAAGCTCGATGGAGCAGGTCCTGCCCTGGCCCTGGCCGCGCAATTACCTGGCCTTCCTGATGGAAGAGATCGCGCGCTACGGCGCGACTGCGGTGGCGCTGGATATTCTGCTGCTGGATCCGGACGCGCAGTCACCGGTGCAACAGGCCGAACGGTATCGCGCGCGGGGGCTCGAGGATCTGGCGGACTCGCTTCAGGGGCTTGGAGACACCGACACGGTCATGGCCGAAGCGCTGGGTGCGACGCCGTCGATCATGCCACTGCTTGGCGAGCCCGGGCTTCCGGGTGCCGACAGAACCGAGGTCTGTGCCTTCAAGGCCCCGGCCGTGACCTTGAGCGACGGGGTGCGCCTTGGCAGCGGCTATACAGAAGCCGATGTTCCGCTGGCCGCGTTCACAAACGCCGCCCAAGGCCTTGCGGCGATCAACTTCCAGGCGACTGACGATTTCATCGTGCGCCGGGTTCCCGCCGTACAGATCATCTGCGGGA